>NZ_QTPQ01000030.1:0-108615 GCF_003853425.1 Burkholderia sp. Bp9140
CCCCCCCCCCCCCCCCCCCCCCCCCCCCCCCCCCCCCCCCCCCCCCCCCCCCCACACCCCCCCCCCCCCCCCCCCCCCCCCCCCCCCCCCCCCCGGGCGGGCCCCCCCCCCCGCCCCCGGGCGGCGCCGCCGGCCGGCCGGGAAACCCGGTCCGACCGTCGGCGCTTGCCCGAATCAGTATTTCGCCCCTACAGTTCGTGGTTGTCATCCTCTCGTCGCTCGGAAGCCCCTATGTCCAATGCCTATAAACGCGTCCTCCTCAAACTCTCCGGCGAAGCGCTGATGGGCGACGATGCCTTCGGCATCAATCGCGCGACGATCGAACGGATGGTGGCCGATATCGCCGAAGTCGTGCGTCTCGGTACGCAGCTCGCGGTCGTGATCGGCGGCGGTAACATTTTCCGCGGTGTCGCGGGCGGTGCGGCCGGCATGGACCGCGCGACGGCCGACTACATGGGGATGCTGGCGACGATGATGAACGCGCTGGCGCTGCAGGATGCGATGCGCCACGCCGGCATCGTCGCGCGCGTGCAGTCCGCGCTGCGCATGGACCAGGTCGTCGAGCCGTACATCCGGCCCCGCGCGATCCGCCAGCTCGAGGAAGGCAAGGTCGTGATCTTCGCGGCCGGCACGGGCAACCCGTTCTTCACGACGGACACGGCCGCCGCGCTGCGCGGTTCGGAAGTGGGCGCCGAGGTCGTGCTGAAGGCGACCAAGGTCGATGGCGTATATTCTGCCGATCCGAAGAAGGATCCGTCGGCCACGCGCTACACGACGATCAGCTTCGACGAGGCGATCAGCCGCAATCTGCAGGTGATGGACGCGACGGCCTTCGCGCTGTGCCGCGACCAGAAGCTGCCGATTCGCGTGTTTTCGATCAACAAGCCGGGCGCGCTCAAGCGTATCGTGCTGGGCGAGGACGAAGGTACGCTCGTCCACGTGTAAACTCCCGCGGATGCGGGCAAGCGGCGTGGGTCGTCGGCCGCGGCGCGTGGCGCGCCGGGCGGGGCCCGCGTTCTTTGAAGGTTTGAAGGTTCGGAGGTTGAAATGAGTGTCGCTGATGTCAAGAAGGGCGTAGAGCAGAAGATGCAGCGCTCGATCGAAGCGTTCAAGAACGATCTGGCGAAGATCCGCACGGGCCGTGCGCATACCGGTCTGCTCGATCACGTGCAGGTCGACTACTACGGCTCGATGGTGCCGATCTCGCAGGTTGCGAACCTGACGCTCGTCGACGCACGCACGATCGGCGTGCAGCCGTGGGAAAAGAACATGGTCGCGAAGGTCGAGAAGGCCATCCGCGAAGCCGATCTCGGCCTGAACCCGGCAACGGCCGGCGACCTGATCCGCGTGCCGATGCCGGCGCTGACGGAAGAGCGCCGCCGCGAGCTGACCAAGGTGGTCAAGAGCGAAGGCGAAACGGCCAAGGTCGCGATCCGCAACCTGCGCCGCGACGCGAACGAAGCGCTGAAGAAGCTCGTGAAGGACAAGGAAATCTCGGAAGACGACGAGCGCCGTGCGAGCGACGAGGTGCAGAAGCTGACGGACAAGCACGTTGCCGAGGTCGACAAGCTCGTGCAGAGCAAGGAAGCCGAGATCATGACGGTCTGACGACCGTCCTCGCGCGCCGCCTTCTTCCCGCATTACTGTCTCAACGGCCATGACCTATACCAGCTCTACCGTTCGCGTGCCTGACGTCGGCGCCGTGCCGCGTCATATCGCGATCATCATGGACGGCAACGGCCGTTGGGCGACCGAACGCCGCTTGCCGCGCGTCGCGGGGCACACCCGCGGCGTGGATGCCGTGCGGGCAGTGGTCGAAGGTTGCGCGCGCGCCGGCGTCGAATACCTGACGCTGTTCGCGTTCAGTTCGGAAAACTGGCGCCGGCCGAACGACGAAGTGTCGTTCCTGATGCGGCTGTTCATCACCGCGCTCGAGCGCGAGATCGGCAAGCTGCATGCGAACGGAATCCGCCTGCGGGTGATCGGCGATCTCGAGCGCTTCGAGCCGCGCATCCGCGAACTGATCCGCCGCGCCGAAACCAAGACGGCGCGCAACACCCGCCTGACCCTGACGATCGCCGCGAACTACGGCGGCCGCTGGGACATCCTGCAGGCGACGAAGAAACTCGTCGAGCAGGCCGTGCGCGAGGGCCGCGAGGTCGACGTGACCGAAGACGCGTTCGCGCCGCACCTGGCGATGGCCTACGCGCCGGAGCCCGATCTGTTCATCCGCACCGGCGGCGAGCAGCGCGTCAGCAATTTCCTGCTGTGGCAGCTCGCGTACGCCGAATTCTATTTCACCGACAAATACTGGCCGGACTTCGACGGCGCGGCGCTGGCCGACGCGATCGCATCGTATACCGAGCGCGAGCGCCGTTTCGGGCGCACCAGCGCGCAGCTCGAGCCTCAATCGCAGAACGTCGATTCCCTTTCATGCTGAAGACCCGTGTGATCACGGCGGTCGCGATGCTGGCAGTGTTGCTGCCGGTGACGCTGTTCGCGCCGCTTGGCGGCTTCGGCGCGCTGATCGGCGTCGTGCTCGTGTTCGCCGCATGGGAATGGGCGCGCCTGCTGAAGCTCGGCACGGCCGGCTCCGTCGTCTATGCAATCGTCGCAGCGCTGGCGCTCGCGGCGACCGCGCCGCTCGGCATCGACGCAACTTCATCCCGCCCCCTTTTCATGGCGGCCGGCGTGTTCTGGCTGCTGGTCGGCCCGTTTTCGCTGCAGCGCAAGCCGGAACTCGCGGGCGGCGTATGGCGGCCGTTCCTGCTCGCGGCCGGGCTGGTGGTGTTCGCGGCCTGCTGGCACGCGGTCGTCGCGGCGCGTGCGCAGGGTGTTCCGTTCGTGCTGTCGCTGCTTCTGGTCGTCTGGCTGGCCGATATCGGCGCATACTTCGCGGGCAAGGCCTTCGGAAAGCGTAAACTGGCCATTACGATCAGCCCCGGCAAGAGCTGGGAAGGCGCGATCGGCGGCTGGCTCGCGGTGATGGCGGTCGCGGGTGTCGCGATGGCCGCGCACTGGTTCGAGCCGACCCTGTTTTCCGCATTCGCGACCCGCTACGGGATGCCCGGCGCGTGGGCCGCGCTGACGCTGCTGGTGGCCTACAGCGTGATCGGCGACCTGTTCGAGTCGCTGCTCAAGCGTCAGGCGGGCGTGAAGGATTCCAGCGGCCTGCTGCCCGGTCACGGTGGCGTGCTCGACCGCGTCGACGCGCTGCTGCCCGTGCTGCCGCTCGCAATGCTGCTGCTTGGTTAAACCACTATTTCTGTTATGCAAAAACGTCTGACACTGCTCGGTTCCACGGGCTCGATCGGAGACAGCACGCTCGACGTGGTCGCCCGCCATCCCGAGCGTTTCTCGGTCTACGCGTTGACCGCGCACCGCAACGGCGACAAGCTCGTCGAGCAGTGCCTGCGCTTCGCACCCGAAGTCGCGGTGGTCGGCGATGCGAACACGGCTGCACACGTCGAGGCCAAGCTGCGCGCGGCGGGCAGCAAGACCACGGTGCTGTACGGGCCGCAGGCGCTCGTCGACGTGTCGAAGAGCGACGGCTGCGACACGGTCGTCGCGGCGATCGTCGGCGCGGCCGGCCTCGCGCCGAGCCTCGCGGCCGCGCGCGCCGGCAAGCGCATCCTGCTCGCGAACAAGGAATCGCTCGTGATGTCGGGCGCGATCTTCATGGACGCCGTGCGCGACCATGGCGCGATCCTGCTGCCGGTCGACAGCGAACACAACGCGATCTTCCAGTGCATGCCGCGCGACGCGAACGAGCACGGCGGGATCTCGAAGATCATCCTGACCGCGTCGGGCGGCCCGTTCCGCACGCGCGAGCCGGCCACGCTCGTCGACGTGACGCCGGACGAGGCCTGCAAGCACCCGAACTGGGTGATGGGCCGCAAGATTTCCGTCGATTCCGCGACGATGATGAACAAGGGCCTCGAGGTGATCGAGGCGCACTGGATCTTCGGCTTGGCCGGCGACCGGATCGATGTGCTGATCCACCCGCAGAGCGTGATTCATTCGCTCGTGTCGTATCGCGATGGCTCGGTGCTCGCGCAGCTCGGCAACCCGGACATGCGCACGCCGATCGCGCACGCGCTGGCGTTCCCGGAGCGCGTCGACGCGGGTGTCGACCCGCTCGACCTCGCGCAGATCGCGCAGCTGTCGTTCGAGAAACCCGATTACACGCGTTTCCCGTGCCTCGCGCTCGCGCTGAAGGCGCTTGAAGAGGGCGGCATCGCGAGTGCGGCGTTGAACGCGGCGAACGAAATCGCGGTCGAAGCGTTTCTCGAGCGCCGGATCGGCTTCATGGCGATCGCGGCGACGGTCGATGCGGTGCTCAACGCACTGCCGAACCGCAACCCGAACGGGCTCGACGACGTCCTTGCGGCGGACGCCGAGGCACGCCGCCTCGCCGCCGAGATCATTGCGAAAGCGCCTGCGCCACGCGTGGAGCGCATTGTCTGAATGAGGTGCTCATGAACGTGCTGGTCGAACTGGTCGCGTTTGCGGTGGCGATCGGGGTGCTGGTCGTCGTGCATGAGTACGGACATTATCGCGTCGCGCGCTGGTGCGGCGTGAAGGTGCTGCGTTTCTCGATCGGCTTCGGCCAGCCCGTCGCACGCTGGGTCAGCCGCAGGACCGGCACCGAATGGACGCTCTCCGCGCTGCCGCTCGGCGGTTACGTGAAGATGCTCGACGAGCGCGAGCCGGGGCCGGGCGTGAAGCCCGAGGAGCTCGGCCAGGCGTTCAACCGGCAATCGGTGTTCAAGCGCATCGCGATCGTCGCCGCCGGCCCGATCGCGAACTTCCTGTTGGCAATCGTCCTGTTTTCCGCCGTATTCGCAACCGGCGTGACCGAACCGGTCGCGGTGCTCGCGCCGCCCGCCGCCGGCACGGTGGCGGCGCGCGCGGGCTTCGACGGCAGCGAGACGATCGTATCGATCCGCGACGTGCGCGCAGGCGATGATGCCGAGGGCGGCGAGGCCGTGCCGGTGCGCTCGTGGTCGGACCTGCGCTGGAAGCTGCTGTCCGCCGCGTTCGATCATCGCGAGGTCGTGCTCGGCGCGCGCGACGGCGGCGCGTCGACGTTCGACTTCCGCGTCGACCTGCGCAACGTGCCCGAAAGCGAGCTCGACGACGATTTCATGACGCGCCTGGGCTTCGAGACCGGCGGCGGCACGCTGTCGGTGGCGTCGGTGCAACCCGGCAGCGCGGCCGAGCAGGCCGGCCTGAAGGCCGGCGACAAGCTGCTCGCGCTCGACGGCAAGCCCATCGGCGGCGCATCGCGCTTCATCGACGCAGTGAAGCACCACGCAGGCCAGGCGCTCGATCTGCGGGTCGAGCGCGGTGGCGCCACGCAGACGGTGTCGATCGTGCCGCAGGCGCAGCGCGACGACGAAACGGGGCAGCAGGTCGGCCGTATCGGTGCGGCGCTGTCGATGCATACGCCGTCGGTCGACGTGCGCTACGGGCCGATCGAGAGCCTGCAGCTCGGTGCGCACCGCACATGGGACATCGCCGTGTATTCGCTGAGGATGTTCGGGCGGATGATCACGGGCAACGCGTCGCTGAAGAACCTGTCCGGCCCGGTGACGATCGCCGACTATGCGGGCAAGAGCGCGCGGCTTGGTCCGTCGGCCTTCCTGTCGTTCCTCGCCCTTGTCAGCATTAGCCTCGGGGTGCTGAACTTGCTGCCGATTCCCGTTTTGGACGGGGGGCATCTGTTATATTATCTGGTTGAAGCCGCGACCGGGAAAGCCGTCTCGGAGCGCTGGCAGCTGATTCTGCAAAGAGCCGGGTTGATCTGCATCGTCGCATTGTCGGCGATCGCGCTGTTCAACGACCTGGCTCGGTTAATCCATTTCTGAAGCGTCAGGCGGCGGCCAGTCGGCCGCCGCCTGATTTGATGCAGCTAAATATTGGGGATGCACGTTGTTCAAACCTCATCGCTTTGTACCTAAGACAGTTGCAGCGGCCGCGCTCGCCGCGCACGGCCTCGCGGCGCATGCAGCGGCACCGTTCGTGGTGCAAGACATCAAGATCGAGGGGTTGCAGCGCGTCGAAGCGGGTTCGGTGTTCGCCTACCTGCCGATCAAGCAGGGCGATACCTTCACCGACGACAAGGCATCCGAAGCAATCCGCGCGCTGTACGCGACGGGCTTCTTCAACGACGTGCGCATCGCCACCCAGGGCAACGTCGTGATCGTGCAGGTGCAGGAGCGTCCGGCCATCGCGTCGATCGACTTCACCGGCACGAAGGAATTCGACAAGGACAACCTGACGAAGGCGCTGCGCGCGGTCGGTCTGGCCGACGGCCGCTACTACGACAAGGCGCTCGTCGACAAGGCGGAGCAGGAGCTCAAGCGCCAGTACCTGACGCGCGGCTTCTACGCGGCCGAGGTCAAGACGACGATCACGCCGGTCGACGCGAACCGCGTGTCGATCCTGTTCGCGGTCGCCGAAGGCCCGAGCGCGAAGATCCGCCAGATCAACTTCATCGGCAACAAGGCGTTCAGCACCAGCACGCTGCGCGACGAGATGCAGCTGTCGACGCCGAACTGGTTCTCCTGGTACACGAAGAACGACCTGTACTCGAAGGAAAAGCTGACGGGCGACCTCGAGGCCGTGCGCTCGTACTACCTGAACCGCGGCTACCTCGAGTTCAACATCGAGTCGACCCAGGTGTCGATCTCGCCGGACAAGAAGGACATGTACCTGACGGTCACGCTGCACGAAGGCGAGCCGTACACGGTGTCGGGCATCAAGCTGTCGGGCAACCTGCTCGATCGCGAAGCCGAACTGAACAAGCTGATCAAGATCAAGCCGGGCGATCGCTTCTCGGCCGAAAAGCTGCAGCAAACGACCAAGTCGATCGTCGACAAGCTCGGCGAATACGGCTACGCATTCGCGACCGTCAACGCGCAGCCGGACATCGACCAGGCGAACCACAAGGTGAACCTGAACCTCGTCGTCGATCCGAGCCGCCGTGTGTACGTGCGCCGCATCAACGTGGTCGGCAACACGCGTACGCGCGACGAAGTCGTGCGCCGCGAAATGCGCCAGCTCGAAAGCTCGTGGTTCGATTCGAACCGCCTCGCGCTGTCGAAGGACCGCGTGAACCGTCTCGGCTACTTCACCAACGTCGACGTGACGACGGTGCCGGTCGAGGGCACGAACGACCAGGTCGACGTGAACGTGAAGGTCGACGAAAAGCCGACCGGCGCGATCACGCTGGGCGCGGGCTTCTCGTCGACGGACAAGGTGGTGCTGTCGGCCGGCGTGTCGCAGGACAACGTGTTCGGCTCGGGCACGAGCCTGTCGGTGAACGTCAACACCGCGAAGAGCTACCGCACGCTGACCGTCACGCAGGTCGACCCGTACTTCACGGTCGACGGCATCAAGCGGATCACGGACGTCTACTACCGCACGTACCAGCCGCTCTACTATTCGACGAGCTCGAGCTTCCGGATCATCAGCGCGGGCGGCAACCTGAAATTCGGCATTCCGTTCTCGGAAGTCGACACCGTCTACTTCGGCGCGGGCTTCGAGCAGAACCGTCTCGACGTCGACTCGAACACGCCGCAGAGCTACCAGGATTACGTGAACGAGTTCGGCCGCGTGTCGAACACGGTGCCGCTGACCGTCGCGTGGTCGCGCGACGCGCGTGACAGCGCGCTGATCCCGAGCCGCGGCTACTTCACGCAGGCGAACGTCGAATACGGCGTGCCGGTCGGCAAGATCCAGTACTACAAGGCCGACCTGCAGGCGCAGTACTACTATTCGTTCTCGCGCGGCTTCATCCTGGGCCTGAACCTGCAAGGCGGCTACGGTAACGGCATCGGCAACCCGTACCCGATCTTCAAGAACTACTACGCGGGCGGTATCGGCTCCGTGCGTGGCTACGAGCCGAGCTCGCTGGGCCCGCGCGACACGAAGACGAACGACCCGATCGGCGGTTCGAAGATGTTGGTCGGCAACATCGAGCTGACGTTCCCGCTGCCGGGTACCGGTTACGACCGCACGCTGCGCGTGTTCACCTTCCTCGACGGCGGTAACGTATGGGGCAACGCGCCGGGCGGCACGAGTACCGGCGCGAACGGCCTGCGTTACGGCTACGGTGTGGGTCTCGCGTGGATCTCGCCGATCGGCCCGCTGAAGCTGAGCCTCGGCTTCCCGCTGCAGAAGCATGAAGGCGACCAGTACCAGAAATTCCAGTTCCAGATCGGGACGGCGTTCTGACCGAACGCATGACAACAGCAACGAGAGGGTAATTTTGCTAACCGGTAAGTTTTCGAAACGAGTGATGTGTGCGCTGACCGTTGCGCTGGCCTTGGGCGCGGCGACGGCACATGCTCAGGACGTCGCCCGCATCGCGGCGGTCAATTCGGATCGGATCCTGCGCGAGTCGGCGCCTGCCAAGGTGGCGCAGACGAAGCTCGAAGCCGAGTTCGCGAAGCGCGACAAGGATCTGCAGGACCTCGCGGCGCGCCTGAAGTCGATGTCCGATTCGCTGGACAAGAACGGTGCGTCGCTGTCGGCGGCCGACCGCGCGCAGAAGCAGCGCGATCTCGCGCAGCTCGATACCGACTTCCAGCGCAAGCAGCGCGAGTTTCGCGAAGACCTGAACCAGCGCCGCAACGAGGAGCTCGCGGCAGTGCTGGAGCGTGCGAACAAGGTCATCAAGCAGATCGCCGAGCAGCAGAATTACGACCTGATCGTGCAGGAAGCCGTGTACGTCAGCCCGCGCATCGACATCACCGACAAGGTGCTCAAGGCGCTCGCGTCCGGCTCGACGAACTGAACGGAGCAGACGACGAATGGCATTGACGCTCGAGGCACTCGTAAAGCGGTTCGGCGGCGAGATCGCCGGCGACGCCCAGTGCAAGGTGAGCGGCCTCGCGCCGCTCGACCAGGCAGGCCCTCAGCAACTCGCGTTTCTCGCGAATCCGAAGTACCTGTCGCAGGTCGAGACGACCCGCGCCGGCGCGGTGCTGATCGCGCCGAAGGATCTCGAAAAGCTGGGCGCGGCCGCTAGTGGCCGGATGGCCGGCCCCCGCAACTTCATCGTGACGCCGAATCCGTACGCGTATTTCGCGCGCGTCGCGCAGATGTTCATCGATCTCGCCACGCCGCCGCGCGCGGCGGGCGTCCATCCGAGCGCGACGATCGATCCGGCCGCGCAGGTCGCCGCGAGCGCGGTGATCGGTCCGCACGTGACGGTCGAAGCCGGCGCGGTGATCGAGGACGGCGTGCAGCTCGACGCGAACGTGTTCGTCGGCCGCGGCACGACCATTGGCGCGGGTTCGCACCTGTATCCGAACGCATCGGTGTACCACGGCTGCAAGATCGGCCCGCGCGCGATCATCCACTCGGGCGCCGTGATCGGCTCCGACGGGTTCGGCTTCGCGCCGGATTTCGTCGGCGACGGCGATGCGCGCACCGGCAGCTGGGTCAAGATTCCGCAGGTCGGCGGCGTATCGGTCGGCCCGGACGTCGAGATCGGCGCGAACACGACGATCGATCGCGGCGCGATGGCGGACACCGTCATCGAGGAATGCGTGAAGATCGACAACCAGGTCCAGATCGGCCACAACTGCCGGATCGGCGCCTATACGGTGATCGCCGGCAGCGCGGGCATCGCGGGCAGCACGACGATCGGCCGCCACTGCATGATCGGCGGCGCGGCGGGCATCGCCGGCCACGTGACGCTCGGCGACTATGTCATCATCACCGCGAAGTCGGGCGTGTCGAAGTCGCTGCCGAAGGCCGGCATCTACACGAGTGCGTTCCCGGCCGTCGACCACGGCGAATGGAACCGGAGCGCCGCGCTCGTGCGCAACCTCGACAAGCTGCGCGACCGCATCAAGGCGCTCGAAACCGCGCTGGCCGCCCAGGGCGGCACGGACGCCTGACCGACACCATGCGAGACCACGAACCGGGCACGGCCAGCGCATCCGGCCCGGTTTGCCAGACTGGGCCGCGCGGCGGCCCGCTTCAGCCTTTGCATCACCACCGCGCAGCCTCTGCGTGAGACGAACCATCATGAGCACTGAAAAAATCAATCTCGACATCCACAAGATCCTCACGCTGCTGCCGCATCGCTACCCGATTCTGCTCGTCGATCGCGTGCTCGAACTCGAGCCCCACAAGGGAATCAAAGCGCTGAAGAACGTGTCGATCAACGAGCCGTTCTTCCAGGGGCACTTCCCGAAGCGGCCGGTGATGCCGGGCGTGCTGATCCTCGAGGCGCTCGCTCAGGCGGCCGCGCTGCTGACGTTCGCGGAAGAGCAGCCGAAGGATCCGGAAAACACGCTGTACTACTTCGTCGGGATCGACGGCGCGCGCTTCAAGCGCGTGGTCGAACCGGGCGACCAGCTGATTCTGAACGTGACGTTCGAACGCTACATCCGCGGCATCTGGAAGTTCAAGGCGGTGGCGGAAGTGGACGGCAAGGTGGCGGCGGAAGCCGAACTGATGTGCACGGTCAAGACGGCCGACGCGGCGCCCTGAGCGACGCGGCACGCATGGGTAACGTAACGCGAGCAACGCGACACATCACATCGAGAGGCAACGGCGCATGACCAGGATTCATCCTACCGCGATCGTCGAACCGGGCGCGCAGATCGACGAGTCCGTCGAGATCGGGCCGTACGCGATCGTCGGGCCGCACGTCACGATCGGCGCGCGTACGACGATCGGCTCGCACAGCGTGATCGAAGGTCACACGACGCTCGGCGAGGACAACCGCATCGGCCATTACGCGTCGGTCGGCGGTCGTCCGCAGGACATGAAGTACAAGGACGAGCCGACCCGGCTCGTGATCGGCAACCGCAATACGATCCGCGAATTCACGACGATCCACACCGGCACCGTGCAGGATGTCGGCGTGACGACGCTCGGCGACGACAACTGGATCATGGCCTATGTGCACATCGGTCATGACTGCCGTATCGGCAACAACGTGGTCCTGTCGAGCAACGCGCAGATGGCCGGTCACGTCGAGATCGGCGACTGGGCGATCGTCGGCGGGATGTCGGGCGTGCACCAGTTCGTGCGCATCGGCGCGCACTCGATGCTGGGCGGCGCCTCGGCACTCGTGCAGGACGTGCCGCCGTTCGTGATCGCGGCCGGCAACAAGGCCGAGCCGCACGGCATCAACGTCGAAGGCATGCGCCGGCGCGGTTTTTCACCCGACGCGATCTCGGCGCTGCGCAGCGCGTACCGCCTGCTGTACAAGAACGGCCTGTCGCTCGAGGAAGCGAAGGTGCAGTTGCGCGAGCTGGCGGCCGCGGGCGGTGAAGGCGACGCGGCGGTTACCGCGCTCGTCGAGTTCATCGACGCGTCCCAACGCGGCATCATCCGCTAAGCGATGTCGCTCCCGACCAATCAGCTCCGGCTCGCGATGGTGGCCGGCGAGCCGTCGGGCGATCTGCTCGCGGCGTCGCTGCTCGGCGGGCTTCAAGAGCGGTTGCCCGCGTCGACCCGGTATTACGGGATCGGCGGGCAGCGGATGCTCGCGCACGGCTTCGACTCGCACTGGCAGATGGACAAGCTGACGGTGCGCGGCTACGTCGAGGCGCTGGGCCAGATCCCCGAGATCCTGCGGATTCGCGGCGAGTTGAAGCGGCAGCTGCTCGCGGAGCGGCCCGACGCGTTCATCGGCGTCGACGCGCCCGATTTCAATTTCAACGTGGAGCAGGCCGCGCGCGACGCGGGCATCCCGTCGATCCACTTCGTGTGCCCGTCGATCTGGGCGTGGCGCGGCGGGCGGATCAAGAAGATCGCGAAGTCCGTCGACCACATGCTGTGCCTGTTCCCGTTCGAACCGGCGATCCTCGACAAGGCGGGCGTCGCGTCGACGTATGTCGGCCATCCGCTGGCCGACGAGATTCCGCTCGAGCCCGACACGCACGGCGCGCGCATCGCGCTCGGCCTGCCGGCAGACGGCCCGGTGATCGCGGTGCTGCCGGGCAGCCGGCGCTCGGAGATCGGGCTGATCGGCCCAACGTTCTTCGCGGCGATGGCGCTGATGCAGCAGCGCGAGCCCGGCGTGCGGTTCGTGATGCCGGCGGCGACGCCTGCGCTGCGCGAACTGCTGCGGCCGCTCGTCGAAGCGCATCCGCAACTGGCGCTGACGATCACCGACGGCCGCTCGCAGGTCGCGATGACGGCCGCCGACGCGATCCTCGTGAAGAGCGGCACCGTCACGCTGGAAGCCGCGCTGCTGAAGAAGCCGATGGTGATCTCGTACAAGGTGCCCTGGCTGACCGGGCAGATCATGCGCCGGCAGGGCTATCTGCCGTACGTCGGCTTGCCGAACATCCTGGCGGGGCGCTTCGTCGTGCCCGAGCTGCTGCAGCATTTCGCGACGCCCGAGGCGCTCGCCGATGCGACGCTCACGCAACTGCGCGACGACGCGAACCGCCGCACGCTGACCGAAGTCTTTACCGAAATGCATCTTTCGCTGCGGCAGAACACGGCCGCGAAGGCCGCCGAAGCGGTCGTGCGCGTACTCGAACAACGCAAGGGGCGCGCATGACGGCAGCCCGTGCACCACGCCGCCGCGCGTCGACCGACGTGCAGGACGGTTTCGACTTCAGCCGGCCCGACGAGATCGTCTGCGGCGTCGACGAAGCGGGCCGCGGCCCGCTCGCGGGGCCGGTCGTGGCAGCCGCGGTGATCCTCGATCCCGCGCAGCCGATCGACGGGCTCGACGATTCGAAGGTGCTGTCCGCGAAAAAGCGCGATGCGCTGTACGACCTGATCGTCGCGCGTTCGCGCGCGTATTGCGTCGCGTCGGCGAGCGTCGACGAGATCGACACGCTCAACATCCTGCACGCGACGATGCTCGCGATGAAGCGGGCCGTCGAAGGCCTGTCGGTGCTGCCGACGCTGGCGCAGATCGACGGCAACCGCTGTCCGAAACTGATGGTGCGTGCCGAGGCGATCGTCAGCGGCGACGCGCTCGTGCCGAGCATCTCGGCCGCGTCGATTCTCGCGAAGGTCACGCGCGACCGCATGCTGGTCGACCTGCATGAACGCTTCCCGGTGTACGGCTTCAACGTGCACGCGGGCTACGGCACCGCGAAACATCTTGCCGCGCTGCGCGAGCACGGCCCGTGCGAAGCGCATCGGCGCTCGTTTGCCCCCGTGCGCGCGGCGCTCGACCTGAGGGCCTGTTCCCGCTAATAACGGGCTTGCGCTGGCCGCCAGAAGGGCCGAGCGCAAGGAATGGGCCGCGGCGAATACCTGGCGTATTCGCAAGGAGCATGACGCCGCGATCGGCCCTTCTGGCGACCAGCCCCTGGAAAGGGATTTTTTAGTTTCGGGAACGTGTCTTGCCGGCCGCATTGCGGCGTCGCGCGTCACTTGTTTGGCTCGGCCAAACGGCGCTCCTTGCTTCTTGCACTGCGACCGGCAAGGCACGTTCGCAAGCCCGTTATTAGCGGGAACAGGCCCTTTGATGAAAAGCATTACTTCCCGCGACAACCCGCTGTACAAGCGCCTGAAGGCGCTCGCGGGCTCGACGTCCCAGCAGCGCCGCGGCGGCCAGGCGCTGCTCGAAGGTTTCCATCTCGCCAGCGCGTATCTCGATACGGGTGCGGTGCCCGAGCTGTGCGTCGCGACCGAAGGCGCGCTCGCGCATGCCGAAGCGCAGGCGATCATCACGCGCGTCGATTCGCAGCGGGTCGTCACGCTGCCCGACGCGCTGTTCGGGCAACTGTCGAACGTGGTCAGCGGCGTCGGTTTCCTGCTGCTCGTCGACCGTCCGGCGCAGCCGCTGCCCGAGCGCGTCACGCATACGTCGGTCGTGCTCGACGGCGTGCAGGACGCCGGCAACGTCGGCTCGATCCTGCGCAGCGCGGCGGCGGCCGGCGTGCGGCACGTGTTCTGCGCGCCGGGCACCGCCTATGCGTGGTCGTCGAAGGTGCTGCGTTCGGGGATGGGTGCGCATTTCCTGCTGGCGATTCACGAGGACGTTGACGCCGCCACGCTCGCCGAACGCCTCGACGTGCCGGTCGCGCTGACCGATTCGCACGGCGCGCAGGCGATCTACGACTGCGACCTGGCCGGGCCCGTCGCATGGGTGTTCGGCAACGAGGGCGCCGGCGTGTCGGCGTTCTGGCGCGACGCGGCCACGCATCGCGTGACGATCCCGCAGCCGGGTGGCATGGAGTCGCTGAACGTCGCGGCAGCGGCGGCGGTGTGTCTGTTCGAGCAGGTGCGGCAGCAGCGGCGCGCGTGACAGACTACGTGACGCACGGCGTCGACCGCGCGTCGTATCCCGCACCATGAAAAAAGGCCGCGTTCGACGCGGCCTTTTTGCTTCTGGCGGCGGCTTGGCGGCCGGCCCGGCGGGCAAATCGTCAGTACGACTGCCGGTCGAGTCGGATTTCCTGCAGGATCGTCGTCGCGATTTCCTCGATCGACTTGTGCGTCGACGACAGCCACTTGATCCCTTCGCGGCGCATCATCGCCTCGGCCTCGTTGATCTCGTAGCGGCAGTTCTCCGGCGCCGCGTACTTGCTGCCCGGGCGGCGCTCGTTGCGGATCTCCGACAGGCGCTGCGGGTCGATCGACAGCCCGAACAGCTTGTCGCGATGCGGCGACAGCGCCGACGGCAGCTTGCCGCGCTCGAAATCTTCCGGAATCAGCGGATAGTTGGCCGCCTTCACGCCGTACTGCATCGCGAGATACAGGCTCGTCGGCGTCTTGCCGCTGCGCGACACGCCGACCAGGATCACGTCGGCTTCCGACAGGTTGCGGTTGGACTGGCCGTCGTCGTGCGCGAGCGAGAAGTTGATCGCCTCGATCCGCGTCTTGTATTCCTCGGTATCGGCGTTCTGGTGGCCGCGGCCCATCGCATGGCTCGACTTCAGCTCCAGTTCCTGCTCGAGCGGCTCGACGAAGCGCTGGAACATGTCCAGCACGAGCGCGTTCGAGCGCTTGACGATGTCGTTCGACTCGCTGTCGACGAGCGTCGTGAACACGATCGCGCGGCGGCCGTCGTGCACCGCGGCCTCGTTGATTTTCTCGACGGTCGCAAAGGCCTTGTCGAGCGAGTCGACGAACGGCAGGCGCACGAGGCGGAACTTCTGGTCGAACTGGGAGAGGATCGAGTGCGCGAAGGTTTCGGCAGTGATCCCGGTGCCGTCGGAGACGATGAAAACGGTAGGCAGCATGAATCTGGGCGTCGAGCGTGAAGGGCGGTTGCGCGGGCGGCTGGAGGTTCGCCTCCAGACGCAGTGACAAGGTCGCGCCACATCCGGCAGCCGGCACGGTAGAATAGCGGCAACCTGTTGGATAAGCAATTGCGGGGGCAGGGGTGCGAACGGCATCCCGGGCTTGGCCGTTCGATCGAAAATTCCCGGCAAGTTCGGCGATTCGTCTGAATATATCGCCCTTCTGCCGGGATTTTTGCAAGTCGGGTCGGAAGATTTTCCGCCGCTGCGATTGTTTTTCCAACAGGTTGCGCAAGACGCGCCGCGCCTTTTTGCAAGCGCCCGCGTCCGAGCCCACTTGCGCAATCGAGCATTTTTTTCACACTTAGGGGCTTGTATGACTAACGCAGCAAACGTCGCAAAGGACCAGGCGTATGTAATCCCGTTCGAGCAGTTGCGGATGACCGATGTGGAGATCGTGGGCGGCAAGAATGCGTCGCTCGGCGAGATGATCAGCCAGCTTTCCGAAGCAGGCGTTCGCGTACCCACCGGTTTCGCCACGACCGCGCTCGCTTTCCGCGATTTCCTCAAGCACAACGATCTGACCGATCGCATCGCCAAGCGTCTCGAGTCGCTCGACATCGACGACGTGAAGGCGCTCGCCGAAGCCGGTGCCGAAATCCGCAAGTGGATCGTCGACGCGCCGATGCAGGCACGTCTCGAGGAGGAAATCCGTGCACAGTTCGAAATCCTGAAGAACGGCTCGCCGGGCGAACTGTCGTTCGCCGTGCGCTCGTCCGCGACCGCGGAAGACTTGCCCGATGCTTCGTTCGCCGGCCAGCAGGAGTCGTATCTGAACGTCGTCGGCATCGACGACGTGCTCGACCGCATGAAGCACGTGTTCGCGTCGCTGTACAACGACCGCGCGATCTCGTACCGCGTGCACAAGGGCTTCACGCACGCCGAGGTCGCGCTGTCGGCCGGCGTGCAGCGCATGGTCCGCTCGGACGTCGGCGCGGCCGGCGTGATGTTCACGATCGACACCGAATCGGGCTTCAAGGACGCCGTGTTCATCACGTCGAGCTACGGCCTGGGCGAAACCGTCGTGCAGGGCGCCGTGAACCCGGACGAGTTCTACGTGTTCAAGACGACGCTCGCGCAGGACAAGTACCCGATCATCCGCCGCTCGATCGGCTCGAAGCTGATCAAGATGGAATTCACGCAGCCGGGCGAGCCGGGCCGCGTGAAGACGGTCGACGTGCCGCACGAGCAGCGCAACCGCTACTCGATCACCGACGAAGACGTGATCGAGCTCGCGAAGTACGCGGTCATTATCGAGAAGCACTACCAGCGTCCGATGGACATCGAGTGGGGCAAGGACGGCCGCGACGGCAAGATCTTCATCCTGCAGGCACGTCCGGAAACGGTGAAGAGCCAGGCGAACGGCAAGGCCGAGCAGCGCTTCAAGCTGAAGGGCCAGTCGCAGGTGCTGGCGACGGGCCGTGCGATCGGCCAGAAGATCGGCGCGGGCCCCGTGCGCGTGATCCAGGATCCGTCGGAAATGGAACGCGTGCAGCCGGGCGACGTGCTGGTGGCGGACATGACCGACCCGAACTGGGAGCCGGTGATGAAGCGTGCGGCGGCGATCGTCACGAACCGTGGCGGCCGGACCTGCCACGCGGCGATCATCGCGCGTGAGCTCGGCGTGCCGGCAGTCGTCGGCTGCGGCGACGCGACCGACGTGCTGAAGGACGGCGCGCTCGTCACCGTGTCGTGCGCGGAAGGCGACGAAGGCAAGATCTACGACGGGCTGCTCGAGACGGAAGTCACGGAAGTGCAGCGCGGCGAGCTGCCGGAAATCCCGGTCAAGATCATGATGAACGTCGGCAACCCGCAGCTCGCGTTCGACTTCTCGCAACTGCCGAACGGCGGTGTTGGCCTCGCGCGTCTCGAGTTCATCATCAACAACAACATCGGCGTGCACCCGAAGGCGATCCTCGAGTACCCGAACATCGACCAGGACCTGAAGAAGGCGGTCGAGAGCGTCGCGCGCGGCCACGCGTCGCCGCGCCAGTTCTACGTCGACAAGCTGACGGAAGGCGTCGCGACGATCGCCGCGGCGTTCTATCCGAAGCCCGTGATCGTGCGCCTGTCCGACTTCAAGTCGAACGAGTACAAGAAGCTGATCGGCGGTTCGCGCTACGAGCCGGACGAGGAAAACCCGATGCTGGGCTTCCGCGGCGCGTCGCGCTACATCGCCGAAGACTTCGCGCAGGCGTTCGAGATGGAATGCCGCGCACTGAAGCGCGTGCGCGACGAGATGGGCCTGACCAACGTCGAGATCATGGTGCCGTTCGTGCGGACCGTGAAGCAGGCGGCGCGTGTCGTCGGCCTGCTCGAGAAGTTCGGCCTGAAGCGCGGCGAGAACGGCCTGCGCCTCGTGATGATGTGTGAAGTTCCGACCAACGCGATCCTGGCCGAAGAGTTCCTCGAGCACTTCGACGGTTTCTCGATCGGTTCGAACGACCTCACGCAGCTCACGCTCGGCCTCGACCGCGACTCGGGCATGGAACTGCTGGCCGTCGACTTCGACGAACGCGACCCGGCCGTCAAGTTCCTGCTCAAGCGCGCGATCGACACCTGCTGCAAGATGGGCAAGTATGTCGGCATCTGCGGCCAGGGCCCGTCCGATCACCCGGATTTCGCGCAATGGCTGGCCGACGAAGGCATCGTGTCGATCTCGCTGAACCCCGACACGATCATCGATACGTGGCAGGCGCTCGCCAACCGGAAGTAACGGCCGGTAATGCAACTTTGACGAAAGGGCGGCCCGCCGCTCTTTCGCTGAAGGCAAAATGCAAGGTTCATGCTATAAACACCCCGGTAGGCACCGGGGTGTTTTTGTTTGCAGGAGACCACAATGATGTCGGGGCATCTGTTCTGGTGGGTCGGGGTTGGCGTGCTGGTCGTGGCCGAATTGCTGACCGGCACGTTCTATCTGCTGATGATCGCGCTCGGCTTTCTCGCGGGCGCGCTGCTGCAGCTCGCGGGCTTTGCGCCGCACGTGCAGATCGGCGCGGCCGCCGCGGTCGCGATCACGGCGATGATCGTGCTGCGGCGCTCGGGGCTCGGGCGCAAGCAGAAGCGCGACACGTCGACGAATCCGGACGTCAATCTCGATATCGGCGCGACCGTCACGGTCGACGCGTGGCATGACGGCCGCGCACGCGTGCAGTATCGCGGCGCCGACTGGGACGTCGAGCTCGCGGCCGGCGAGCGCGACGATGCGCGCGTGTATCAGGTGAGAGCCGTGCGCGGCAACTGTCTGGTCGTCGTGGCGAAACCCGCTGGCTGATCGTCCACCGATAAAACAAGGAGGGAATACTTCATGGATTCGCTGATCATCTGGGTCGTCCTGCTCGTCATCGCCATCGTGATCGTATCGAAGACGGTGAAGATCGTGCCGCAGCAGCATGCGTGGGTGCTCGAGCGCTTCGGGCGCTATCACGCGACGCTGTCGCCCGGTCTCAATATCGTGCTGCCGTTCGTCGACCGGATCGCCTACCGGCACGTGCTGAAGGAAATTCCGCTCGACGTGCCGAGCCAGGTCTGCATCACGCGCGACAACACGCAGCTGCAGGTCGACGGCGTGCTGTACTTCCAGGTGACCGACCCGATGAAGGCGTCGTACGGGGCGAGCAACTTCGTGCTCGCGATCACGCAGCTTGCGCAGACGACGCTGCGCTCGGTGGTCGGCAAGCTCGAACTCGACAAGACCTTCGAGGAGCGCGACTTCATCAACCACAACATCGTGTCGGCGCTCGACCAGGCCGCCGCGAACTGGGGCGTGAAAGTGCTGCGTTACGAGATCAAGGACCTGACGCCGCCGAAGGAGATCCTGCATGCGATGCAGGCGCAGATCACCGCCGAGCGGGAAAAGCGCGCGCTGATCGCCGCGTCGGAAGGCCGCAAGCAGGAGCAGATCAACCTCGCGTCGGGCGCGCGCGAGGCCGCGATCCAGAAGTCCGAAGGCGAGCGGCAGGCCGCGATCAACCAGGCGCAGGGCGAGGCGGCCGCGATTCTCGCCGTGGCCGAAGCGAACGCGCAGGCGATCCAGAAGATCGCGAACGCGATCCAGTCGCAGGGCGGGATGGATGCCGTGAACCTGAAGGTCGCCGAACAGTATGTCGGCGCGTTCTCGAACCTCGCGAAACAGGGCAATACGCTGATCGTGCCGGCGAATCTGTCGGATCTCGGCACCGCGATTGCGTCGGCGCTGACGATCGTCAAGAACGCGGCGCCGGCCGCGGGCGGGAAGGGCTGAGCGAACGCGCGGTTGGCCGCGTCGGCGGCCGTTGCGTGCGCCCGGCATGCGGCGAATCGTCGCGCCACGGAATCGCGCCCCGTTTGCATCGCGACGGGCGGCGCAGGGTTTCATCCGGGACAGTGAGCGGCTGCTCGATCGGCGCTCGCGCAAATCAAGCTGTTTAAAGCGACACGGCCCGCTTCGAGCGGGCCGTGTCGTTTGCGATGCGGGGCGTGCGTGTCAGGTGCCGGCGCGCATGATGCGGGCCTTTTCGCGTTCCCAGTCGCGCTTCTTCTCGGTTTCACGCTTGTCGTGCAGCTTCTTGCCCTTCGCGAGCGCGATGTCGCATTTCACGCGACCGCCCTTGTAGTGGAAGTTCAGCGGCACGAGCGTGTAGCCGCGCTGCTCGACCTTGCCGATCAGTTTCTTGATTTCCTCGCGGTGCAGCAGCAGCTTGCGCGTGCGGACCGGATCGGGCTTGATGTGCGTCGAGGCTTCGGGCAGCGGGCTGATGTGGGTGCCGATCAGGAAGATCTCGGCGTTCTTGACCACGACATAGCCTTCCTTGATCTGGCCGCGCCCGGCGCGCAGCGCCTTGACTTCCCAGCCCTCAAGCACGAGCCCCGCCTCGTAGCGTTCCTCGATGTGATAATCGAAGTGCGCTTTCCTGTTGTCGATGATGCTCATGAAAGGATTGGGCCAACTCGTTTAAAATCACGATTTTAGCAAAGCGGGGCGGGAATCGCCCGGCTTGCGTTCTCACCTCGAGCGATGCCGCGCGATTTATGGCAGATGTCCAGAAAACCGTATTGATCCGTCATTCGGCGGAACAGATGTTCGACCTCGTCACCGACGTGGCCGACTACCCCAATTTCCTGCCCTGGTGCGGCGGCGTCGAGATTCGCCGTCAGGACGACAGCGGGATGGAAGCGCGCATCGACATCAACTTCAAGGGCATCAAGCAGCATTTCGCGACGCGCAACACGCAGCAGCGCCCGACGCGGATCGACATGGAGTTCGCGGACGGCCCGTTCAGGAAGTTCACGGGCTCGTGGCGCTTCATTGCGCTGCGCGCCGATGCGTGCAAGATCGAATTCGCGCTGCACTACGAGTTCTCGAGCATCCTGCTCGAGAAGATCATCGGGCCGGTGTTCAGCCATATCGCGAACACGTTCGTCGATTCGTTCGTCAAGCGCGCCGACCAGCGCTACGGGAAGGGGTGACGCCATGCTGTCGATCGAAGTCTGCTACGCGCTGCCGGATCGCCAGACGCTGATTCCGGTGTCGCTGCCCGAAGGCGCGACCGTGCGCTCGGCCATCGACGCGAGCGGCGTGCTTGCGCTGCACCCGGAGATCGATCTCGCGCAGGCGAAAACCGGGGTGTTCGGCAAGCTCGCGCCGCTCGACGCGGTGCTCGCCGATCACGACCGTGTCGAGATCTATCGTCCGTTGATCGTCGATCCGAAGCTCGCGCGCCAGCGGCGCGTCGACAAGACTCGCCGCGAAGGCTCCATCGAGGGCCGCAAGTGGATGCACAAGGACGCGCGCTGACGCGTCGCTCCAGCGCTTCCGGCCCGATTCGTCGGACCAGGCACAGCCGCGTTCAGTGAGTCGTGACGTTCGCGCTCGCGGCCGCGCTGCCGGGGGTATCGCCGCCCGCGTGCGTGTCGCCGTGCCGGCGCACCGCCCCGTAGACGCCCGCCAGCAGCAGCGCGAGCGCCGCGATCTCGAGCACGCGCGGCATCCGGTGGTCGTAGACGAACGCGTAGAGCATCGCGAACACGGTTTCGAACACGATCAGCTGGCCCGACAGCGTGAGCGGCAGCCGCTTCGACGCCGCATTCCACAGTCCGTTGCCGAGCCACGACGCGCCGATCGCGAGCACGAGGTTCAGCAGCCAGAACAGCTGCCAGCGCGATGCCGGGAGGGCCGCCTGCACCGTGCCGGCCGGCAGTGCGAGGATCGCGAGCCAGCAGAGCCCGCCGATTAGCCCCGTCACGACACCCCACAGCACCGACCACTCGTTGCCGCCGAAATGGTGGTGGCGCTGCAGGTAGCGCGCGTTCGCGACCGCGTACCAGGTCCAGTTGGCGAGCGCGCCGCTTGCGCAGGCGATGCCGGCCAGCTTCTGGCCGAGCGTCGTCGCATGCGCGGCTTCCGACGTGAAGAGGTCGACGTTGATGCAGACGATGCCGGCGATCACCAGTGCGAGCGGGGCGGCGAGGCGCCGCAGCGGCACTGCGCCGCGGTCGCCGAGGCCTGCGAGCGTGACGGTCACGGGCAGCACGCCGACGATCAGCGAGCTGGGCGCGATGCCGATCAGGTGCACGGCGCCCGACAGCAGCATGTAGTACGCGACGTTGCCGATCAGCGCGAGCTGCGCGAGCGCGACCAGGTCCTCGCGGGTCAGCCGCGCGAGCAGCGAGCGGGCGGCCGGCAGTGCCGCCGCCAGCGACACGAGGCCGTACATCGCGTAGCGGCCTGCGCTCAGCAGCAGCGGCGAGAAGTCGGACATCAGCCGCGGCACGAGAAAGACCATGCCCCACAACGCGCCTGCGAGGACGCCATACACCACACCGCGCTGCATCGACTGCTCCGGGCGAAAGACTGACGAGCGCGCATCTTAGCGACGGCGGCGCGACCGCGTCTTGTTCATTCCTGCACTCGGGAGCGGGCGGGATTCGGGATCGGCCGCGAGAGCCGCCGCGATCCGTTCCTGTTTACCGGGGATCGCGGCGGGCCGGACCGCCCTTCGACGATCAGCGGATCAGCTCTCGACCGGTTCGGCCGCCGCCGCACTGTCGCCCGCCGCGGCTGACCGCGCGGGGCGGCGCACGGCGCGCAGCTTGCCGCTGTTGCCGCCGCCGCAGTAGAACGTGTCGCGACCGTCGGACTCCAGCCCCGACACGCCGACGCCCGGCGGCATGTCGACCTGCTCGAGCACCTGCCCGGTGCGCGGGTCGATCCGCCGCAGTTCGCTCTCGTCCGCTTCCCAGGTGCCGTGCCACAGCTCGCCGTCGACCCACGTGACGCCGGTGACGAAGCGGTTCGATTCGATCGTGCGCAGCACGGCACCCGATTGAGGATCCACCTGATGAATCTTGCGCTCGCGGTACTGGCCGACCCACAGCGTGCCTTCGGCCCAGGCGAGCCCGGAATCGGCGCCGCCGCCTGGCGCGGGGATCGTCGCAAGCACGCGGCCCGATTCCGGATCGATCTTCTCGATGCGGTCCTCGACGATCTGGAACAGGTGCCGCCCGTCGAACGCGGTGCCCGCGTGCGCGGCGACGTCGAGTGTGCGCACGGTCGTGCCGCGTTCCGGGTCGAGCGCGTTCAGCTTGTCGCCGGATGCGAACCACACGTGCTGCCCGTCGAACGTGACGCCGTGCACGCCGTCGCCGCCCGGAAACGGGCCGTATTCGCGGAGGATGTCTGCGGTGGAGCGTTTCATGTCTGTCGCCTCGTGGTTGGTATCGCCATCCTAGTCGCCGGGCAGCGGCGCGGGGAGTAACAAGGTCGTCGCGAATCCGGGCAGCGGCGGCGTCATCCAGCGGCGCGCGCGGCCGCGGCCGAGCGCCTGCACCTTGGCCGCTTCGGCGAGCGCGTCGAGCGCCCGCTGCACGGTGCGCTGGCTCGCGCCGAGCGCGAGGGCCAGTGCGGAGCTCGACCATGCCTCGCCGTCCGCGAGCAGCGCGAGTACGGCCGCGTGACGGTCGTCGACGGGCCGCGCGAGCACGACGGTCTCGCGCGGGCCGAGCGGTTCGAGCGCGAAGCCGCGCGGCGTCGCGGTAATGTTCGCGAGCGGCCGCAGCATCGCGCGCAAGCGGCCGATCTCGACCCGCAGGCGGGCGCGATGCGATTCGTCCGCATGCTTCGCGCGAAACGCCGCGGCGACGAGCGCGTTTCTCGACACGTCGGCGGGCCAGGCCTCGCCGAGCATGCGGGCGAGCGCGAACAGCACCGGGCGGCGCGCGAGCGACACGGTCGTGCGCGCGTCGCGCACCGCGTGGCGGCACGCATCGACGACCAGCGTGTTCGATTCGAGCAGCGCCTCGACCTCGTCGAGCAGCACCAGCCGCGACGCACCGCGCGCGACGAGTCGCGCGGCCGGCGTATCGAGCACGCGCGCGGCCGTGTCGACTTCGGCCGTCAGCGCGGCGATGCCGGCGTCCTGCGCGGCCGCGCGCGCGCGGGCGACGGCCAGGCGCGCCGCATGCGGCCGGATGCGGCGCATTGCGATGCCGGCCGCGATCAGTTCGTGGGCCGCGCGCGATGCGGCCGGCAGCGGCGCGGGGTCGAGGCTTGCGAGCCGCCGCTCGGCGTCGTCGACGTGCCCGATCAGCAGCAGGCGGCGCACGCCGAGGTAGCGCGCATGCGCGGCGTTCGCGCGGTCGCCGTGCGCGTCGAGCGTCGCGCAGGCGGCGTCGAGTGCGCGCGACGGCCAGCCGAGGTCGCGTGACGCCAGCGCGATCTCGGCTTCCGCGACGACGCAGCGCGCCCGCGCGACGGCTTCCCTTGCGCCGAATGCGCGTGCCGCACCGCGCACGAGCGCCCGCGCGCGCTCGAAATCGCCGAGCTGCGCCATCGCGATGCCGCGCAACGCGAGCGCCGGTGCGTCGTCGCGCAGCGCGACGCGGTTCAGCGCGCCGAGCGGGTCGCCCGCCGCGAGCGCGCGTGCCGCGGCCGTGATCAGCGAATCCATCCGAATCCCGACACAGTTGTCACTCCCTCCGGTCCGATGCCCGGCCCTAATCTAGCACCACGCACACGGCAGAGGCGCCGTGCCCGGATCCCTGACGAAAGGAGGAACCCGCAATGACGAACCATCTCACTGGAACCCGCGACGAATGGCTGGCTGCGCGCCGCGCGCTGCTCGACGCGGAAAAGACGCTGACACGGCAGAGCGACGAACTCGCGCGGCGGCGCCAGGCGCTGCCGTGGGTGCGCGTCGACAAGGCCTACCGGTTCGATACCGAGGACGGTCCGGCGACGCTCGACGATCTGTTTGGCGGCCGCTCGCAGCTACTCGTCTATCACTTCATGTTCGGCCCCGACTACCAGGCCGGCTGCCCGTCGTGCTCGGCGCTCGCCGACGGCTTCGACGGCTTTGCGGTCCACCTCGCGAACCACGACGTGACGCTCGCGGCGGTGTCGCGCGCGCCGCTCGCGAAACTGCTCGCGTACCGGCAGCGGATGGGCTGGCACTTTCCGTGGGCGTCGTCGGACGGCGGCGCGTTCAATTTCGACTTCAACGTGTCGTTCACCGAAGCGCAGCAGCGCAGCGGCGACGTCGAATACAACTATGCGCGGGCCGGCCACGCGATGGACATGGACCCCCCGCCGGCCGCCGTCGCGCAGTTCGCGGCGACCTGCGGCACCGACGCCGCCACGTACGCGCGCGACCGGCCGGGGATGAGCGCGTTCGTGCGCGAGGACGGCGTCGTCTATCACACGTATTCGACCTATGCGCGCGGGCTCGACGGGCTGTGGGGGATGTACCAGTGGCTCGATCGCGCGCCGCTCGGGCGCAACGAGACGGGCGTGTGGTGGCGCCGTCATGACGAATACGCGCGCGGTTGAGTGCGGGCCGGCGATGAGCGTCGCGACGAAACCTGCCGCGACCGGCGCCGCGGGCGGCGGCCGGCGGGCGTTCGGCGCCGCGCTTGTCGCGGTGTTCGCCGCCGCCTTGTGGGCGACGCTCATGCAGCACGCATCGATGGACGCGATGGGCGGCATGCCGATGGCGGGCGGCTGGACGCTGTCGGCCGGATGGCTCGCGCCGTGCGGATGGCGGGCAGGGCGCGCGTTCGCCGCGTTCGCCGGCATGTGGGGCGCGATGACGGTGACGATGATGATGCCGGTGCTGGCGCCGGTGCTGTGGCGATATCGGCAGAGCCTCCGCCCGGTGGGCGGCGCGCGTGCGGCATGGGTCGTCGCGATTGCGGGCGCCGGGTATTTCTCGGTGTGGATGGCGGTCGGCGCGGCAGCGTTTCCCGCCGGCGGTGCGTTGGCGGCGGCCGCGACGCGGCTGCCCGCGCTCGCTGCCGCGATGCCGTTTGCCGCCGGCGCGGTCATGCTTGGCGCCGGCATGCTGCAGTTTTCCGGCTGGAAGATGCGCCGGCTTGCCTGCTGCCGGCACGCGCCGGACGACGAAGGTGCGCGGCGCTCGGGTGCCGGCGCCGCGTGGCGGCACGGCGCGCGGGCCGCCATGCGTTGCGGCGCCTGCTGCGGGAACCTGATGGCCATTGCATTGGCGGCCGGCGTGATGGATCTGCGGGTGATGGCCGTCGTGACGATGGCCATTGCCGCCGAGCGGCTGGTTCCGGCCGGCGAACGCGTCGCGCGGATCGTCGGGGGCGTCGCGATCGGCGCCGGCGCAGCGATGCTCGCGTGCGCCGCGGCCAGGCTGGCCTAGCGGCGCTCGAGGCTGCCGGCACGGATTGAACGGGGCCGGCGGAGGCGCCGCCGCCAGGTCCCGCATGGTACGGCAACGACGTGCGATCGGCCTGCTTCCGGCCGGCTGCGCGAACGGGGCGATGCCGGGGTGAAACGAAAGACGATCGAAAACGAACCGAACCGCGAACCGAACGATTCGGCCCCCGAACGCTTGAAAACGGCTAACCCGTTGTTCGTGTTGTGAAAATTCGCAGCGCTTCGCGTATAATTCGCTTTTGCGCCCATAGGATTTGCCATGCGTCTGATCCAAAAAGCACTCACTTTCGATGACGTGCTCCTCGTTCCCGCCTTCTCCGACGTTCTCCCGCGCGACACCAGCCTGAAGACCAAGCTGACCCGCAACATCTCCCTGAACATGCCGCTCGTGTCCGCCGCGATGGACACGGTCACCGAAGGTCGCCTCGCGATCGCGATGGCGCAGCAGGGTGGTGTGGGTATCGTCCACAAGAACCTCACGCCGGCCGAGCAGGCCCGCGAGGTCGCGAAGGTCAAGCGTTTCGAATCGGGCGTCGTGCGCGACCCGATCACGGTCCCGCCGCAGATGAAGGTGCGCGACGTGATCGCGCTGTCGCGCCAGCATGGCATCTCGGGCTTCCCGGTCGTCGAAGGCCCGCAGCTCGTCGGCATCGTCACGAACCGCGACCTGCGTTTCGAATCGCGTCTCGACGAACCGGTCAAGTCGATCATGACACCGCGCGAGCGCCTCGTCACGGTCAAGGAAGGCACGCCGCTCGCCGAAGCGAAGGCGCTGATGCACAGCCACCGCCTCGAGCGCGTGCTGGTCGTCAACGACGCGTTCGAACTGCGCGGCCTGATGACCGTCAAGGACATCACGAAGCAGACCGAGCACCCGGATGCATGCAAGGACGAACACGGCAAGCTGCGCGCAGGCGCGGCGGTCGGTGTCGGCCCCGACAACGAAGAGCGCGTCGAGCTGCTGGTGCAGGCCGGCGTCGACGTGATCGTCGTCGATACCGCGCACGGCCACAGCAAGGGCGTGCTCGAGCGCGTGCGCTGGGTCAAGCAGAACTTCCCGCACGTCGAGGTGATCGGCGGCAACATCGCGACCGCAGCCGCCGCGAAGGCGCTCGTCGAATACGGCGCGGACGCGGTCAAGGTCGGCATCGGCCCGGGCTCGATCTGCACGACGCGGATCGTCGCGGGCGTCGGCGTGCCGCAGATCAGCGCGATCGCGAACGTCGCGGAAGCGCTGAAGGGCACCGGCGTGCCGTGCATCGCCGACGGCGGCGTGCGTTTCTCGGGCGACGTGTCGAAGGCCCTCGCGGCCGGCGCGAACGCGGTGATGATGGGCAGCATGTTCGCGGGCACCGAAGAGTCGCCGGGCGACGTGTTCCTGTACCAGGGCCGCCAGTACAAGTCGTACCGCGGCATGGGTTCGGTCGGCGCGATGAAGGACGGCGCGGCGGACCGCTACTTCCAGGACAACTCCGCGAACATCGACAAACTCGTGCCGGAAGGCATCGAAGGTCGCGTCGCGTACAAGGGCTCGGTCAACGCGATCCTGTTCCAGCTGGTCGGCGGCGTGCGTGCGAGCATGGGCTACTGCGGCTGCCGCACGATCGACGAGCTGCACGACAAGGCCGAATTCGTCCAGATCACCGCGGCGGGCATGCGCGAGTCGCACGTGCACGACGTGCAGATCACGAAGGAAGCACCGAACTACCACGTGGACTGATCGCCGATGAAACCGCTGCTGCGAGCCGTGCTGATCGTCGACGCCGTGCTGTTGCTGGCGTTCGGCGTGCTGTTCGTGCTGACACCCTGGCAGGCGCTGTTCAATGCGCTGCAACTGGCGAACATCCAGCCGGCGATGCTCGGCCAGGCGTTCGGCATCGCGCTGCTCGGGCTCGCGTGGCTCGCGTTCCATGCGGCGGTCAACGGCGATCTCACGGCGCCCGTTGCACGTGCGGTCGGCCATGTGAACTGGCTGATCGGCGTGTTGGCGGTCGTGTGGTCGTTGGGCACCGGCAACGGTCCCGCGCTCGCGGCCGCCGGCCGGGTGCTGTCGGCGATGGCCGGGGTCGCGCTGATCGTGCTCGGTCTCGGTGGCGTGCGGCTTGCATCGGCCGTGCGGCGGCGCGAGAAGGCACAGGCGCTCGAGGCCCGGGACGTGCAGCGTCCGGCCGAACCGGCGCCGGCCTCCGCCACGCCGCAGCGGGTCGAGCCGGTCGTCGGCCGTCCGGCGGCGCCTTCGGCGCCGGCCGCGGCAGCCGCGCCGGCTGCATCTGATCGCGTGTCAGGCAGCGTCGCATTCGACGCGCGCCCGCCGTCGCAGGATTGACCGGCGTGCGTCGCGCGAGCCGCCTGCCGCCCGACGCCGTTGTCCATGCTATTGACGCAGCGCTTCATGCGCTGCTTTTCTTATTCTCTTCATCCCGTCCGCAGCCATGCACGACAAAATCCTGATTCTCGACTTCGGTTCGCAAGTCACCCAACTGATCGCGCGGCGCGTGCGCGAAGCGCACGTCTACTGCGAAATCCACCCGAACGACGTGTCCGACGACTTCGTCCGCGAGTTCGCGCCGAAGGCGGTGATCCTGTCGGGCAGCCACGCGAGCACGTACGAAGACCACCAGCTGCGCGCGCCGCAGGCCGTGTGGGATCTCGGCGTGCCGGTGCTCGGCATCTGCTACGGCATGCAGACGATGGCCGTGCAGCTCGGCGGCAAGGTCGAGTGGAGCGACCATCGCGAATTCGGCTACGCGGAAATGCGCGCGCACGGCCACACGCGCCTGCTCGACGGCATCGAGGATTTCAAGACGACCGAAGGCCACGGCATGCTGAAGGTCTGGATGAGCCACGGCGACAAGGTGGCCGAGCTGCCGCCAGGCTTCGCGCTGATGGCGTCGACGCCGAGCTGCCCGATCGCCGGCATGGCCGACGAGGCGCGCGGCTACTACGCGGTGCAGTTCCACCCGGAAGTCACGCACACGGTGAAGGGTCGCCAGATCATCGAACGCTTCGTGCTGCAGATCGCCGGCGCGAAGCCCGACTGGATCATGAGCAACCACATCGAGGAAGCCGTCGCGAAGATTCGCGAGCAGGTCGGTGACGAGGAAGTGATTCTCGGCCTGTCGGGCGGCGTCGATTCGAGCGTCGCGGCCGCGCTGATCCATCGCGCGATCGGCGACCAGCTGACCTGCGTGTTCGTCGACCACGGCCTGCTGCGCCTGAACGAAGGCAAGATGGTGCTCGACATGTTCGAGGGCCGCCTGCATGCGAAGGTCGTGCACGTGGACGCGTCCGAGCAGTTCCTCGGCCACCTGACCGGCGTGACCGATCCGGAAGCGAAGCGCAAGATCATCGGCCGCGAATTCGTCGAGGTGTTCCAGGCCGAAGCGAAGAAGCTGTCGAAGGCGAAGTGGCTCGCACAGGGCACGATCTATCCGGACGTGGTCGAGTCGGGCGGCACGAAGACGAAGAAGGCGACGACGATCAAGAGCCACCACAACGTCGGCGGCCTGCCGGAAACGCTCGGCCTGAAGCTGCTCGAGCCGCTGCGCGACCTGTTCAAGGACGAGGTGCGCGAACTGGGCGTCGCGCTCGGCCTGCCGCCGGAGATGGTGTATCGCCATCCGTTCCCGGGCCCGGGTCTCGGCGTGCGGATCCTCGGCGAAGTGAAGCGCGAATACGCGGACCTGCTGCGTCGCGCGGACGCGATCTTCATCGAGGAACTGCGCGGCACGACCGCTACCGCGCAGGACGCGGCAGCCGGCCTGTGCGGCGAGGCCGACGTCGGCAAGACCTGGTACGACCTGACGAGCCAGGCATTCGCGGTGTTCCTGCCGGTGAAGTCGGTGGGCGTGATGGGCGATGGCCGCACGTACGACTACGTGACGTCGCTGCGTGCGGTGCAGACCACCGACTTCATGACCGCGCACTGGGCACACCTGCCGTACGCGCTGCTCGGCCGCGCGTCGAACCGAATCATCAACGAGGTGCGCGGGATCAACCGTGTGGTGTACGACATCTCGGGCAAGCCGCCTGCGACGATCGAGTGGGAGTGATCCTGACTGCTCTCCGGTCGTTCCGGGAGTTTCGTTTTCCCCTGTTTTTCCGTTAAAAAACAGGGGTATTGTTCGCCGGAATCCTCTGCGATCCGCGCAATACCATGTGGAAATGTCGGTACCGTCGACGGTATCGATGTTTCCTCCTCGGACGGCATTGTCCGACACCGTCACGTCGGTTTGACGGTATCGGCCGGCACTGACCCGCTGATTACAATTTCGTCATCAAGCCGAGCCGCCCGCCCGCGAAGTCTTTCCCACGGCCGTTTTCCCGGTAACATCGCCGCATCTCCCAAACGAATGCGATGGAGCCAATCATGCGCATCCTGATAGTCGAAGACGAGCCGAAGACGGGCGCGTATCTGAAGAAGGGGCTCGAGGAATCCGGCTTCAGCGTCGATCTCGCGAAGGACGGCGCGGAAGGGCTGATGCTCGCGAAGGAAGAGCACTACGACGTGATCGTGCTCGACGTGATGCTGCCCGTGCTCGACGGCTGGGGCGTGCTCAAGCGCCTGCGCGACACGCATGCCACGCCCGTGCTGTTCCTGACCGCGCGCGACGATGTGCAGGACCGCGTGCACGGTCTTGAACTCGGCGCCGACGATTACCTCGTGAAGCCGTTCGCGTTCGTCGAACTCCTCGCTCGCATCCGCACGCTTGCCCGCCGCGGGCCCCCGCGCGAGACCGAGCGAATCGTGGTCGGTGATCTGGAAATCGACGTCGTGCGCCGCCGCGTGAAACGCGGTACGGTGCGGATCGACCTGACGCCGCGCGAATTCTCGTTGCTGCAACTGCTCGCACGCCGGCAAAGCGAGGTGCTGAGCCGCACGCAGATCGCCTCGTACGTGTGGGACATGAATTTCGACAGTGACACCAACGTCGTCGAAGTCGCGATCCGGCGGTTGCGCGCGAAGATCGACGACGCGTTTCCGATCAAGCTGATCCATACGGTGCGCGGCGTGGGCTACGTGCTCGAACCGAAGGGCGGTGCATGACGCCCGGTCGGTCGCTTGGCGCGACGCTCGCGCTTTCGTTTGGCGCGACCATGCTTGCGGTCTTCGCGCTCGTCGGTACGTACGTGTACACCGGCCTCGAGCGGCAGGTGAGCACGCAGGACGACCTGGACATCGTGCTTGCCGCACGACACACGCGCCGGCTTGCGGGCGAACTCGATTCGGTCGACGCCGTGCGCGCGCACGCGGACCGGCTGACGAGCCAGGTGCTCGGTAACACGGCCCTGTCGATGGCCGTGGTCGACGCTCGGGGCAATGTGCTCGCAAGGCACGACGTCGGGCGCAACGAGCGCGACGATCAGCCGGCGGTGGCATCGGGCACGGCGTCGCCGGCGCCATCCGTGTTGCCCGATGCCGACCTGTTTCCGCCTCATGCGATGCCCGTGCCGGCGGCCGAACGCATTACAGCTGATCGGATCTCGACATGGAGCGTCGACGGCGGCACGCCCGTACGTGGCGTCGTCACCGACGCCATGCTGCGCGACGGTACGCGGATCCGGATTGCGATCGCGCGCAATATGGGCGATCGCGCCGAGCTGCTCGACGGCTACCGCGACAAGCTGAAGATTGCCGGCGGGCTGGGTGCGCTCATCGCGATGCTGCTCAGCTACGGGCTGATCCGCACGGCACTGGTACCGCTGCGCGAGATCGTCGCGAACACCGGCCGGATCACCGTCGACAAGCTCGACGCGCGGCTCGACGCCGCACGCGCGCCGCGCGAGCTGCGCGCGCTCGTCGATGCGCAGAACGCGATGCTCGGCCGCCTGGAGCAAGCGTTCGGGCATCTGTCGCAATTCAGCGCCGATCTCGCGCACGACCTGCGCACGCCGCTGAACAACATGCGTGGCGCGACCGAGGTGGCACTTGCCCGACCGCGTTCGCCCGACGAATACCAGGCGCTGCTCGAGTCGAATCTCGAGGAATACGACCGTCTCGCGCGGATGATCGAGAACGTGCTGTTTCTCGCGCGTGCCGAACACCCGTCCTTCGTGACGCGGCAGCGCGCGTTCGACGTGCATGACGAGCTGGCGCGCATCGCCGAATACTTCGAAGGGCTCGCCGATGAAGCAGGCTCGACGCTGCGTGTCGAAGGGCATGGCCAGCTGACCGCCGATGTCGAGTTGTTCCGCCGCGCGGTCGGCAACCTGCTCGCGAATGCGTTGCGCTATACACCCGCGGGCGGCGTCATCGCACTGAGCGTCGCCGAATCGGCGGACACGGTACGCGTCGTCGTCGAGAATCCCGGTGAGCCGATCGATCCCGCGCTGCTGCCGCGCATTTTCGACCGGTTCGTGCGCGGCGATCCCGCGCGCAGCGGCGGCGTGCCGGGCGGCACGGCCGGGCTTGGCCTCGCGATCGTCCGCTCGGTGATGGAGCTGCACAGCGGCACCGCGCGCGTCGAAAGCGACGCGGCGAGCACGCGGTTCATTCTGACGTTCGTCAAGCCCCCTGCGTCCTGATCGCCGTGCCTGGCGCGGCGGCGCTCGCGGCGCTTTCCGCGCCCGCGTGCCAGCCGCCGCCCAGCGCCTTCAGCAGCCCGACCGAAGCCGCCATCCGGCGTGCGGCGATCTGGTCGGTCTGGCGCTGATTCGTCAGTGCGATCGTCTGCGCGGTCACCACGTCCAGATAGCTGACGGCGCCCGCGTTGAAGCGATTCGTCGTCAGCCGCAGTGACAGGTCGGCCGCGGCGGTCGCACGCTGCTGACTGGCGGCTTCGGACGCAAGCGCATCGAGCGTGGACAGTTGATCCTCGACTTGCTGGAAAGCGGCCAGCACGGTCTGACGATAGTCGGCGACGTCGCCATCGTACTGCGCGTGTGCGCCGCGCAGCGTCGCGCTGCGGCGCCCGCCATCGAACAGCGTGCCGACGAGTTGCGGACCGAGCGACCAGAACAGGCTCGGCGCGGTCAGCCACGGCGCGAAGAACCCGCTTTCCAGCCCCGCGCTCGCCGATAGCATGAGGTCGGGGAAAAACGCCGCGTGCGCTTCGCCGATCTGCGCGTTCGCGGCCGCGACACGGCGCTCGGCCGCCGCGATGTCGGGCCGTCGCTCGAGCAGTTGCGACGGCACGCCGGTTGGAATGGCAGGCACGTCGAACGCTTGATCGCGCGGAGGCAGTGTGAACGTCGATGCGCTTTCGCCGACGAGCGTCGCGATTGCATGCTGGAGCTGCGCACGCGACGCGTCGATGTCGGTGTCCTGCGTGCGGGTCGATTCCAGTTGGGTTTCGGCTTGCGCGACGGCGGATGCGTCGATCGCGCCAGCGGCGAGCTGCTGTTGCAGCAGTTTCAGCGCATCCGCGTACGCGTGCACCGTATCGTCGAGCAGCCGCTTTTGCGTATCGAGCGAGCGCAGCGCGAAATAGTCGGTCGCGAGTTCGGCCGTGACCGACAGCTTGACGGCCTGCAAGTCGGCCGCGCTCGCGTCGGCGTTCGCCTGCGCACCCGCCACCGCGTCGCGCACACGGCCGAACACGTCGGGTTCCCAACTCGCAGCCAGACCGACCTGATGGTCGGGTGTCGTCTTGCCCGCGAGCGACGCGCCGAGCTTGTTCCGCGACAGGCGCGAACGGCTTTGCGCCACCCCGGCCGTGACGGTCGGCAGGAGCCCCGCATGCTGGTAGCTGACCTGCGCGCGCGCCTGCTGCAGATCGGCGACGGCTTTCTTCACGGTCTGGTTCGACACGTCGACGCGCGCTTCGAGCGCGTTCAGATCCGCGTCGTCGAACACGGTCCACCACGCGCCGCGCGACGCGGCATCGGCCGGCACTGCGACATGCCAGCCCGGTTGCGCGGCCGGTGCGCCGGCATAGTGCGCGGGCACGGCGACAGCCGGCGGCGAATAGGGCGGCAGCGTCGAGCAAGCGGCCAACGCGGCGGCAACGCCGAGCGCGACGACGCGGCGGGCGAACGGGAGCAGGCGAAGGAGACGCATGGCGGGGATCTCGCGGGTAGGCATGGACGGGTCAGGTGCGGGCGTTCGCCGACGACGTAACGGGCGTCGAAGCGGGCATGGGCGGTGCCGTGCGTGACGCTGTCGGGATATCGGCTGCCGAATCCGGTTGCGCTGCCGGCATCGCACCGTGCTCGACCGACATGATCTTCACGGCTTCGCCGCTTGAGATCGAATCGCCCGGGTTGTCGATCACGCGATCGGTCGGGGCGAGTCCCGCGACGATCTCGACATGCGTGCCGAAATCACGCCCGATCCGCACGGTTTTCAGCGCCGTGCGGCCGTTCGCGCCGATCGTTGCGACGGTTACGCCGTTCGACCGGAACAGCAACGCACTGACCGGCAGCTCGAACGCCGGCGCCGTGCTCGCCACGAGCAGATGTGCCTGGGTGTACGCGCCGGGCAGCAACGCGCCATCGCGATTGTCGACGTCGATCTCGACACGCAGCGTGCGCGTCACCGGATCGATCGCGCCCGCACTGCGCGCGACGTGCGCGGCGAAGCGCCGCCCGGGATACTGCTGCGTGGTCAGGTAGACGGACGTGCCGGTCGATACGCCGGCCGCGCTGTCCTGAGGCACGTCGACGAACACGCGCAGCGTGTCGGTTTGCTCCAGATGGAACAGTTCGCCCGACAGCCCGGGGCTGCCGGGCGTGCCGCCGGCCGTCACGAGCGTGCCGACGTCGACGTTGCGCGCGGTAATGACGCCGTCGAACGGCGCGGTCACCGATTCGTACGACACGAGTTCGTTCAGATGCGCGGCATTGGCCTGCGCGGATGAGAGCATCGCGCGCTTCGCGTTCATGTCGGCGACCTTCGTGTCGGTGTCCTGCTGCGACACCGATTGCGTCTTCAGCATGTCCTGCCAGCGCTGCGCGGTCGATTTCGCATAGTCGTAGTTCGCCTGCGCGGTCGCCGCGTCCGCGCGCGCCTGGCGCAGCTGCGCGTCGAGGTCGGGTGCCGTGATCTGCGCGAGCGTTTGCCCGGCCTTCACATGCGTGCCGATGTCCGCGCCCCAGTGCTCGATGTAGCCGCTCGTGCGCGCGTAGATCGACGCTTCGGCATACGGCATCACCGCGCCTGGCAGCGTGAGCGTCTGGTCGGCCGGCGCGGTGCCGGGCTGGATCACGGTCACCGGCAGCGCCTGCTGCGCGGCCACCTGCTGGCGCTGCGCGGCGCGCGCGTCGACGCGCGGCACGATGCCGATCGCGAGCAGCGCGGCGGCGACCCCAAGCGCGGCGAGCGGGACCGCCAGCTTGCGGCCGTGCCGGGGCGGCGGCGTTTCCGGCGCCGCGCCATGCCCGGCAGGTGGCATCGTTTCCGGTTCGGCAGCCAGCGGCGGGGCGAGAGGTTCGGTCGTGTCGTTCATGATGGTTTCGAAGTCGGGCGAGTCGAGGGAAATCGGCATGCGTTCGCGATCAGGGCACCACCGGCATGTCCTGTGCGCGGCGGGCGGCGGCGGCCGCGCGGCGTCGGTCGAGCCACGCGTGAATGAATCCGAACAGGATGGGCACGAACAGCAGCGTCGACAGCGTGCCGAACGCCAGCCCGCCGATCACGGCACGGCCAAGCGGGGCGTTTTGCTCGCCGCCATCGCCGAGGCCGAGCGCCATCGGCAGCATGCCGATCAGCATCGCGAGCGCGGTCATCACGACGGGACGGAAGCGGCTGAATCCCGCGTCGAGCGCGGCCTGCCACGGCGGCGAACCGCCCGCGATCAGCTCGCGCGCCGCGTTGACGACGAGGATGCTGTTCGCGGTCGCGATGCCGATGCACAGGATCGTGCCGGTCAGCGCAGGTACCGACAGCGTGGTGCGCGTGACGAACAGCATCCATGCGATGCCGGCGAGCGACGCGGGCAGGCCGCCGACGATCGCGAGCGGGTCGAGCCATGACTGGAAATTGACGACCATCAGCAGATAGACGAGGGCGATCGCGAGGGCAAGTCCGCCGAGCAGGCCGGCAAACGATTCGTGCATCGCCTGAACCTGGCCGCGCAGCACGATCGACGAACCGGGCGGGAGTTGCGCACGCGCATCGTCGACGAGCTTGGTCACGTCGGCCGTGACGCCGCCGAGGTCGCGGCCCTGTACCGACGCGAAAATGTCGAGCACGGGCTGCACGTTGTAATGCGACACCACGGCCTGCTGCGTCGCGCGTGAGAATGCGCCCAATGCGCCCAGCAGGTTCTGTGCGGGCGTGCCTGCGGCCGGGCCGCCGACGGGCGTCCGCGGCGAGCGTGTGCCGTCCGTCGGCAGCGGTATGTTCGCAAGGGCCTGCAGCGAGTCGACCGAATACTGCGGTGCCTGCACGATCAACGGGTAGCTGACGCCGTTGCGCGGATCGAGCCAGAAGTTCGGCGTCGTCTGCGAACTGCCCGACAGCGCGATCAACAGGTTCTGTGCGATGTCGCGTTGTTCAAGGCCGGCCTGGATCGCTTTCGTGCGATCCACGTCGACGTTGATCGCAGGTTCGTCGCCGGGCTGCTGGATGCGCGTATCGACGAGGCCGCGTACGCCGCGCAGTTTTGCGAGCAGCGCGTTCGCCACCGCACGGTTCTGGTCCAGCTTGTTGCCGACGATCTGGATGTCGATCGGCGCGGGCAGCCCGAAATTGAGAATCTGGCTGACAATGTCGGCCGGCAGGAACGCGAACGTGACACCCGGGAACGACTGCGCGAGCACGTTGCGCAGCTTCGCGACATAGGCTGCCGTCGGCGCGTGGTTCGGCTTCAGCGAGATCATCACGTCCGCGTCCTCGGTGCCGATCGGGTCGGACGAGTCGTACGTGAGGTTGATCCCGCTCACCGGCACGCCGATGTTGTCGAGCATGCCCGCCAGTTCGTTCGCCGGAATCACGGTCCGGATGCGCGCTTCCACTTCGTCGGTGAGGCGTGCGGTTTCCTCGATCCGCGTGCCGGTCGGCGCGCGCAGATGCAGGCGGATCTCGCCCGTGTCGACCGACGGAAAGAAATCCTGGCCGGCGAACGCGAACAGGCCGGTCGATGCGGCGCACGCGAGCAGGAACGCGGCCGCAAAACGGCGACGGTGCGCGATCGCTGCCGACAGCAGCGCGCGATAGCGCAGCCGGACCGCCTCGAAGCGACCTTCGAACGCGGCCTGGAATCGTGCGATGCGCGCGAACGCGCCACGCGGCGGCCGGCCGTGACCCTTCGCGCGCATCAGTACCATTGCGAGCGTCGGTACCAGCGTGCGCGAGAAGAAATACGACGCGACCATCGCGAAGATCACGGCCTCGGCCATCGGCACGAACAGGTAGCGCGCGACGCCCGTCAGCATGAACATCGGCACGAACACGATGCAGATCGACAGCGTCGACACGAAGGTCGGCACGGCTATTTCACCCGCGCCGGTCAGGATGGCGTCTTCCAGGGGCGCACCTCGTTCCAGATGATGCGTGATGTTCTCGATCGCGACGGTCGCGTCGTCGACGAGTATCCCGACCGCGAGCGCGAGCCCGCCGAGCGTCATGATGTTGATGGTCTGGCCGAGCGCGCCCAGCGCGAGCAGCGACGTGAGCACGGCCAGCGGAATCGATACCGCGATGATCAGCGTCGCGCGCCAGCTGCCGAGGAACAACAGGATCATCAGCGCGGTCAGGCAGGCCGCGATCAGCGCCTCGCGCACGACACCCTGGATCGCCGCTTTCACGAACACCGACTGATCGCCGAGCGCGGAAATGTGCAGCGCTTTCGGCAAGCCGGCTGCAATCTTCGGCAGCATCGCCTTGACCTGGTCGATGATCGTCAGTGTCGACGCGCTGCCGGTCTTCTCGACGGTCAGCAGTGCCGCGCGCTTGCCGTTGATGCGCACGATGTTGGTCTGCGGTGCGTAGCCGTCGCGAACGTGCGCGACGTCGCGCACATAGACCACGTTGCCGTCGATCGTCTTGACGGGCAGATTGTTGAGCGCGGCGACCGTCTGCGTGCTGCCGTTCATCTGCACGTTGTACTCGCGCGTGCCGATCTTCGCGGTGCCGCCCGGCAGGATCAGGTTTTGCGCGTTGATCGCGTTCACCACGTCGATGGGCGCAAGGCCCTTCGCCTGCAGCGCGCGCGTGTCGAGGTCGACGACGATCTGGCGGATCTTGCCGCCGAACGGCAGCGGCACCGCCGCACCCTGCACGGTCGCGAGCTGCGTGCGGATGAAGCTGTTGCCGAGGTCGTACAGTTGCTGTTCGGCAAGCGTGTCGCTGGACAGTCCGAGTTGCAGGATCGGCACCGTCGATGCGTTGTACGTGATGATGTTCGGCGGCAGCGTGCCGGGCGGCAGGATCCGCAGGATCGACGCGGAATTGCTCGCGACTTCCGCGATCGCGCGATTGATGTCCGCGCCGGGGTGGAAGAAGATCTTCACGACCGAAACGCCGTTCAGCGATTGCGATTCGATGTGCTCGATGTCGTCGACATCCGACGTCAGCGCACGCTCGTAGTTCGACGTGATCCGCTTGGCCATGTCCTCGGCGGAGAAGCCGTTGTATGACCAGACGATGCTGACGACCGGAATGTCGATGTTCGGGAAGATATCGGTCGGCGTGCGCAGGATCGCGAGCGGCCCCGCGATGAAGATCAGCAGCGCGAGCACGACGAATGTATAAGGCCTGCGCAACGCCAGCCGGACGATCCACATGATGTTGTTCCTCGAAGCAGGGCATGGGTACCGCATTCGATGCGGCAGAGCATGCAGTCTGCTGGCGCGGCGCTGACCCGACTCTGACTCGAAGATTACGAAACTGTTATCGGTGCGCGGGACGAGGATTTCAAAATTGTCATCTACCGGTCAGCGTCGGGTACGGGCCGATCGCCAGAATGGAGGTGTCAGGCGGCGAATCGCGATTGCGGTCACGCCGGCGGCGCATCGACGATGCGTCTTTATCGAACCGTTCTCAGGAGTTTCATCATGAATCGCAAACTGATCGCAGCCGCACTGCTCGCCGTCGTCGTCGGAACGCCGGTTGCCGCTTTCGCACAAACGTCGTCGTCCGGCGTAACCCGCGCCGACGTGATCGCCGATCTCGTTCAGGCACAACGCGATGGCACCGTGCCCACGTCAAACTCTGACTATCCGCCGAGCGCGGCGACGGTCGCACGCAATCGCGAGCTCTACGCGATCGCGCACGGAGAACAGCGCACCGCCACGGCCGCTGCTACAACGTCCGTATCGACCGCGAGTGCGCAATGAAGCGGAGGCGCGCGATGAAGCTCCATTCCCGGCTGGGCGTCGCGGCGTTGCTCGCGGCGACGGCCGCGCTGGCCTTTGCGCGCGGGCAGCCGAACTTGCCGAGCGACGACGGCGGTCGTGCCAGTGTGCTCCGCGAGCTTCATCCGACGTGGGTGTCGGATGACTCGCGGTCGCGGACCGCATCGGCCTCGTCGAAGGACGTCGGCAAGACGGACAGGCGCGCCGCGACATGGCGAATCTGAGACTGGTCGTCACGGGTTGAATTGCCGATGTGTGGCCCGGATTGGATGCTTGGTTGACTTGCCACTCCGAATTGCGGATTGGGCGCGCTTGAGATCCTTTCAAAGTACGTATATCGGGGTCCGCGCGACCATAAGAAGGCTGTTGCTGCATGCGGACTGCGCTCGAGTGCGGCAACGGCGCCCCGTTATCGAACCATTTTTCAATGCGTTTATTAAATATTCTTTATCAATCCATACGCCAGATCGAACCATCTGAACCGTCGATGCTCAATTTCCCGGCAGAAGGCGCCACATCGCGTGGCGCTTTTTCCGCATGGATGCCGCTTACGCTGCTTTCCTCGCAGCAGATGTTGAATTCCTTCAAAATCCCTAATCGGGTCCGTAGGTTGTCGCTTCATCAATCTGATTCCCATTACATCTGATGGGAATCAGATTGTCCGTGTCGCACCCTCACGACAGACGGCAAATATCACTTTGAACGGCGCTTGCCGAGGCCCGGAAATTTCACGGCCATCAGCGTCGCGAACCTTGCTCTCCAAACCGTCTTGCGCATAGCGGCGCAGCCGTAGGTCAGTCACCAGTTTCCACGGTTTGGGTCTTTTGACAAATCAGTTCCGCCTTCCACTGCGCAACCGAAGCCCGATACTCGAGCTGGCCGCTACAAGTTGCAGCGTTACGTGTCAGTTCCCTGGCGACCGTTGTGCGCATGGCGGACCAGGCCGGACGCTTCCGGGCCGAGGTGTCCGTCGCGGGGCGGCCGCTGGACAGCCACTGGACAGCGACCGCGTGCCCATCACGCCGAATCGGCCTGACGCATGTCGGGCGCATCGTCGCCGGCAGCCGGACCTTCGCGCGCGCTTGTGCCGCGCGTGTCGATTTCCCGCTACGTCGTTCGTCGTATTGATATCGACCGGGCTGACCGGGCGCCCGCGCCCGCGCGCGGCCGGAGCCCGGTTTTCCCCATCGATGCCGGTACGACGCAGAGAAAGGAGATGCCAGATGCCTGATTCCCGCTATCGCTGGGTGATTGTCGCTGCCGGCGGCCTGATGGGCTGCATCGCGATCGGCGCGATGTTTTCGCTGCCCGTGTTCCTGCGGGCCATCGCACGCGACACCGGCTGGTCGATGACCGGCATTTCCGCCGCGATGACGCTCGGCTTCATTGCAATGGCGTTCGCGAGCATCGGCTGGGGCAGCCTGTCGGACCGCATCGGCACGCGCGCGGTGGTCGTGACGGGCGCCGTGCTGCTGTCGGCGAGCCTGGCGCTCGCGAGCCGTGCGCCGTCGCTGCTCGCGTTCCAGCTGATGTTCGGGCTGGCCGTCGGCGGCGCGACGGCCGCGGTGTTCGCGCCGATGATGGCATGCGTGACCGGCTGGTTCGACACGCACCGCAGCCTCGCGGTATCGCTGGTGTCGGCCGGCATGGGCATGGCGCCGATGACGATGTCGCCGCTCGCGGCCTGGCTCGTGTCGGGCCACGGCTGGCGCACGTCGATGCTGTTGATCGCCGCGCTGGCCGCCGTCGTGATGATTCCGGCGTCGCTGCTCGTGCGCCGTGCGCCGGCGCTCGACGGGCCGCACGTCGAGCCGGCGCCTGCAGGTGGGCCCGCGACCGCGCCGCTGTCGGTCGGCGGCGCGCTGCGTTCGCCGCAGTTCATCGTGCTGCTGCTGACCAACTTCTTCTGCTGCGCGACGCACTCCGGCCCGATCTTCCATACGGTCAGCTACGCGGTGACCTGCGGGATCCCGCTGATCGCGGCGGTGTCGATCTACAGCGTCGAGGGGCTCGCCGGCATGGGCGGGCGCATCGCGTTCGGACTGCTGGGCGATCGCCTCGGCGCGAAACGCATGCTGGTGGCGGGGCTGCTCGCGCAGGCGCTCGGCGCGCTCGGTTACTACTTCGTGCGCACGCTCGACGGGTTCTACGCGGTCGCGACGCTGTTCGGCTTCATCTATGCCGGCGTGATGCCGCTCTACGCGGTGCTTGCGCGCGAGAACTTCCCGCTGCGGATGATGGGCACCGTGATCGGCGGCTGCGCGATGGCCGGCAGCCTCGGGATGGCGGCGGGGCCGGTCGCCGGCGGCCTGATCGTCGATGCGCTGGGCAGCTACGGCTGGCTGTACCTCGGATCGTTCGCGATCGGCATCGGCGCGTTCCTCGTCGCGATGATGTTCCGGCCGTTTCCCAAGAAGGAGCGGTCGCAGCCGGTCGCCGCATGACCCGGCGGCGACGAAACGGCGATTTCGGCGAAACGACGTGCGCCGATCTGCCCGGACGAAAATAAAAAACGGGGTCGGACATCGCCCGTTCAAACCGCGCCAGATCCTCGCTGAGCCTGCTGCGGCGCAGCACAGCGGCAAGTCGCGGCGTTCGGCACGCATGCGCATCGATTCGGCCCCTAAAAAAACCGATGTCGAGCAACCCTTCGAAGGGCCTGTCATCCGCGCGTCACCCTGCTAGAATTCGGCTGCCGCATTGTTCCGATTGACTGATGAGACTGCTTGACGCACTGGTCGAACAACGAATTGCCGCCGCCGCCGCGCGGGGCGAGTTCGACGATTTGCCGGGTACCGGCGCGCCGCAAGCGCTGGATGACGACCTGCTCGTACCCGAGGAGGTGCGGGTGGCCAACCGTATCCTGAAGAATGCGGGCTTCGTGCCGCCGGCCGTCGAGCAACTGCGCGCGCTGCGCAACCTGCAGGACGAACTGCAGGCGGTCAGCGACCGCGCCGCACGCTGTCGGCTGCAGGCGAAGATCCTTGCCCTCGACATGGCGCTCGAATCGCTGCGCGGCGGCCCGATGGTGATGCCGCGCGACTATTGCCGGCGCATCGCGGAACGTCTGTGCGAGCGCGGGCTCGACGACGTGCCCGCCGAAGCGGGGCCGATGTGAGCACCGACGCGCTGCACGATGCGGCAGCCGAATCCGCTGCCGCTTCCGATGCTCCCGTTCCCGAAGCCGCGCCCGTGTCGGCGCGCGACCTGCACTTCATGCGTCTCGCGCAGGCCGCCGCCGAAGAGGCGCGCGCGGCCGGCGAAGTGCCGGTCGGCGCGGTGCTCGTGCGCGGCGACGAGGTGATCGCACGCGGCTTCAACCATCCGATCGGCGGGCACGACCCGTCGGCCCATGCGGAAATGGCGGCGCTGCGCATGGCCGCGCAGCATCTGCAGAATTACCGGATGCCCGGCTGCGAGCTGTACGTGACGCTGGAGCCGTGCCTGATGTGCGCGGGCGCGATCATGCACGCGCGCATCGCGCGGGTCGTCTACGGCGCCGCCGACCCGAAGACGGGCGCGTGCGGCAGCGTGATCGACGCGTTCGCGAATCCGCAGCTCAACCACCACACCGACGTGACCGGCGGCGTGCTCGCCGACGAGTGCGGCGCCGCGCTGAAGTCGTTCTTCGCGGCGCGCCGCCGCGCGTTGCGTGAAGCACGGCGCGCCCGCGACGCCGAATCCGGCGCGTCATAAGCGTTGCCGCCGCGCCCGTCGCCCGGAGCGGGGCGGCCCGCACGGTTCCGTGAACCGGAGACGGTTCGGACCCTCTAAGCAGGTTTGACGACCCCGATACCTTTCGCCATGTCCTTCCAGTCCGCCGCGTCGTACACCATCCGCCTGCTGGCACCGTCCGGTTATCCGCATGATCCCGATGCGATCAATCGTGCGCTTGAACGCCTGAGCGGCGCGCAGCATCGGATCGAGAACATCGAGGCGACGCAGCGCCGCTTTCAGCGTTTCGGCGGGACCGACGGCGAGCGGGCCGGCGACCTGAACCGCCTGGCGGATCCGGAGCGCGCGCTGCCGGACATCGCGCTCGCGGTGCGCGGCGGCTACGGCGCCGCGCGCATCCTGCACGGACTCGACTATCGCGGGCTCGAGCGCCGCCTGCGCGACCAGCCGATCGTGCTCGTGGGTCACAGCGACTTCACCGCGGTCCAGCTCGCGCTATACGCGAAGGCGCGCATCAAGACCTTCGGCGGCCCGATGCTGTCGGCCGACTTCGGCGCGGAAACGCCGAGCGACTTCACGATGCGGCACTTCTGGCAGACGCTGTCGCAGCCGACCACGACGATCATCGCCGAAGCGCCGCAGGTGCAGACCGTGAACGTGACGGGCACGCTGTGGGGCGGCAACCTCGCGATCCTCACGTCGCTCGTCGGCACGCCGTACATGCCCGATATCGAAGGCGGCATCCTGTTCGTCGAGGATGTGAACGAACAGCCGTTCCGGATCGAACGGATGATCTACCAGCTGCACCTGTCGGGGCTGCTCGCGCGCCAGCAGGCGCTCGTGCTCGGGCAGTTTACCGGCGCGCGGCCGTTCGAGTACGACAACGGCTACGACATGCAGGCGATGATCGACCAGGTGCGCTCGGTGGTCGGCATCCCGGTCGTCACGGGGCTGCAGTTCGGTCACGTGCCGGACCTGCTGACGCTGCCGTTCGGCGCGCAGGCGCAACTCGTCGCGAATGCGCACGGCTTCCGGCTGACGCTGTCGGACTATCCGCATCTCGGCTGAGCCGGGCAGGTACCATCGAAAGGCGGGGTTTCCCGCCTTTTTCTTCAAGTAAATGTGCAACTAACGGTCAGAAATTTTCGTCGGCATCAATCGGATGGCGTCGTCGCATGCCCCATTTTTGTCAACAAAATGACCGGGAGGGTATACACCGTGAGCCGCCTTGGATAAGCATGGGAGCCTTGATGTGCCTGGATTTCGTGCGCCGCGCACGGATCTGGTACGACGGGGTGCACACCAATTGTGCGCATTTCCGGAAAAGAATTGTTGACAATCTTTATGTCCATCCTAGGATGAGGACCATCACACGATGCAGATCATGAACGAGCCCGATTCCCATCCGTCCGGCACCGCCGGTCCCGAAGCGATCGCCGAGCGGATTCGCACCGCGATCCTCGAGCATCGGCTCGCGCCCGGCGCGAAGCTGACGGAGGCGCAGCTCTGCGACGTGTTCGGCGTGAAGCGCGGGACGATCCGGCAGGCGCTCGCGCAGCTCGCGGCCGACAAGCTGGTCGATCTCGAGCCGAACCGAGGTGCATTTGTCGCGAGTCCGACGCTGCAGGACGTGCACGAGGTGTTCGAGATGCGCAGGATCATCGAGCTGGCCGTCGTCGAGCGGCTCGCGACGGGACCGGGCGCGAAGCGGCTGAAGGGCGTCGCCGCGCTGATCGACAAGGAACGCAAGGCGTTCGAGCGGCACGACTTCGCAGCGTGGATCCGCCTGTCGGGCGAATTCCATACGGCGCTCGCGGCGCTGATGGGCAACGCGACGCTCTGCGAGTGCCTCGACGGGCTGGTCGCACGCTCGACGCTGATGTCGGCACTGTACGAATCGCACGGGCGCAGCCCGTGCTCGTTCGACGATCACGACGAGATCCTGACCGCGCTGGAGGCGGGGGATCCGAAGCGGGCGGCGGCGCTGATGGCGCACCACCTGCAGCATGTCGAATTGAAGATGCTGGACCGGCCCGCGCAAGGGCAGGTCGATTTGCGCGAAGTGTTCGGCGGCGCCTGAGCGGCGACGCGAACCGGCCCGCGCGCCATACGACGAGAGCAATGCAGGCCGGCGGTTCGCGCCGCCGGCCGCCAGTCCGACTCCGGGCAACGATCCGGAGCGATATCGATGGCGGTGGAGCGGCCGTTCGGCCGCGTCAAGGAGAAGTCATGGCTCAGTTCAGTGTGGCGCACGACAGCGCGTATCCGGCGGAAGAAGGCGGCGAGGGCGGCGGCCCCGCGATGCCTGACGGTTACAGTCAACGTTTGTATAACGAAGATTTGGCACCCCTGAAGAATCAGACATGGGGGGCGTACAACATCTTCGCGTTCTGGATGTCGGACGTGCACAGCGTCGGCGGCTACGTGTTCGCGGGCAGCCTGTTCGCGCTCGGGCTGACGAGCTGGCAGGTGCTGATCGCGCTGATCGTCGGCATCACGATCGTGAACCGGCTGTGCAACCTGATCGCGCGGCCGAGCCAGCAGATCGGCGTGCCGTATCCGGTCGCGTGCCGCGCGACGTTCGGCGTGCTCGGCGCGAACGTGCCGGCCGTGATCCGCGGGCTGATCGCGATCGCATGGTATGGCATCCAGACCTATCTCGCGTCCAGCGCGCTCGTGATCGTCGTGCTGAAATTCTTTCCGCAATGGCTGCCGTATGCGGACGTCCATCGCTACGGTTTCCTCGGGCTGTCGGCGGTCGGCTGGGCCGGCTTCATGCTGCTGTGGGTGCTGCAGGCGTTCGTGTTCTGGAACGGGATGGAGACGATCAAGAAGTTCATCGACTTCGCGGGCCCGGCCGTCTACGTCGTGATGTTCATCCTGGCCGGCTACATGGTGTGGCGCGCGGGCTGGCGCAATATCGGCCTCAACCTCGGCGGCGTCAAGTATCACGGCGCGGAAGTGATTCCGGTGATGATCACGGCCGTGTCGCTCGTCGTGTCGTACTTCTCCGGGCCGATGCTGAATTTCGGCGACTTCTCGCGCTACTGCCGCTCGTTCGGCGAGGTGAAGCGCGGCAACTTCTGGGGGCTGCCGGTCAACTTCCTCGCGTTCTCGCTCGTCACGGTGATCACGACGGCCGCGACGCTGCCGGTGTTCGGCGAACTCATCACCGACCCCGTCGAAACGGTTGGCCGCATCGACCATCCGACCGCGGTGATTCTCGGCGCGCTGACGTTCACGATCGCCACGATCGGCATCAATATCGTCGCGAACTTCGTGTCGCCCGCGTTCGACTTCTCGAACGTCGCGCCGCGGCTGATCAGCTGGCGCGCGGGCGGGATGCTCGCGGCCGTCGCGTCGATCTTCATCACGCCGTGGAACCTGTTCAACAACCCGGCCGTGATCCACTACACGCTCGACGTGCTCGGCGCATTCATCGGCCCGCTGTACGGCGTGCTGATCGCCGACTTCTACCTCGTCAAGCGCGGCCGGCTCGTGCGCGACGACCTGTATACGATGTCGGAGCGCGGCACCTACTGGTACACGGGCGGCGTGAACCGTCGGGCGCTCGCCGCGCTGCTGCCGGCCGCGGTGATCGCCGTCATCTGCGTGATGGTGCCGGGCTGGCAGGCCGCCGCGAACTTCTCGTGGTTCATCGGCGCGGGGCTCGGTTTCGTGTTCTACCGGCTGCTCGTGAGCACGAAGGCCTGAGGCGCGCGCGATGAAGATCAAGCTGATCAATCCGAACACGACGCAGCGGATGACCGATGCAATGGGCCGATGCGCGCGCGAAGTCGCGGCGGCAGGCACGGAGATCGTCGCGGTGAGCCCGCCGATGGGGCCGCCGTCGATCGAAGGCTATTACGACGAGGCGCTGGCGACGCCCGGCCTCTTGGCCGAGATCGCGCAGGGCGAGCGCGACGGTTGCGATGCGTACGTGATCGCGTGTTTCGGCGATCCGGGCCTCTATGCGGCGCGCGAGGTCGCGCGCGGGCCGGTGATCGGGATCGCCGAGGCGGCGATGCACGCGGCGAGCGTGCTCGCGCCGGGCTTCTCGGTCGTCACGACGCTCGCGCGCACCTGCGGGATGGCATGGCATCTCGCCGAGCGCTACGGGATGAAGCGGTTCTGCCGCAACGTGCGCGCGACCGACGTCGCGGTGCTCGAGCTCGACCGGCCAGGCTCGGCCGCGCGGCGGATCATCGTCGACGAATGCAGGCGCGCGCTCGACGAGGACGGCGCCGACGCGATCGTGCTCGGCTGTGCGGGGATGGCCGAATTCGCGCACGAGATCGAGCAGCAGATCGGCGCGCCGGTGGTGGAGGGCGTGACGGCGGCCGTCAAGTGGGCCGAGGCGCTCGTGGCGCTGCGCCTCGCGACCGCGAAGCGCGGCGACTATGCGCGGCCGCTGCCGAAGCGCTACGACGGCGAATTCGAGCGTTTCAGCCCGCCGGACGCCGCCTCGGCGGCCGTGCCGGGTGCCGCCACGGCGCGCAGCGGGATCGCCGCACCGGAACCGATCCCGAGTTTGCCGCAACCGCACATACACGCCGTCTGACATGCACTATCTGCGCGGCTGTATGGGCGCGTATGCACCTTTTCGCTACACTGGGCCGTCATCGCATCGGCCCGCGCGGCCGGCCTCCGGCACCCGCGCGGGCCGATGCGAACCCATTATCCCAGCAAGCTATCGCCGCACTTCGAACCCATGTCACTCGATCCCAACTATCCTCGCGACCTGATCGGCTATGGCCGCCATCCCGTGCAGGCGAACTGGCCCGGGCGTGCCCGCGTCGCCGTGCAATTCGTCCTGAACTACGAGGAGGGCGGCGAGAACTGCGTGCTGCACGGCGACCCGGGCTCCGAGCAGTTCCTGTCCGAAATCGTCGGCGCGGCCGCGTATCCGGACCGCCACATGAGCATGGAGTCGATCTACGAATACGGTTCGCGTGCCGGCGTGTGGCGCATCCTGCGCGAATTCGAGAAGCGCGGGCTGCCGCTGACGGTATTCGGCGTCGGCATGGCGATCGAGCGCCATCCGGAACTCGCGCGTGCGTTCGTCGAGCTCGGTCATGAGATCGCGTGCCATGGCTGGCGCTGGATCCACTACCAGAGCATGACGCCCGAGCTCGAGGCCGAGCACATGCGTCTCGGGATGGAGGCGATCGAGCGCGTGACGGGCGAGCGTCCGCTCGGCTGGTACACCGGCCGCGACAGCCCGAACACGCACCGTCTCGTCGCGGAATACGGCGGCTTCCTGTACGACTCGGACAACTATGGCGACGACCTGCCGTTCTGGATGGACGTCGAGGTGTCGGGCGGCGGCACGTCGCCGCAACTGATCGTCCCGTACACGCTCGATACGAACGACATGCGCTTCGCGACGCCGCAGGGCTTCAACACCGGCGATCACTTCTTCGATTACCTGCGCGACGCGTTCGACGTGCTGTACGCGGAGGGCGACGAGGCGCCGAAGATGCTGTCGATCGGCATGCACTGCCGTCTGCTCGGCCGTCCGGGACGTTTCCGCGGGCTGCAGCGGTTCCTCGACCACATCGAGAAGCACGATCGCGTATGGGTGACGCGCCGTGTCGATATCGCGCGTCATTGGCGTGAGCATCATCCGTATCAGCCCAATCATCGAAACGAAGGGAAAGCATGAAGGCGATGCGTTACACGTTGGATCAACTGAACACGATGGCGCCGAGCGCATTCGTCGCGGCGCTGTCGGGGATCTTCGAACATTCGCCGTGGGTGGCCGAGGTTGCCGCGGGCGAGCGGCCGTTCGCGAGCATCGACGCGCTGCACAAGACGATGTCGAATGCGGTCGAGACGGGCGGCGAAGTGCGCCAGCTCGCGCTGATCAACGCGCACCCGGAGCTGGCCGGCAAGGCCGCCGTGCGCGGCGAGCTGACGGCCGAGTCGACGCGCGAGCAGAGCGGCGCGGGTCTCGGCCAGTGCACGCAGGAAGAATTCGACAAGCTGCTGACGCTGAACCGCACGTATCGCGAGAAGTTCGGCTTCCCGTTCATCCTTGCGGTGCGCGGCTATGACCGGCACGGCATCATCGCGAACTTCGAGTCGCGCGTGAATCATTCGCGCACCGAGGAACTGCGCACGAGCCTCGACCAGATCTACCGGATCGCGCGCTTCCGCCTCGACGACCTGATCGACGCCTGACCCCGCAACACGGCCTGCTGCATCGCAGCGGCCCGATCGCTTTACTGAAACAAGGAAACATCATGGCTGTTCCGCTTCTCGATCCCGATGCACCCGATTTCACGCGGCGCTACGTGAACCTCGCCGACCCGCGTCTCGGTGCGCAGGCGCTCGAGGCCAGCGACGACTTCTTCGCGCCGAAGGACCGGATGCTGAACCCCGAGCCGGCCGTGTTCATCCCCGGCAAGTACGATGACCACGGCAAATGGATGGACGGCTGGGAGACGCGCCGCAAGCGCACGACGGGCTACGACTGGTGCATCGTCAAGCTCGCGCGGCCGGGCGTGATCAAGGGTTTCGACATCGACACGAGCCACTTCACCGGCAACTTCCCGCCGGCCGCGTCGATCGAGGCCGCGTTCGTGGCCGACGGCGCGCCGACGCATGCGACCGAGTGGGTCGAGATCGTGCCGTCGACTACACTGCAGGGCAACAGCCATCACTACGTCGCGGCGAGCGACGCCCGCGCGTTCACGCACCTGCGGGTGAACATCTATCCGGACGGCGGCATCGCGCGCCTGCGCGTGTACGGCCAGCCGCAGCTCGACTGGGCCGGCGCGAGCGCGACCGAGCAGTTCGACCTCGCGGCGATGGAGAGCGGCGGCTACGTGGTGGCCGCGAACAACCAGCACTTCGGCGTCGCGTCGAACCTGCTGCTGCCGGGCCGTGGCGTGAACATGGGCGACGGCTGGGAAACCCGCCGCCGCCGCGAACCGGGCAACGACTGGGCGATCATCGCGCTCGCGCAGCCGGGCGTGATCCGCAAGATCGAAGTCGACACCGCGTTCTTCAAGGGCAACTATCCGGACCGCTGCTCGATCCAGGCCGCGTACGTGTCGGGCGGCACCGACAGCTCGCTGATCACGCAGTCGATGTTCTGGCCGGTGCTGCTCGGCGAACAGAAGCTGCAGATGGACAAGCAGCACGACTTCGAACACGAAATCGCATCGCTGGGCCCGGTGACCCACGTGCGCCTGAACATCATTCCGGACGGCGGCGTATCGCGCCTGCGTCTGTGGGGGACGCTCGACAAATGAAGACGCTTGCCATCGAACCGCTGACCCGGGAAGCGTTCGCACCGTTCGGCGACGTGATCGAAACGGAAGGCGCGAAGCAGATTCCGATCAACCTCGGCACGACGATCCGCTTTCACGATCTCGCCAAAGTCGACGTGACGGACGAAGACGGCCGCACGCTCGTCAACCTGTTTCGCGGCCAGCCGCGCACGCTGCCGTTCGAGGTCAAGATGCTCGAGCGCCATCCGCTCGGCAGCCAGGCATTCGTGCCGCTGAACGACCAGCCGTATCTCGTCGTCGTCGCGCCGGCGGGCGATCTCGATCCGTCGAAGATCCGCGCGTTCGTGACGAGCGGGTGGCAGGGCGTCAACTATGCGAAGGGCGTGTGGCATCACCCGCTGATCGCGCTGGGCGGCGTCAGCGACTTCATCGTCGTCGATCGCGGCGGTGACGGCCTGAACCTGAACGAGCAGGACCTGCAGGAATCGCTGTGGCTCAGCGAGGACGCGCTGGATGCGCTGACGGCCTGAGCGTTCGGCTCGCGCAGTCATGACGGCGTTCGACGAAACCCGCGCACGGTGCGCGGGTTTTTTTATGCACCGCCGTGCCGGATGCGCGCACGACGCGTGCGCGCGCCGGACTTGCCGTGCATGTCGCCGCCGCTGCGGCGCCTGTCGGCGAGCGGCGCATGCTGCGCTGTCAGTTCGGCGATCCAGTCGATGAACACGCGCAGCTTCGCGCTGATGTGCCGGTTCGGCGGGTAAGCCACATACATCGGCATCGGATCGAGCCGCCAGTGCTCGAATAGCGGCACCAGCGCGCCATGCGCACGGTGCCGCTCGGCCATGTAGTCGGGCAGCCACAGGATGCCGAGACCGGCGAGGCCGGCCTCGAGGTACGCGTTGCCGTCGTCGACCGCCAGCACGTAGCGCCCGCGCACGTTGATCCGCTCGCCGTCGAGTTCCATCGCATACGGCAGCGCCTTGCCGGTGCGCGCCCACAGAAAGCCCACGATCCGGTGATGCGTGTCCTCGAGCTCCGCCGGGTGCGATGGCGTGCCCGCGCGCGCCAGATAGTCGGGCGATGCGTAGACGCCGAGCCGCAGGTCGCCGACGCGGCGCGCGACCAGTGCCTGGTCCGCCGGCTCGCCGCCGCGCACGACGCAGTCGACGTTCTCGCCGATCACGTCCACCACGCGGTCGCTGACGCCCATGTCGAGCTGGATGTCCGGATAGCGCGCGTGGAACGCGGGCAGCGCGGGAATCAGGATCAGCCGCGCGAACGGGCTCGGCACGTCGACGCGCAGCCGCCCGCGCGGCGACGCCGACGCGCCCGACAGGCTCGTCTCGGCGTCGTCCATGTCGGCGAGCAGCCGCACCACGCGCTCGTAGTAGGCGGCGCCGTCGGCCGTGACGACGACCTTGCGCGTCGTGCGGTTGAACAGCTTCACGCGCAGCCGCGCTTCCAGCTGCTGTACCAGCTGCGTGACGGTGGTCCGGCTCATGTGCAGCGTCCCGGCCGCCTTCGTGAAGCTGCCGGCCTCCACCACGCGGGCGAACGCCTGCATCGCGTCGAATCGATCCATCGGGTCTGCGCTCCGCGTCGCTCGGAAATTGTTTGGGTTTCGCAAACAGTGCTGGACACGGTTGCCTGTTTATCGATCAGGCAGCGGTCCTTAAAGTGCCTCCATCGTTGAGACCGGGGCGGTTTGCCCCATCGATGAATGGAGGATTGGCATGACGAAGCGTAGCGCAGTTTTCCCACCCGGGCGCCGGGCGCTGTACGAGCGTAACCGGTATTCACCGGCCGTGAAGTCGAACGGTTTCCTGTTCGTGTCCGGCCAGGTCGGCAGCCGCGACGACGGATCGCCGGAGCCGGAACTCGGCGCTCAGGTGCGGCGCGCGTTCGAGAACCTGAACGCGGTGCTGCGCGCGGCCGGCTGCACGTTTGACGATGTCGTCGACGTGACGGTATTCCTCGTCGATCCCGAAGCGACCTTCGAGCGGATCTGGCAGATCGTTCCCGAGTATTGGGGCGACGCACCGCATCCGACGCTGACCGCCGTCGGCGTGACCTGGCTGTACGGCTTCCAGTTCGAGATCAAGGTGATCGCCCGGCTGCCGGAGACGGTCGACGGGTGAGCCGGGCTCGACCGCGCGATTGCTTGCCGTGTCGGCGGCGCGCCGCGGCGCGACCGGCGGCTCCCGTTCGTCCGCGCGATGCAGCAGCGCGGCAAGCGACGTTGAATCGGACGGCGTCGGCGTGTCGAACCGGCGCACGGCGATCTCCGGCGTCCGCGTGTTCATCACGACGGCGCCGGCCATCACGCGTGCTATCGTGCCCGCATTGCCACCCGACGACGTCCATGCCGGGCGATTCCCGCCGATGAGCCAACCTGAAAACGACCTCGCGACCCTGTTGCGCACGATGCAGCCCGAGCTGCATCCGGGCGCGTATGCGTTCGTGTCGCTGCCGAACGGCACCGACGTATCGTTATCCGAAACGATCGCCACCTTCCAGGAAGCCGAAGGGCTGACGGTGATCGTCAGCGAGGAAACGGCCGCCCGCCGCGGCTGGCCCGTGCTGTTCCGCGCCGCGTGGATCACGCTGACCGTGCATTCCGACCTGCAGGCGGTCGGTCTGACGGCCGCGTTCGCGCAGGCGCTCGGCGCGGCCGGCATCAGCTGCAACGTGATGGCGGCCGCGTGCCACGACCACATCTTCGTCGCATTCGGCGACGGTGCGCGCGCGCTCGACGCGCTGATCGCGCTGCAGCGCGACGCGTCGCGCGGCTGACGCACGCTTCCGCCGCACGCAAAAAAACGGGCCCGTTTCCGGGCCCGCGAACGGAGAGGGGGCCGACGCGCCGGCACGCGGCAGCTTACTTCGTCGCGCCACCCTCGAACCACGCGGCGAGCTTCACGCGCTCGTCGTCGGTCATGTGCGTGACGTTGCCGATCGGCATCGCCTTCAGGCGCACGGCCTGTTCGTAGATACGCTGTGCGTTCTTCGACACTTCGTCCGGCGTGTCGAACATCACGCCGGCGGGCGCGCTGCCCATCAGCGTCGGCTTGGCCGAGTGGCACTCGACGCAGCGCTGCTGCAGGATCGGCATGATGTCGTTGATCACGATCTTCGGCGCGTTCGCCGCCTGCGCTTCCGGCGCGACCGGCTTCGGCATCGTCCATACCAGGGCGCCCGACAGCAGGGCGACGCCGCCGATCGGCAGGTACCACAGCTGCTTGCCGCGGTGGCGCATCACGAAGAACTGACGGATCAGCGCACCGGCCAGCATGATCAGCACGAGCACGACCCAGTTGAACTTGTTCGTGTACGTCATCGCATAGTGGTTCGACAGCATCGCGAACACGACGGGCAGCGTGAAGTACGTGTTGTGCACCGAGCGCTGCTTGCCGCGCTTGCCGTAGATCGGGTTCGGCTCTTCGCCCTTGAGCATCTTGTCGACCATCTTGCGCTGGCCGGGGATGATCACGAAGAACACGTTCGCCGACATGATCGTCGCGAGCATCGCGCCGACGATCAGGTATGCGGCACGACCGGCGAAGATGTGGCAGGCGAGGTAGGCGGCGGCGACGACGTAGAGGCCGACGCAGATGCCGAGCACGCGATCGTTGGTGCCGAGGAGGCGGCACAGCGAATCGTAGACGATCCAGCCGGCCGCGAGGAAGCCGAGCGCGGATGCGACGGCGACCACCGGGCCCATGTCGAGCACGCTCTTGTCGATCAGGTACGTGTTCGGTGCGAGCAGGTACAGCACGAAGAACAGCGAGAAGCCCGACAGCCAGGTCGTGTACGACGGCCACTTCGACCAGTGCAGGTCATCCGGCATTTCCGGCGGGGCGACCGTGTACTTCTGCATGTTGTAGAAACCGCCGCCGTGGACGTGCCACAGTTCGCCGAACACGCCGCGCTTGCGCTGGTTCGCGTCGGCAGGCGGTTTCAGGCTGTTGTCGAGCGCGACGAAATAGAAGGACTCGCCGATCCACGCAATGGCGACGATGACGTGCAGCCATCGCAGCGCGAGGTTCAGCCAGTCGGTGATGAAGCCTTCCATGAAACTCCTCCAGACTCAGATCGTTGTCTTGATGCGGGCAGCCGATACGGTGTCAGCTGCCGCGATAGGTGCTGTACGACCACGGCGACACGAGCAGCGGCACGTGGTAGTGCGATGCAGTGTCGGCGATGCCGAAGCGCAGCACGACGCGGTCGACGAAGCGGGGTTCGGGCACCTTCACGCCGAGCGACGCGAAGTAGTCGCCGGCATGGAACACGAGTTCGTATTCGCCGGCGGCGAGCGCGGCACCTTCGAGCAGCGGTTCGTCGCAGCGGCCGTCGCTATTGGTCAGCACGGTCTTGATCGCGCGGCGCGAATCGCCGTCCAGCGCGTAGAGGTCCACCTTGATGGACGCGCCGGGACGGCCGTGCGCCGTATCGAGTACGTGGGTAGTGAGCTTTCCCATTCGCAATTGTCCTTGTGTGAATGCGAGGTTCGGCGGCGACTCGATCCATTGACTGTGCGGCGGATCGAGGCTCCACGTCACGTGGCTACATACCCGTCGGCGAGATTGAAGCGAGCGCCGTGCAGGCATTGTAAAAAGGTTCCCCGCGCAAATACGGGCGCGATATCGAAGATAATGCGCCGCGCATGAGCCGCTGTCGACGGCGTGCCGGGAGCGGTCCGCCGCCCCGGATTCCCGCGCCCGGCGGGCCGCGGGCGGCGTACCATATCGAATCCGTGAAGCACGGTATTGCGGATCGCGCATTGTGCGCCGCGCGCGCTTGGGCGATGCTGCCGCCGTGCGCGTCGGCCTTCGAGCCCGCGCGTACCCCGAAGACGGCATTCACGCCGGGTAACCGGGCCAGCGCGTTCGAACGGACGCAGGCACCGGGGCGTGCCGCGCATCAGCGTTCGAACGGCCTTGTGAGCGTCTCCGGGAGCGGTTCCCGGGGGCAGAACGACGCGGAGAACGCATGAACCTCGAGCAGCACGCCGGCGCACGCGCGCCGCACCCATCCTCATCCCGCCCGAAAACCCTGCTGGTCAAGCACGCCGACGTGCTCGTGACCATGGACGACACGCGCCGCGAACTGCGCGACGCGGGGCTTTACGTCGAAGACAACCGGATCGTCGCCGTGGGACCGAGCGCCGAGCTGCCCGATACGGCCGACGAAGTGCTCGACCTGCGCGGCCACCTCGTGATCCCCGGGCTCGTGAACACGCACCATCACATGTACCAGAGCCTCACGCGCGCGGTGCCGGCCGCACAGAACGCCGAGCTGTTCGGCTGGCTCACGAACCTGTACCGGATCTGGGCGTACCTGACGCCGGAGATGATCGAGGTGTCGACGCTCACCGCGATGGCCGAGCTGCTGCACTCGGGGTGTACGACGTCGAGCGACCATCTGTACATCTACCCGAACGGCAGCCGGCTCGACGACAGCATCGGCGCCGCGCAGCGGATCGGCATGCGCTTTCACGCGAGCCGCGGCGCGATGAGCGTCGGCCAGCGCGACGGCGGGCTGCCGCCGGATTCGGTCGTCGAGCGCGAGCCCGACATCCTGCGCGACGCGCAGCGCCTGATCGAGACCTATCACGACGAAGGCCGCTACGCGATGCTGCGGGTGGTCGTTGCGCCGTGCTCGCCGTTCTCGGTAAGCCGCGGCCTGATGCGCGACGCGGCCGTGCTGGCGCGCGAGCATGGCGTGTCGCTGCACACGCACCTGGCCGAGAACGTCAACGACATCGCGTACAGCCGCGAGAAGTTCGGGATGACGCCCGCCGAATACGCGGAAGATCTCGGCTGGGTCGGTCACGACGTGTGGCACGCGCACTGCGTGCAGCTCGACGACGCGGGCATCGGCCTGTTCGCGCGCACCGGCACCGGCGTCGCGCACTGTCCGTGCTCGAACATGCGGCTCGCATCGGGCATCGCACCGGTGAAGAAGATGCGTCTCGCGGGTGTGCCGGTCGGCCTCGGCGTCGACGGTTCCGCGTCGAACGACGGCGCGCAGATGGTCGCGGAAGTAAGGCAGGCGCTGCTGCTGCAGCGGGTCGGCTTCGGGCCCGATGCAATGACCGCGCGCGAAGCGCTCGAGATCGCGACGCTCGGCGGCGCGAAGGTGCTGAACCGCGACGATATCGGCGCGCTGAAGCCCGGCATGGCCGCGGACTTCGCCGCGTTCGACCTGCGCCAGCCGCTGTTCGCGGGCGCGCTGCACGATCCGGTCGCGGCGCTCGTGTTCTGTGCGCCGTCGCAGACGGCGTACACGGTGGTGAACGGGAAGGTGGTGGTGCGGGAAGGGCGGCTCGCGACGCTCGACCTGCCGCCCGTCATCGAGCGCCATAACGCGCTTGCGCAGGCCCTCGTGGAGGCGTCGCGCTGACGCACGGGCCTGGCGGGTCGCGCCGCGCGCCGCGGATCGGGCGCGCGGCGGTGGCCGCACCCGCCATACACCACCCGCCATACGCCGCGCCAGGCCGCACCGCAACGGCATGGCCGGCGCGCGCGTCGTGCGCGATTACGGCTCGATCAGCGTGCGGGTCGCTTCGGCGACGAGGCCGCGCAGCCAGCGCACTTCGTCGGAGTAGTGGCAGCGCTCGTGCCACAGCTGGTAGTACTGCATCGGCGGGAAGTCGAGCGGTGCCGGCACGACCGACAGCGGCAGGAACTTCGCGTAATGATCGGCGAACAGGCGCGTCGTCGTGAAGATCAGGTCGGACTTCACCAGCACGTACGGTGCGAGGTTGAAGTATGGCAGCGTGACGACCACGTGGCGCTTGAGCCGCTCGCGCGCGAGGTGCACGTCGATCGCGCCGCGCTGGCCGACCGAGTACGGCGTCGGCGCGAGATGCGGCGCGTTCAGGTACTGATCGAGCGTGAGCCCGCCGCGCTTCGCGAACGGATGCGTGTTGCTCATCAGGCAGACGATTTCGTCGACGAACAGGTTCGACAGGTGCAGCTGCTCGGGCGGCTCGGGCCAGTTGCCGACGACGATGTCGAGCTTGCCGTCTTCCAGCGCGAGCTCGTAGTCGAACGCGGGGCCGAGCGAGTGGAATTCGAGCGTCGCATTCGGTGCGGCCTGACGGAAGCGTTCGACGACGGTCGGCACGAACAGCACGTTCAGGTAGTCGGGGCAGCCGATCCGGTAGCAGCGGATCGACGTGGCCGGGTCGAAATTGTGCTGCTGGAACTTGATGCGCTCGATTTCGCGCAGCGCGTTCTGCACCGGCTCGAGCAGGCGCAGCCCGTATTCGGTCGGGACCATGCCGGACTTGCCGCGCACGAGCAGCGGGTCGCCGGTGATGTCGCGCAGGCGCCGCAGCGCGGCGCTGATCGCCGGTTGCGACTGGTTCAGTTTGACGGCCGCGCGCGTGACGCTGCGCTCCATCAACAAGGTGTGCAAGACGCGCAAGAGGTACGTGTCGATCGCCTCGCGTTGCTGACTCATGATATCTCCGTTTATATGTCCAGGCTGATCGAGGGGCGGGTGGGGTATATGGTTTTTAATATGAACCAAAGTCAGCGTCAAGAGATGGATACCCGCAGACGTCCGCCGGCCGGGCCTCGACAAGGGTCCGAACGGAGCGGAATGCAGGTGTGCGCGGCGCCGCGCGGACGCGCATTGCACGCGTCCGGTGGCCGGGGCGCCGCGCGTGGCGCGCGCGGCGCGTCAGTCGTCGATGCGCATGCCGACTTTCAGCGTGACCTGCCAGTGGATGACCTGGTCGCCTTCGATGTGGCCGCGCGTTTCGGTCACCTGGAACCAGTGCAGGTTATGCAGCGTCTTGCCGGCTTTCGAGATCGCGTTGCGGATGGCGTCGTCGCACGATTGCTGCGACGAGCCGGTCAGTTCGATCAGCTTGTAGACGTGGTCGCTCATGATGCGCTCCCTGGGATGTCGGTGTGTGCGGCCGGGCAAGCGGCGGGCCCGAAGCGGCGCCGCGCGTGTCCGGCTTCTTGAGTGATAGGTATGATGGGCGGCAAGTGCAACCCCAACTGGAGACGAGGAACATCGTGGAAGTCGGATTTTGCGGACCGGGATTGATGGGCGCGCCGATGATTCGGCATTTGCTGGCGGCGGGCCATCGGGTCAGCGTATGGAACCGGACGCGCGGCAAGGCCGAGGCGCTTGAAAAAGACGGCGCGCAGGTGGTCGACACGCCGCGTGAGCTGGCCGAGCGCGTCGACACGGTGTTCGTGTGCGTGCTCGACGGCCGCGCGGTCGGCGACGTCGCGTTCGGCGAGCACGGGCTCCTTGCCGGCGATGCGCATGCGCGCCGCTTGAAGCGCATCGTCGATCATTCGAGCATTGCGCCTGCCGCGACGCGCGACTACGCGGCGCGCGCGGCCGCGCTCGGCGTGGGCTGGATCGACGCGCCGGTGTCGGGCGGCGTGCCTGGCGCGCAGGCCGGCACGCTCGCGGTGATGGCGGGCGGCGGCGCGGCCGACCTCGACACGGTGCGGCCGCTGATCGACACCTACGCGTCGCGCATCACGCACATGGGCGCCGCAGGCGCGGGCCAGACCGCGAAGCTGTGCAACCAGGCGATCGTCACCGCGACGGTGACCGCGATCGCGGAAGCCGTCGGCCTGGCACAGGCGAGCGGCATCGACGCCGCGCGTCTGGCCGACGCGCTGGCGGGCGGGTGGGCCGATTCGGTGCTGCTGCAGACCTTCGTGCCGCGCATGACGTCAGGCGGCCATCCGCCGATCGGTGCGCTGAGCACGTTCCAGAAGGACGTCGATGCGATCGCCGACGCAGCGCGCGACACGGGCGCCGTGATGCCCGTATCGGCCACGGTGCAGCAGGTGCTGCGGCTGGGCGCCGCGCAGGGGCTCGCCGGTGCCGATTTCGCCGCGTTCATCGACATCGTCCGGCCCGGCAACGGGCGCGGGGCGGCACGGTGATCGCGCAGCGGCGGTGAAGCGGGAAGCCTGAATGGCCGATGGGCCGCCCGGAGGCGGCCCATCGTGTCGGTGTCGGTTCAGCCGAGTGAGCGCGGTGTCGTGTCGCCGGCGTTCTGGCGCCCGAGCCCGCCGCGCAGGCTCGCCTTCGTGCCTGCACCAAATTCGGGCAGGATGCGCGCGCGGGCACGACTCGCGAACACGAGGAAGCCGAAGCCGTTCGCCTCGTACCAGTATCCGCCGTTCTCGAGGCCGTCGAGCGGTTGTTCGAGCGCGTTGGCGATCGATTCGATGCAGCGCTTGCGCAGTTCGGCGATGGCCGGATAGGGCGGCTGTGCGCCGCGCACGCTGCACAGGAGCACGTCGAGGCCGGGCAGCACATGCGCGTAGAGGACAGGTTCGTCCTGCGCACGGGCGCGGGCAATCTTGGTGTCGAGCTGCGCGAACGGTTTCGAATGGCGCAATACCGCGAGGAAGGACTCCTGGCCATCCTGTTGCGCACGTCGACGTTTTTTCGGGAAGGACATAAACACTCGCCTCAAAAACAATTGCAAGAAATGCGGCACTTTCATGCGACCCACTCCCGGCTATGTACGCCGCATGTCGATCCTTTATAGCACACGAAAATGCTGCACTCGTGCGGTACGACGATCAATGTCTCCCGTCGACCCGCTTGCCACGATGATCGACACAGCCAGCGTCTTGGCGCCCGTACTGTCGTTTAGTCTCCATCATAGACCTGCTTTTCCCGCGCGTGCATTCGCGCGTCACAAAAAAGTGAGATAGGCATCGCGCGATGCGTGCACGATGCGTGCCCATGAAAAAAAGCCCGCACTTGGCGGGCCCGGCAGACGCGGCGTGGCGCGGTGCTCAGCGCTGCTTGAGCGAATCGCGGATCTCGCGCAGCAGCACGGTGTCTTCCGGCGTCGCGGCCGGCGCGGCCTCTTCCGGCTTGCGCAGCTTGTTGATGAATTTCACCATCAGGAAAATGATGAACGCGAGGATCACGAAGTTGATCGCCACGGTGATGAACGAGCCGTAGCCGAATGCGGCGACGCCTGCAGCCTGCAGGTCCTTGAACGAATCGGGATTACCCTTGAACGACGGGGGGATGGTGCCGAGCAGAACGAACTTGTTCGAGAAATCCAGACCACCGGTCAGCACGCCGATGACCGGCATGATGAGGTCTTTCACGACCGAGTCGACGATCTTCGAGAATGCGCCACCGATGATCACGCCGACGGCGAGATCCATCACGTTGCCTTTGACGGCGAACTCCTTGAATTCCTTGATTATGCTCATGAGCGGCTTTCTCCTGATTGGGGCGAGGGGAGGCGTGCCGCGACGCGCGGGGCTGCGAAACGTCGGAGGGGGTCGGAGGCACGCCGATGGCCGCATGATAGCGAACGTACCCCATTGCCGGTAGCCCATCTTGAAATGATTGACAAATCCGGCTGCCGGCGCGAGTGGAAATGAAAGCGGGCGCGGCGTGAAGGGCGGGCGTCGCGCGAAGTGTCGACGCCCGCGTGCGAATGCTCAGGTGTTGTCGTCGGTCCAGCCGTCGTCGTTGCTGCCGAGATCGACACCGCCGCCGTTGCCGTCGCTCCAGTTCGAATTGTCGCCACGACCGAAGTCGAAGCCCGGATCGTTGTTCTCCTGCCGCCGGCGCTGGTCGTCGACGATCACGTCGCGTTCGACCACGCGCTCGCGGCCGCCGGACATCGCTTCGCCGAGCAGCACGCCGGTCAGCAGCCCGCCCATTCCGCCGCCGAAACCGCCGCCTTGCTGGACCACGACGGGCGGCTGCTGTTGCGGATACGGTTGCGGCGGGTACGGCTGCTGCGGGTACGGTTGCTGCTGATACGGCTGGCCTTGCATGCCGGTCACGCGATCGGCTTCCTGCGCATACGCGGAGCCGCTGCCGTTCGCCGGCGCAGCGGGTCGCGCGCCCGGGTCGGGACGGCCTTCGACGCGCGCCTTCACGCTCGCATGCCGCTGTTCGAGTTCATCGATGCGATAGGGCGGCACCGGATTCTTGCCGTTCGACAGCGCTTCGACGAGCGCGCGCGCGTCGGTCTCGATGCCTTCGAGCTCGCCGGTGAGCGCGGTGGCGCCGGGCGCCGTCGACAGCTTCGCGTCGAGTTTCAGCGGACGGATGTCGTTCAGCACGTCGGTCGCGCGCTTCAACTGCGTGCGGCGTTCGTCGTCGGCGCGGCTGTCGTCGGCCGAGCGAGCGCGCCGCAGCGTCCAGCGCAGCACCAGTGCAATGATCGCGACGATCAGCCCGATGCCGATCCACATGCCGGTCGACGGACCGTGTTTCGCGACCGGCGCGACCGGCGCGGCCGGTGCGAGCGACGACTGCAACGAACCGCTCTGCGTGACCGACGGTGCGTTGCCGCTGACGCGCGCGGCGTCCGCGCGAATGCGCGATTCGGTCTGCGCGAAGCGCGACGCGTCGGTGAAGCGCAGTTGCGGATCGAGCGACTTCGCCTGTTGCAGTTGCGCGAGCGCGTCGGACGCGCGGCCTTCGCGGTCCAGCACCTGTGCGTACAGGTAGTGCGCATGCGCGTTGTTCGGATGGGCAGCGATGACTTGCGACAGCTGCGTGTCGGCGCGCTGCCAGTCGCGTTGTGCGATCGACTGCTCGACTTGCTGCAGCGACGGGACCGCAAATGCCGCGGACGACAGCAGCATCAGCGAGAAGCCGAGTGCGGCGAGAGATTTCTTCATGGTCGAACCGGGCGCGAGCGCCCGTCTCCTGACGATCGGTGCGCGCCGCGGGCCCGGCGGGCCGCGGCGCGGTTGCCGTTACTGCGCGGGCGTGTCGAGCTGCTTCTTCAGCGCGGCGAGGCGGTCCTCGACCGACGGGCCCTTGTTCAGCGCGGCGAGCTTGTCGTCGAGCGCCTTGCCGCTCGACGTGTCGGCCGAATTCAGGCGTGCGTCCGAGCGTGCGTTCTGCAGCGCGACCTTGTCCTCGAGCTTCTGGAAATCCTCGGACAGGTTCTTGCCGCCGATGCCGCCCAGCGCGCTTGCCGCGACGTCCTTCGCCTGCGCAATTTCCTGCTTCGCCTGCAGGATGTTCGAGCGTGCGTTCAGGTCGTTGCGGCGCTGGCGCATGTCGGCGATCTGCCCCTTCAGCTTGTCGACCGACGGTTCGAGCGTCGTCAGCTCGGCCGCGAGCGCGTCGCGCTCGGCTTCCGCGTTCGACTGTGCGGCGAGCGCCTCGCGTGCGAGCGCTTCGTCGCCGGTCTGCAGCGCGCGCTTCGCGCCGTCCTCGTACTTCTTCACCTTGTCGTCGGCCGCATCGCGCTTGCTGCGCTGGGTCGCGACTTGTGCCTCGATCTCGATCAGCGAATTCTCGGCACGGCCGATGCTGTCGTCGAGCTCCCGCACGATCTGCCGTGCGTCGCGCGACGGATCCTGTACCGAGTCGGCCGCATCGTTCAGCAGGCCCTTGATCGTGCGCGAAACAGAGTCGAAAAGCGACATGAAATCCTCCGTGGTTGAAAGGCGCCGCGTGAGCGCGGCAGTGCCCGTCGCGAATCGGTTCCGACCCGCGTGAGCCGGCGGATATTACACCGCCGGCCCCTTAAATACGGCTTAAGTGCCGGAGTTCAAGCGTCACGCGCGTCCAGCATTCGAACCTTTCGTGTTTGAAAGCCATGCGGCGGCACGCACCGGGCTGCGAGTCCATGATAGGCGGAGCATGCCGCCAATACGTTCCGCAATTCACGCTTGTGCGGGAATTTTTACAAAAAATCGCGAAGCCGATCGGTCGATTTCATTAAAATGCGCTGTCACGTCGCGGGAACGGATCGCCGCGCGGCGGGGTCTGTCGACGTGACAGTTGCCACGATGCACACACTCTGATTCATCCGCTTGCATTTCCGCATGCGTCCGAGGGCGCCACGCCGCCCGCCATTCCGACATGCCAATCATCAAACGACCGTCTTCTCCTTCCGACCGGAACGAACCCCACTACACGTTGCGCCGTTCGCCGTCGGGAGCCTATTACCCCGATGATGACGACCGCGGCGACGACCGCCGCGCGCAGCGCAGCGCAGGCGGGGGCGACGGCCGCCGCTCGTTCGGCTCGCGCGTCGCGCTGTGGTTCGTCGGGCTGTTCGCGACGCTCGCGATCGTCGGCGCGCTGATCGTCGGCTACGCACTCGTCGTGATGGCACCGCAACTGCCGTCGCTCGACGCGCTGACCAACTACCAGCCGAAGGTGCCGCTGCGCGTGTTCAGCGCCGATCACGTGCTGATCGGCGAGTTCGGCGAGGAGCGCCGCAGCCTCGTGCGCTTCCAGGACATTCCCGACGTGATGAAGAAGGCGGTGCTCGCGATCGAGGACTACCGCTTCTACGAACACGGCGGCGTCGATTTTCTCGGCATCCTGCGCGCGGGCGTCGCGGATCTGATGCACGGCGGCGCGCGCCAGGGCGCGAGCACGATCACGATGCAGGTCGCGCGCAACTTCTTCCTGTCGAGCGAGAAGACCTACACGCGCAAGATCTACGAGATGCTGCTCGCGTACAAGATCGAGAAGGCGCTGACGAAGGACCAGATTCTCGAGCTGTACATGAACCAGATCTACCTGGGCCAGCGCTCGTACGGCTTTGCCGCCGCTGCGCGCGTGTATTTCGGCAAGGACCTGAAGGACATCACGCTCGCGGAAGCCGCGATGCTCGCGGGGCTGCCGAAGGCGCCGTCCGCGTACAACCCGGTCGTCAATCCGAAGCGCGCGAAGGTCCGTCAGGAATACATCCTGAAGCGCATGCTCGAGATCGGCTACATCACGCAGCCGCAGTACGACCAGGCGGTGAAGGAGGAGATCCGCGTGCGCACGCCGGGCAACCAGTACGCGGTGCACGGCGAGTACGTCGCCGAGATGGTGCGGCAGATGATGTACCAGCAGTACAAGGACGAAACCTATACGCGCGGGCTGACCGTCACGACGACGATCAACTCGGCCGACCAGGAAGCGGCATACCAGGCGGTGCGCCGCGGCATTCTCGATTACGAGCGCCGCCACGGCTATCGCGGGCCGGAAGGCTCGATCAACCTGCCGGCGGCCGGCGACGAACGCGACGAGGCGATCGACGACGCGCTCGCCGATCACCCGGACAACGGCGACCTGCAGTCGGCGGTGGTGCTGTCGGCTTCGCCGAACGCGGTCGAGGTGCAGTTCGTCGGCGGCGCGACGACGACGATCGGCCCGGCCGGGCTGCGCTTCGTGTCGGCCGCGCTGAGCCCGCGCGCGAATGCGACGCTGCGCGTCAAGCCCGGCTCGATCGTGCGCGTGCTGAGGGACGGCAAGACGGGCTGGCAGGTCGTGCAGCTGCCGCAGGTCGAAGGCGCGCTCGTCGCGATCGCGCCGCAGGACGGCGCGATCCGCTCGCTCGTCGGCGGTTTCGACTTCAACAAGAGCAAGTTCAACCACGTGACGCAGGCGTGGCGCCAGCCGGGTTCGTCGTTCAAGCCGTTCATCTATTCCGCGTCGCTCGACAAGGGGCTCGGGCCGGCGACGATCATCAACGATGCGCCGCTGTACTTCCCGCCGAGCGTGCCGGGCGGCACCGCGTGGGAGCCGAAGGACGACGACCAGCCGGACGGCCCGATGTCGATGCGTACCGGCCTGCAGCGTTCGAAGAACCTCGTGTCGATCCGGATCCTCGCGTCGATCGGCACCCAGTATGCGCAGCAGTATGTGACGCAGCGCTTCGGCTTTGATCCGGCGAAGACACCGCCGTACCTGCCGATGGCGCTCGGTGCGGGGCTCGTGACCCCGCTGCAGCTCGCGACCGGCTATGCGGTGTTCGCGAACGGCGGCTACAAGGTCGATCCGTACCTGATCGCCGAAGTCGACGACGCGCGCGGCCAGCCGCTGCAGAAGTCGCAGCCGGTGGTGGCCGGCGGCACGGCGCCGCGCACGATCGAAGGCCGCAACGCGTACGTGATGAACAGCCTGCTGCACACGGTCGCGACGGCCGGCACGGGCGCGGGCACCAACGCGCTCGGCCGCGGCGACCTGCAGGGCAAGACGGGTACGACGAACGACGCGAAGGACGGCTGGTTCGCCGGCTACCAGCAGTCGCTCGTCGCGGTCGCGTGGATGGGCTTCGACCAGCCGAAGAGCCTCGGCAGCCGCGAATTCGGCGCGCAACTCGCGCTGCCGATCTGGGTGAACTACATGCGCACCGCGCTGAACGGCGTGCCCGAGCAGCAGATGCCGATGCCGGACGGCCTGACGACGGTCGACGGCGAGCTGTACTATGCCGATCGCACGCCGGGCAACGGCTTCGTCGGAAGCGTGGACATCAACCCGGCCGCGAATGCGATCAGCGCGAACGATGCACTCGGCTCGGCCGGCTCGGAGGGGCTCGCACCGCCGCCCGTCACGCAGCAGGAGAAGCGGCAGATCATGGACATGTTCGAGAACAAGTAAGCGATACGCGGATGTTTCGCATGCGACGGGCGCCTTCGGGCGCCCGTTCTTTTTGCGTGTCGTCGCGCGTGGGCCGCGCAGCGCGAATCAGAACGACGCGCAGGCCGGCACGAGGGTGATGCCGACCGAGTCCTGCCGGAAGCGCTCACGGTACGCATGCCGGATCGCGGCGAGCCGCGCGTGCGTGTCGGCGGTATCGTCGGCGACGATACGGACCACGAAGCTCGCTTCGCGGATGATCCGGCCGGTGGCGCGGTCGCGCCATTGGCCGTGGGTGTCCCAGTAGGTGAAGCCGTCCGGGAAGCGCGGCGTGACGACGTCGGCGAGGAAGGCCGAGCGTTCCGCATTCGTGACGGGGCCGCGTCCGGCGATATCACGCCCGAACAGCAGGTCGGCCTGCAGCATCCGGTGTGCGTCCGGCTGTGTGCAGGCCGCAGAAGCGTCGATGACGGGCGAGGGCGGTGCCGCGCAACCGGCGAGCAGGGCGATGGCGGCGGCGCCGATCACGTGCCGCATGCGACGCCGCCACGTCGCGGTACGTGCGCTCGGCGGCGGCATCTGCCTATTTCGCGTCCGGCGCCCTTCGCACACATAAAACGCTGCGCGCTCAACCACTTGCGTGTTTGTCCGGCGGGTTATCAACAGGGCTGTCAACATAAACTGGGGATAACCCTGAGTATCCTGCGTGGATTCAGTGATGCAGTGTCGCGTGCGCGAGATGCATGCCGAGCGTGGCGGGGTCGGTGTTCGTGCCGGACAGCAGCACGCCGACCCGCTTGCCCTGCAGCGTTTCGCGCAGCGGGCCGAGCAGCGCCGCGAGCGGCGCCGCGCAGGCCGGTTCGACCGACAGCTTCAGGTGCGAGAACAGGAACAGCATCGCCGCGCGCAGCGCGTCGTCGGACACCGTGACGATGCGCTCGAGGTGGCGCCGGCACAGCTGGTAGCTGTATTCCTCGGTGTGCGGCGCCATCAGCGAATCGGCGATCGTCTGCATCGCGCTCATCTTGATCGTGTGATTGGCCGCGAAGCTGCGGCTCATCGCGTCGGCGCCTTCCGGCTCGACGCCGTACACGCGCACACGCGGGTTCGCGAGCCGCAGCGCGGTCGCCATGCCGGCCGCGAGCCCGCCGCCGCCGATCGGCACGATCACCGCGTCGAGATCGGGCGTCTGCGTCGCCCATTCGTAGCCGAGCGTCGCGGTGCCGAGAATCGTGTGATAGCCGTTGAACGGATGGATGAAGAAGCGGCCTTCCTCGGCCTCGATCCGCCGCACGAGGTCGAACGCCTGCGACGCGCTGCCGGCGAGCACGACTTCCGCGCGGTACTGCTTGCACTGCGCGATGCGCGCGGGGCTCGCGGTATGGAACATCACGACCTTCGCGCTGCTGCCGAGCCGCATCGCCGCATACGCGACGGCCGCCGCATGATTGCCGGCCGACACACAGGTGACGCCGGCGTTCTTGCGCGCTTCATCGAGCGCCAGCAGGTGCGTGAACGCGCCGCGCGCCTTGAAGCTGCCGCTCGCCTGCAGCAGCTCGAACTTGAAGTTGACGTGCGTGCCCTCGAGGGACGGCAGGTCGGCGCGCTCGAACACAGGGGTGCGCGCGACCCACGGCGACAACGCGAAATGCTGCGCGGCGATTTCGTCGAGCGTCGGAATCGGCTCGCCGTCGATCGTCGTATGGGCAGTGCCCTGTTGTTCAGTCGACATGACGTGGCGGGTGGCGGGGGTGGGGGCCGGCCCGCACACGCAGGCCGGCGTGGCGGGGCAGTCAGTGTGCGTCGACCGACATGCTGCGGATGAACTTGCGCAGGAACTGCTCGCAGCCGGCGAGCTGCGCGAGCTCGACATACTCGTTCGGCTTGTGCGCCTGTTCGATGTTGCCGGGCCCGCAGACGATGCTCGGGATGCCCGCGCGTTCGAACAGGCCGGCTTCGGTGCCGTATGCGACCTTGCGCTTGTCCTGGTCGGCCGTCAGCGCGCGCACGAGCTGCGTGATCGCCGCCTGTTCGGTTGCGTCGAGGCCGGGCGCCGCGGCGATCTTCGAGAACTCGATCGCCGCGTTCGGATGTTCGCGACGCATCTGCGGCAGCAGCGTTTCCTGCGCATACGCTTCGATGCGCGTGAAGATCTGCTCGGGATCGAGCGTCGGCAGGTTGCGGAACTCGAAGTCGAACCGGCATTCGGCCGGCACCGTGTTGATCGCGTTGCCGCCCTGGATCGTGCTCGTCTGCGCGGTCGTGAACGGTACGTCATACAGCGCGTCGAACGGGCCTTCGGCGCGGAAGCGCTCGGCGATGTCGCGGATGTGGCAGATGAGGCGCGCCGCGTATTCGATCGCGTTCAGGCCCTTCGGGGTCAGCGACGAGTGCGCCGCGTGGCCGCGCACGCAGCAGCGGTACGCGTTGATGCCCTTGTGCGCGATGATCGGCCGCATGCTGGTCGGCTCGCCGACGATGCAGCCGGACGGCTGCACGCCGCGCTTGACGAGGTCGGCGATCATCAGCGGCGCGCCCGCGCAGCCGATTTCCTCGTCGTAGGACAGCGCGAAATGGATCGGCTTCGCGAGCCTGGCCGCCTGCATCTCGGGCAGCAGCGCGAGCGCGGTGCCGATGAAGCCCTTCATGTCGCAGGTGCCGCGGCCGTAAAGCCGGCCGTCGCGGATTTCCGGCGCGAACGGGTTGCTGTCCCACTGCTGGCCGTCGACCGGCACGACGTCGGTGTGCCCCGACAGCACGATGCCGCCGTTCGTCGAGCCGTCGTGCGCGGGCACGGTCGCGAACAGGTTGGCCCAGCCTTCGCGCGGATCGTGCGTGATCGTCGACGCGATGCCCTTCGCGGCAAGCGCGTCGCACACCGTTTCGATCAGGCCGAGGTTCGGCACGCGGCTTGTCGTGTCCATCGACACCAGCTGCTTGATCCAGGGCAGGCTGACGAGCGAAGCGTCGCCTTGGTCGGCGGCGGACGGCGCCGTCGCGTCGAGAGTGGACATGGCAAAACTCCGTCTGATGAATGGGAAAATCATACTCAAAAACGCGTCCGCCCGCCTTCTCCGGCCGCGATGCGGTGCAGCATCGCGGCCCTGCCGTCAGCGTGCGGCGCTCGCCGCGTCGGCGCGCGGCGCGAGCGCACGCAGCGTTTCCTTGATTGTCGACACGCGGATCGCGAGGTCGGGCGAGCGCGTCTCGATGCGCAGCTTGTCCTGGCCCGCGAGCTTGATGTGCCGATGCTTCTGCACCATCTCGATGATGCGCATCGGATCGATCGGCGGGTTCGGCTCGAATTGCAGCCCGATCGCGGCCTCGCTCGCATCGATCTTGACGATGCCGAGCGGTTTCGCGGCCAGCCGCAGCCGGTGCGTCTCGACGAGCGCGTGCGCCTGCGGCGGCAGCTTGCCGAAGCGGTCGATCAGCTCTTCGTGGATGCCGTCGATCGCGTCGCCGTGCTCGCAGTTCGCGAGACGCTTGTACAGCGACAGGCGCTCCTGCACGTCCGCGCAGTAGTCGGCCGGCAGGATCGCGGGCGCATGCAGGTTGATTTCCGTCGTCGCGGCGAGCGGGGCGGTGAGGTCGGGCTCCTTGCCGTTCTTCAGCGCCTTCACCGCGTCGTTCAGCATGTCGGTGTACAGCTGGAAGCCGATCTCGTGGATCTCGCCCGACTGCTTGTCGCCGAGCACCTCGCCGGTGCCGCGGATCTCGAGATCGTGCATCGCGAGATAGAAGCCCGAGCCGAGTTCCTCCATCTGCTGGATCGCCTCGAGCCGGCGCTGCGCCTGCTTGGTCAGCGACTGCGGATCGTGGACCAGCAGGTAGGCATACGCCTGGTGGTGCGAACGGCCGACGCGGCCGCGCAGCTGGTGAAGCTGCGCGAGGCCGAACTTGTCCGCGCGGTGCATGATGATCGTGTTCGCGCTCGGCACGTCGATGCCGGTCTCGATGATGGTCGTGCACAGCAGCACGTTCGCGCGCTGCGCGACGAAATCGCGCATCACGCGTTCGAGTTCGCGCTCGTGCATCTGGCCGTGCGCGATCACGATGCGCGCTTCGGGCACGAGTTCCTCGAGCATCGCCTTGCGGTTCTCGATCGTCTCGACCTCGTTGTGCAGGAAGTACACCTGGCCGCCGCGCTTCAGCTCGCGCAGCATCGCCTCGCGCATCACGCTTTCCTCCTCGCGGCGCACGAAGGTCTTGATCGCGAGCCGCTTCTGCGGCGCGGTTGCAATGACCGAGAAGTCGCGCAGCCCCTCGAGCGCCATCCCGAGCGTGCGCGGGATCGGCGTTGCGGTGAGCGTCAGCACGTCGACTTCCGCGCGCAGCGCCTTCAGCGCTTCCTTCTGGCGCACGCCGAAGCGGTGTTCCTCGTCGATGATCACCAGGCCGAGGCGCTTGAACTGCACGTCCGACGACAGCAGCTTGTGCGTGCCGATCACGATGTCGACGCTGCCTTCGTTGATCTGCGCGATCGCCGCGTTCACTTCCTTCGCGGTCTTGAAGCGCGACAGCTCGACGATGCGCACCGGCCAGTCCGCGAAGCGGTCGGCGAAGGTTTGCGTGTGCTGCTCGGCGAGCAGCGTGGTCGGCGACAGCAGCGCGACCTGCTTGCCGCCCAGCACCGCGATGAACGCGGCGCGCAGCGCGACCTCGGTCTTGCCGAAGCCGACGTCGCCGCACACGAGGCGGTCCATCGGCTTGCCGCTCGTCATGTCGCCGATCACGGCCGCGATCGCCGCGGCCTGGTCGGGCGTTTCCTCGAAGCCGAAGCTCTCCGCGAACTTCACGTAGTCGCGCGGGTCGAGCGAGAACGCATGGCCTTCGCGGGCCGCGCGGCGCGCATACAGGTTCAGCAGCTCGGCGGCCGTGTCGCGGATCTGCTGCGCGGCCTTGCGCTTCGCGCGCTCCCACTGGCCCGAGCCGAGCGCGTGCAGCGGGGCGCTGTCGGGGTCGGCGCCGCTATAGCGCGAGATCACGTGCAATTGCGCGACGGGCACGTAGAGCTTGCTGTCGCCCGCGTATTCGAGATGCAGGAATTCGGTCTCGCCTTCGCCGAGATCCATCGACACGAGACCCATGTAGCGGCCGATGCCGTGCTGCGCGTGGACGATCGGATCGCCGACCTTCAGCTCGGACAGGTCGCGCACCATCGCGTCGACGTTGCTCGCCTGTTCCTGGCGGCGGCGCCCCGCGCGGCGGCCGAGCGCGCCGTACAGCTCGGTCTCGGTGACGATCGCGTAGCCTTCGCCCGGCACCGCGAAGCCGCTCGCGAGCGGCGCGACGCCGAGTGCGAACGGCGCTTCGCTTTCGAGCCAGCCCGCGAAGTGGTCGTTCGACGCGGGGCGCAGGTGATGCTCGGCGAGCAGCTGCAGGATCGTTTCGCGGCGGCCGGCCGATTCGACCGTCAGCAGCACGCGCTTGCCCGACGATTCGACGAACGTGCGCAGCGCGGCGAGCGGATCGTCGGCATGGCGATCGACCGTGAGTTCGGGCAGGCCCGTGGCCCAGCCGCCGGCCGGCTGGGCGGGCAGCACGACGCGTGCGAACGGCTTCGCGAACGCGAAGAAATCCTCGTCGGACAGGAACAGGCGCTGCGGCTCGAGGATCGGCCGCTCACGGTCGTGCGCGAGGAACGCATGGCGCTGCTTCGTATCGGCCGTGAAGCGGCGGATCGATGTGTCGAGATCGCCGGCGAACACGAGGTGCGCGTCCTGCGGCAGGTAGTGGAACAGCGTGGCCGTCTCGTCGAAGAACAGCGGCAGGTAATACTCGATGCCGGCCGACGGCACGCCGTTGCCGATGTCCTTGTAGATCGGCGCGCGGCTCGGGTCGCCTTCGAAGGTCTCGCGCCAGCGGCTGCGGAAGGCCGTGCGCGCGGCTTCGTCGAACGGAAACTCGCGGCCGGGCAGGAGACGCACGTCGCGCACCGGGTAGAGGCTGCGCTGCGTATCGGGATCGAACGCGCGGATCGAGTCGACCTGGTCGTCGAACAGGTCGATCCGGTACGGCAGCGGCGAGCCCATCGGGTACAGGTCGATCAGCGAGCCGCGCACGCAGTATTCGCCGGGCCGCACCACCTGGCTCACGTGCTCGTAGCCGGCCAGCGTGAGCTGCGCCTTCAGCTTCGCCTCGTCGAGCCGCTCGCCCTGCGCGAACGCGAAGGTGTACGCGGCCATGAACGACGCGGGCGGCATCCGGTACAGCGCGGTGGTCGCGGGCACCAGCAGGATGTCGCAGCGGCCCTCGCCGAGGTCGTGCAGCGTCGCGAGGCGCTCGGAGACGAGATCCTGGTGCGGCGAGAACGTGTCGTACGGCAGCGTTTCCCAGTCCGGCAGCAGGCGCACGCGCGCATCGGGCGAGAAGTAGCGGAGTTCGTGCGACAGCCGCTGCGCGTCGACCGCGTTCGCGCAGATCACCGCAAGGAGCGGGACGGCGCCGCGGTTGTCGGCGAGATAGCGGGCGATGGCGAGTGCGTCGGCGGAGCCGTGCGCGCCGTCGAAGGCGAACCGCTGGCCCGGTTTGACGCGGGCGACGGGCGAGGCGAACGGGGTGGAAGCGTTGTCTGGCATAGGGACGGCAGGGGTGGCGGGCACGGGCGCGGCGCGGTGCGCCGGTCGAGACGAAAGACCTATTATAAAATCCGCTTCTCGATTTCATCTTTCCGGCGTTTCCCTTTCGTGACTCCCCGACTTTTCGCCCTGATTCCTTGCGCCGGCACGGGCAGCCGCTCCGGTTCGGCCGTGCCGAAGCAATACCGCACGCTGGCCGGCCGCGCGCTCCTGCATTACACGCTCGCCGCGTTCGATGCGTGCAGCGAATTCGCGCAGACGCTCGTCGTCCTCGCGCCCGACGACACGCACTTCGACGCGCGCCGCTTCGCGGGCCTGCGCTTCGCGGTGCGCCGCTGCGGCGGCGGCTCGCGGCAGGCGTCGGTGCTGAACGGGCTGCTGGAGCTGGCCGAATTCGGTGCGACCGACCAGGACTGGGTGCTCGTGCACGACGCCGCGCGCCCCGGCATCACGCCGGCGCTGATCCGCACGCTGGTCGCGACGCTGAAGGACGACCCGGTCGGCGGCATCGTCGCGCTGCCGGTGGCCGATACGCTCAAGCGCGTGCCGGCCGGCGGCGACGCGATCGCGCGCACCGAGTCGCGCGACGCGCTGTGGCAGGCGCAGACGCCGCAGATGTTCCGCATCGGCATGCTGCGCGACGCGATCCTGCGCGCGCAGCGCGAAGGGCACGACCTGACCGACGAGGCCAGCGCGATCGAATGGGCCGGCCACACGCCGCGCGTCGTGCAGGGCAGCCTGCGCAACTTCAAGGTCACGTACCCGGAAGATTTCGCGCTCGCGGAAGCAATTCTCGCGCGCCCCGCGCACGCTTCCTGACTTTCACCTCATCTCAAACCGGATTACGCATGGACTTCAGAATCGGACAAGGCTACGACGTGCACCAGCTCGTCCCGGGGCGCCCCCTCATCATCGGCGGCGTGACGATTCCGTACGAGCGCGGCCTGCTCGGCCACTCGGACGCGGACGTGCTGCTGCACGCGATCACCGACGCGCTGTTCGGCGCGGCGGCGCTCGGCGACATCGGCCGCCATTTCTCCGACACCGACGCGGCGTTCAAGGGTGCGGACAGCCGCGTGCTGCTGCGCGAGTGCGTCGCCCGCGTGAAGGCGGCCGGCTTCACGATCCAGAACGTCGACAGCACCGTGATCGCGCAGGCGCCGAAGCTCGCGCCGCATATCGACGGGATGCGCGCGAACATCGCGGCCGACCTCGGGCTGCCGCTCGAGCGCGTGAACGTGAAGGCGAAGACCAACGAGAAGCTCGGCTACCTCGGCCGCGGCGAGGGCATCGAGGCGCAGGCCGCCGCTCTGCTGGTGAAGCTGGGCGCGTGAGCGCCTGATGCCGCTGGTGCCGGGTTGACGCCGGTCCGAAGCGGCGCGCAGGTTGTGCCGCCGGAATGAAAAATGCCACGCGCTTGCGTGGCATTTTCATTTTGCGGCCCGGTTCGGCGCGCATGGCCGCCGCACCGTGCTGCGGCTTGCGCGACCGCTTATTCGCCTTCGGCGGCGATCACCTGCGCGGCGGCGTTGATCACCGACGCGATGCGGCCGACGTCGCGCAACTGCGTCGTCGTCATCCCTTGCTCGTTCTTCAGCAGCGCATAGTGCGACTTCACGCAGAAGTGGCACTTGCCGACGATCGACGCGGCGAGCGCGTACATCTCGAAGCGGCGCTTGTCGACGCCGCCGTGCGACGCGTACGCGCCCATCCGCAGCTCGGCGCGCTGCGTCTTCAGGTCGGCGTCGTCGGCCATCTCGACATACGGATACCAGGTGTTGTTCATCCCCATCAGCGCGGCCGCCGTCAGCACGGCATTCGTCTCTTCGGGCGACAGCACGCCGGCTTCGCGGATCGTCTTCACGAGCACGGTGCTTTTCGCCGCGACCGCCGCCGCCAGCGCGACGCCAACCGCATCGTTGCCTTCGAGCGACGAGCGCGAGATCGTGCCGTCGAGGTTCAGGCGAATGTCCTTCGCGTAGTCGGGGATACGCGCCTTAATCGAATCGATGAATTCCATTGATATCTCCTATGGGTTGGCCGTTAAAAAAGCCCGCAGGCAGGACGTGCGCCGCGGGCTTCGTGCATCGATGCGCTTACAGCGTTGCGCCGCCGACTGCACGGTTGCACGGGCACAGTTCGTCCGTTTGCAGGCCGTCCAGAATACGCAGGACTTCTTCCGGGCTGCGGCCGACGTTCAGGTTGTTCACCGAAACGTGCTGGATCGTGTTGTCCGGATCGACGATGAACGTCGCGCGCAGGGCCACGCCGGCTTCCTTGTCGCGCACGCCGAGCTGGTCGATCAGCTCGCCCTTGACGTCGCCGAACGAGTAGTGGTTCAGCTTGTTCAGGTCCTTGTGCTCACGGCGCCATGCGAGCTTCACGAATTCGTTGTCCGAGCTGCCGCCGAGCAGGATGGCGTCACGCTCTTCGAACTGCCCCGTCAGCTTCGCGAACTCGACGATTTCCGTCGGGCACACGAACGTGAAATCCTTCGGATAGAAGTAGATGATCTTCCACTTGCCCGGGAACGATGCTTCGGTGACGGTCTCGAACGCCGACTGGCCGTTTTCCTCGTGATTGTTGAAGCCCGGCTTCGCGGCTACGACGGTGAATGCTTCGAGTTTATCGCCCACGGTTTTCATGCGGATACTCCTGTGTGAGTTGGGAAGAAGACTGAGTCAAGCTACCTCGGTGCTGCAACGCTGATGTGACAGCATGCCGACGACTATAACACTATTAACAAGGCGCTTCAATAGATTTTAACTAACGATCCTCATAGTTTTTTTCAACCGGACCGATAGTGTGATGCGCAAGAAGCGTGCACGAACGCGTCACGCCGCCGCACGCGCCTTGCCGGCGCCAGGGAATTCGAGCGTGACTTCGAGGCCTGCTTCGGGGTTGCGGTTACGCAGGCGCAGCGCGCCGCGATAGCGGCCGACGAGGCGCAGCACGATCGCCATGCCGAGCCCCGTGCCGTCCGCCTTGGTGCGCGCCGTGTCGACGCGGTAGAACGGGCGCATCACGAGCGGCAGCTGGTCCTCGGGGATGCCGGGACCCTCGTCGCTCACCGACAGTTCGACGCGCGCGTGCGTCACGCGCGTCTCGAGCGTGATGCGCGATACGCCGTCCTGGCGGCTCTGGCCGTATTTGCGCGCGTTCTCGACGAGGTTGCCGATCACGCGGCGCATGTCGGTTTCGTCGGCTTCGATCACGGCGCTCGGCGCGAGCCGCGTGCGGATCTCGACGCCGTCCTCGCCGGACACGCGCGCGGCGACTTCCTGTGCGATCGACGACAGGTCGACCGGCTCCGGCTTGCGTTGCGACGGGCGCGCGTAATCGATGAAGGCCGCGATGATGCGGTCCATCTGCTCGATGTCGTCAACCATCGCATCCTTGGTCGCCTGGTCCGACGGGCTCATCTCGGTCTCGAGCCGCAGCCGCGCGAGCGGCGTGCGCAGGTCGTGCGAGATGCCCGCGAGCATCAGCGCGCGATCGGCCTCGAGCTGTTCGAGGTCGCGCACCATCTGGTTGAAGCTGCGGTTGGTATCGGCCGCGACGCCCATCCCGCGCTCGGGCAGCGGGTCGGGCGCCTGGCCGGAACCGACCTGGCGCGCGGCGAGCGCGAGCCGCGTGAACGGCCGGTTCACGAGGCTCGTGATGAACGCCGAGCCGAACAGCGACAGCGCGAGCGCGAACAGGCCCCAGCCAGCCCACTGCAGGCCGGTGACGTTGTCGAGCTGGTCGCGGTCGAGCGCGACCCAGTAATCGTCGTCGTCGATCTTGAAGCTGATCCACACGCCGGGGATGTCGTTGACCGACTGCGCGATCACGGTATCGTCGCCGAGACGGCTGCGGATGTCATGTTCGATCAGGCGGTTCAGCGATTCGTCGGGCTGCAGCTTGAATTTGTCGGTTTTCTCGCGCGGGTAGACGCGCACGCCCTCGTTGCTCTCGAGATCCTGCAGCAGCGCGCGCCGCAAATCGGGATCGGAATAGAGCAGGGCGGTGCGCGTGAGCTTCACGACCGCGACGAGCTGGAGCGCGACGCGTTGCGCGCGCGGCTCGCGCTCGATCACGCGAAAGCTCTGGAACCACGCGGCGAGACTGACCGAGATCAGCAGCGCGATCAGCAGGAAGGTGCGCCAGAACAGCCCGCCGAACGCGAGCTGCAGGAGGCGCCGGTCGATACGCATGGGGCGGGCCGTGGACGGGCGAAACCGGAAAGGAAAAAGATCAGGCAGCGCCGTCCGGAATGAACACGTAGCCGAGGCCCCAGACGGTCTGGATGAAGCGCGGGCTGCCCGGATCCGGTTCGATCAGCTTGCGCAGACGCGAGATCTGCACGTCGAGGCTGCGGTCGAACACTTCGTATTCACGACCGCGCGCGAGCTCCATCAGCTTCTCGCGCGACAGCGGCTGGCGCGGATGACGCGCGAACACCTTCAGCACCGAGAATTCGCCGGTCGTCAGCGGAATTTCCTGGCCCGACTTCGTCAGCGTGCGCGTCGCGAGGTTCAGCGAGAACTCGCCGAACTCGAACACCTCGGTGGTTTCCGACGGCGCGCCCGGCAGTTCGGCCGGCGCCTGGCGGCGCAGGACCGCGTGAATGCGCGCGACGAGCTCGCGCGGGTTGAACGGTTTCGGCAGGTAGTCGTCGGCGCCCATCTCGAGGCCGACGATGCGATCGACATCCTCGCCCTTCGCGGTGAGCATGATGATCGGCGTGCGGTCGTTGCTGCCGCGCAGGCGGCGGCAGATCGACAGGCCGTCTTCGCCCGGCAGCATCAGGTCGAGCACGAGCAGGTCGAAGCGCTCGCGCACCCAGAGCTTGTTCATCGCGGTCGCGTTCTCCGCGACGTAGACGTTGAAACCCTGCTCGCCGAGATAGCGGCGCAGCAGATCGCGCAGGCGCGGGTCGTCGTCGACGACGAGAATCTTGGAGGGGTTTTTCGTTTCCATGATCGGCATCTTATCGCGAATGGGAAATCACGCACGGTCGCGTATTTTCGCGCGTTACAGTCCGTTACAAAATTTACTCGTAGTGTCGCGCGGAGTAAAGGCAGGCTATAGAGATTCCTTTACTCGAAGCCGAAATTCGGTAGATACTCCCCTGCACTCCATCTTTCATCTTTGTACACCCGAATTCCGCAGGGTTTTTCAAGTACCAGAGGTAACCGGTTGCCGCGTGACGAAGGGAACAAATCGACCAGAGAAGCGAGGACGGTCATGCGATCTGCCCGGATTGCACTGATGCTGACGATCGCACTTGCCGGTCCATATGCGTCGAACTTCGCGTATGCGCAGCGCCCCGAGCAGGGCGCCTCGTCGCGCAAGCTGCAGCGCGGTAAAGCGCCGCAGTCCGACCGCGCCGCCGACATGGCGGTCCGTTCCGCCGTGCCTCCCGATCTCGAACAGCACCGCCGCGACGGGCACATGACGCCCGAGGAGCGCCACCTGTTGCGCCAGCACATCGAGGACGCCGTCCGCGAGCTGTACAAGCGCTGACGTGTGCCGTGTTCGCACTGCGCGGAACACGCCGCGCGGAAAAGATTCGTAGCACTTTTTCCGTCAACTTTCGGTCAACTTTTGCCTGCCGATTGCCGTTGAACCGGCATCCGCACCGCCGGTGCGTTCCGGGAGTCCACGATGAAAGCGAACGCTGCCGCCCCGGCATCGCCCGCGATGCAGGCGCCACTCGACGCCGACGATGCGCTGTTCTTCCTGAGCCGTACCGGCTTTTCTCCCGCACCGGCCGAGGTCGCCCGCATCGTCGGCATGACGCGTGCGCAAGTCGTCGCCGATACGCTCGGCAACGTGCGCCGCGAGCCCGTGACGGCGTGGCCCGACTGGCTCGCCGAGTTGCCGCCGACGCGCGCGCAGCGTCAGGCGCTGACGCCGGACATGCGGCGCGACGAGCAGCGCGAACGCAATCGCCGCTACGATGCGTTGCGCGCGGCGTGGGTCAACGAGATGGTCGCGACGCCGTCGCCGCTCACCGAGCGCATGACGCTGTTCTGGCACGGGCACTTCACGTCCGGGCAGGACAAGGTTCCGTACCCCCAGACGATGGCCGCGCAGAATGCGCTGTTTCGCCGCGAGGCGCTCGGCAACTTCGGCGCGCTGCTGCATGCGGTCGCGAAGGATCCTGCGATGCTCCAGTATCTCGACGGCGCCAGCAACCGCAAGGGGCGTCCGAACGAGAATTTCGCGCGCGAGGCGATGGAGCTGTTCACGCTCGGCGAAGGGCATTACACGCAACACGACGTGACCGAAGCCGCGCGCGCGATGACCGGCTGGAGCGTCGATCCCGATACGCTGCGCTTCGCGGTGCGGCCCGAATGGCACGACGCGGGCGACAAGACGATACTCGGCGAGACCGGCGCGTTCGACGGCGACGGGTTTCTCGACATCCTGCTGAAGCGGCCCGACACCGCGCGCTTCATCGCGGGCAGGCTGTGGCGCGAGTTCGTGGCCGATACGCCCGAGGTTGGCGCGCTCGATGTCGTGGCCGAACGGTTTCGCGCGAGCGGCTACGACATCCGCGCGGCGCTCGCCGCGCTATGGTCGACCGACGCGTTCTGGGACCCGCGCAATCGCGGTGTGCTCGTCAAGTCGCCGGCCGAGTTCGTCGTCGGGTCGGTGCGGCTGTTCGACGTCGCGTACGGCGATCCGCAGACGCTCGCGGACACCGTGCGCACGCTCGGGCAGAACCTGTTCTATCCGCCGAACGTGAAGGGCTGGCCGGGCGGCGCGATGTGGATCAACAGCACCACGCTGCTCGCGCGCAAGCAGTTCGTCGAGCAGTTGTTCCGCGCGACCGAGACGGCCGGCATGCGTGCACCCGCGCATGCGATGGCGGCGCCGTCGCCGAATGCCCGTGCGCATGCGATGCCGGTTGCGGACACCGCGTCCGGTGCGGGCTTGCCCGGCGCGAAGGGCAAGCCCGCGCGCGGCGGCCTGCGATTCGACCTCGAACGCTGGCTCGCGCAGTATCGTGCGCGGCCGCAGGCGATCGCCGGATTGTCGACCGAGCTTCAACTGCAGCACGCGGTGCTGCCGGTGTCGCCGGTCGCGGCGATCGATACGGACTCGACCGGCAGCGCGTATCTCGAGGCGCTGTTGATGGATCCGGCCTATCAACTGAAATGACTGAAACAACGACGAACAGGCGCGCTGCAGCGGTGGCCATGCCGCACGGCGAACCGAAGGATGCACGATGAACCGACGTGATTTTCTGACGCTGACGGGCGCCGCGGCCGCGGCGGGCGTGTCGTTGTGGCAGCCGCCCGTGCAGGCGGCGATAGCGATGGCCGCGGCGGAGCGGCGGCCGGAGGCCGGCTATGCGAACGTGTTGATCCTGGTCGAGCTGAAGGGCGGCAACGACGGCCTCAACACGGTGGTGCCGTATGCGGATCCGCTCTACTACCCGTTCCGCCGCAGCATCGGCATCAAGCGCGACCAGGTGCTGCAGCTCGATGCGCATACGGGGCTGCACCCGTCGCTCGCGCCGCTGATGCCGCTGTGGCGCGACGGGCAGGTCGCGATCGTGCAGGGCGTCGGCTATCCGCAGCCGAACCTGTCGCATTTCCGTTCGATCGAGATCTGGGATACCGCGTCACGCTCGGACCAGTACCTGCACGAAGGCTGGCTCACGCGCACGTTCGCGCAGGCGCCGGTGCCGCCCGGTTTCGCGGCAGACGGCGTCGTGCTCGGCAGCGCGGAGATGGGGCCGCTCGCGAACGGCGCGCGCGCGATCGCGCTCGTCAATCCCGCGCAGTTCATCCGCGCGGCGCGGCTGGCCGAGCCGTCGTCGCTGCGCGAACGGAATCCGGCGCTCGCGCACATCATCGACGTCGAGAACGACATCGTGAAGGCGGCCGACCGGCTGCGCCCGCGCGGCGGGATGCGCGAGTTCAGGACGGCCTTTCCGGCTGGTACGTTCGGGACGTCGGTGAAGACCGCGATGCAGGTGCTCGCGGCATGCGAAGCGTCGGGGCCCGGCGCGCAGGACGGCGTCGCGGTGCTGCGGCTCACGCTCAACGGGTTCGACACGCACCAGAACCAGCCGGGACAGCAGGCTGCGCTGCTCAAGCAGTTCGCGGAAGGGATGAGTGCGATGCGCGGCGCGCTGATCGAGCTCGGACGCTGGAACCAGACGCTCGTGATGACGTATGCGGAATTCGGGCGGCGCGTGCGCGAGAACCAGAGCAACGGCACCGATCACGGCACCGCCGCGCCGCATTTCGTGATGGGCGGCCGCGTGGCCGGCGGGTTGTACGGTGCGGCGCCCGCGCTCGGGCACCTGGATGGCAACGGCAACCTGCCGGTCGCGATCGACTTTCGCCAGCTTTATGCGACCGTGCTCGGGCCGTGGTGGGGGCTCGATGCGACACACGTGCTGCAGCAGCGCTTCGACACGCTGCCGCTGCTGAAGGCGTGATGTCGGACGCGCGTTGCGCTGCGGGTCAGCGGCGGCGGGCGGCGCGCCACGCGATCCACAGCTTGCGGATCGGCGTCAGCGCGATGCGCTGGTGCAGCACCTGGTAGCCGTCGCGCTCGATTTCGTCGAGCAGCGCGCCGGCCAGTGCGATCTGCGCACGCAGCGTGCGCTGCGCGCGGCGCTCGGGTCCGGGGATCGCCGCTTCGGCGGCGGCGAGCGCTTCGCGCGCGCGGGCCGTCTGAAACTGCAGCAGTTCGGTGAAGGCCGGGCTGTAGCGGCGGTTCAGCAGGTCGGCCGCGGTCACGTTGTAGCGTTGCAGTTCGTCGATCGGCAGATAGATGCGGCCGTGACGCGCATCGTTGCCGAGCTCCTGCACGAATTGCGCGAGCATCAGCGCGCGGCCGGCATCCGCGGCCCACGGCTGCGGGTCGGCCGGGTTCGCGGCGCTCGCGCGCGCGACCAGCGACGCGAAGGTGCCGCCGACCTGCGCGATGTAGCGCTGCAGGTTCGTGAAATCCAGGTAGCGCGCCTGTTCGAGATCCATCCCGTAACCGTTGACGAGCGTGCGCAGCGCGTCTTCTTCGGTCGCGATCGCCGGGTGATGCCGCGCGAGCGCCTTCGTGACCGGGTGCGACGGTTCGCCGGCGGCGAGCGCCGCGAGTTCCTTGTGCCACCACGCGAGCTTCGTATGTCCGACGGTCGGATCGCTGGTTTCCTTCACGGTTTCCTCGAGTTCGCGGCGCAGCGCGAACAGGGCGGTCAGGCGCGGTTCGGCCGCGAGCGGCGCCTGGCGCAGCGCATAGTAGACGCTGGAGCCCGCGGGGGCGGCCTTTTGCTGACAATAGTCGTCGAAGTTCACGGGTGGGATCGTGGCGGAGGCGGGTTCGGGAGCGCGCGCCGGCGCGTGGCCGGCACGTCGAGCGCGGCATTCTAGCACCGCTGTCCGGCGTGCGCCGGCGGGGCGAGACAATGCTGCGCAGATCGGGTAGAATCTCGCGCTCGCCTGATCGGGTGTGCCGGTTTTCGGGCCGGCATGAAGCCCCGGCGCGTGGAGCACGCATCTTGCGTGCCGCGCGGTCAGGCGACGGACAATACGCGTGAGTGGCGAAATTGGTAGACGCACCAGGTTTAGGTCCTGACGCCCGCAAGGGTGTGCCGGTTCGAGTCCGGCCTCACGCACCACCAAAGAAAAAGGTCACGTACCGCAAGGTGCGTGGCCTTTTTGCCTTTGGCAGAGACGATGCCGCGAGCGCCAATGTCGGAGCCGCCTCGGCCGGCGTGTCGCCGGCGTTCCCCGCGACTTGCTTTTTGACGCTCGCTTTCGGTGCAGCGCTCAGGTCGTCGACATACGCACTGAAGTCGCGGTCCTGGTCAAACCGTGCGGTTAGCCGCTGCTCCACCAGTTCACCACGCTAGAAGCTTTCACCGTACACCGAGAGCTAGAAGCTGCGGTACTGCTCGATGGCAGTGCGCGTGCTCTCGTTGAAGGGCAAGTTAACGCGTGCGGACGGGGCAACGACCGTGAGCTTCTTGAGAGCCGCCATGAGAAGGCTCAGGGCATTGAGTACGTTGTTTGCAGCGCACTCGTCGTTGCGTTGTATTGCGTATAGCGCCCCCGAAAAAACTGCCTCCCCCTTCACGGATTCCCGCTCACGGGCACGATTGGCGCTCGAACCGTCACCATTGGCGGAATCCACGAACTTCAACAGAATCTTCGCCCGGCCGCGCCGGATACGGCGCCTTGCCATCGTTTCATGCGTCACGTCGCGCACGAACGCGGCCTGATATCAGGTTGCCGGTTCGCTGACGATCGCGTTCGGCGACCGCCGGGGCCGCTCCCGCCAACTGTCGGTTATGTCCGATAGTTTGGCGTTTTTCGGCTAGGTATCGAACTCCATTCGACTCCCCGGATTCGATACGATGCGCAAAAACGCTGTTGCCAAGATGTCCGCACGCGAAACGCACGATGCGGTCACGGCGACACTTGTCTTTCACCGGGGATCCGTCGTCCATGCAGGGAATGTTGGAGCATCTTCTCGAGCGCCAGGTGTCGCACCAATGGCGCGGATTCCTGGAGGCACTGGCCGGCGAATTCACCGATCAGCTCGATCGAGACGAGTTGAGGCAGTTGATGGCACGCGTCGGCATGCGCTTTGCGGCTGCGCATCCGCTTGGCCCCTGCGCGTCGACGGACGATCTCACGGATGCATTGAACGCGCGCTGGCGCGACATGCAGTGGGGTTATGCCGAACTGTCCGACGAACACGAATTCCTGCGCATCGTCCATTACGCCGCGCCGTTGCGCGCGCTCGGCAATGACCATCTCGCGTGGTCCTCGGCCTTTTTGCAAGGCGCGTATCAGGGCTGGTTCGACAGCGTCGGCGCGACCGGTCTGCGCGTGGTGCAGGACATTGCGCCGCCGGACGACTCGCGAATCGAACTGCGCGTTGCGCGGGCACGGAACTGAGCGGCCCGGTCGACCGGAATTTCCGCGATAACAAATGGGCACGTTATGTCGACCTCACGGGATATCGAATCGTTGTTCAAGCGTTTTGGCGGTGATGCCGGACGCTATCAGGAAGTACGTGCCGAGGCGGATGCCGAAGCGGCGCGCGCGCGCTGGCCGTTGCTCGACGGCGTCGAACTGCGCGAGAGCGATCCGCATGGGCAACCGGACTCGGGGGCGCCGGACAACGGGCAGAGCCTGAGCAATATCGTGATGACGGACCCGCATTCGGCGCTTGCGCCGGATGCCGATAGACGAGATCACCCCCCGGGCCCGCTGAAGAAACTGGTCGGCAGACCGGCGGCATCGGACAGTGCGCGCACGCAAGGGCCGTCGGAGCCGCTGGTCCGGTTGTTCGAGCGGCTGCGAACCGGGGCGACGGGCGAGGGGCCCAAGAAGCCGTCGCTGTGGACGGGCCGTTCATGAAGATTGTCGCGATTGCCTCGGCAAAGGGCGGCGTCGGAAAGACGACGCTGGCGGCGAACCTCGCGGCCGTGATGGCGGCGTCGCGGCGGCGGCGCGTGAGCGTGGTGGATCTCGATCCGCAGAATGCGCTGAAGCTGCATTTCGGCGTGCCGCTCGAGATGACCGAAGGGCTCGCCGACGCCGCGCTGAACGGGCTGAGCTGGCCGGCCGCGGTCGTCGACGGGATCACGGTCATGCCGTTCGGCGTGGTAAGCGAAACGGATCAGCGTCGCTTCGAGCGACTGCTGGACCGCGATCCGTCGTGGCTCGCGCGCGGGCTCGCGGCGCTCGGGCTCGGCGACGACGACATCGTGATCCTCGATACGCCGCCGGGCACCTCGGTCTACATGCGTGCCGCGCTGACGGCCGCGCATTTCGTGCTCAATGTCGTGCTTGCCGATGCGGCATCGTACGCGTCGATCCCGCAGATGCGGCGGATGCTCGACGCCTATGCCGCGACTCGTGCGGATTTCGTGGGCGACGGCTATGTGGTCAATCAGGTCGATCAGTCTCGCGAACTGGGCCGCGATGTGCTGCGCGTGCTGTGCGACAGCCTCGGCGCGGCACGGTTCGGCGGCGTGATCCACGCGGATGAAGGGGTCGCGGAATCGCTCGCGTGCCGGACCACCGTGAATCGCTACGATCCGCGTTCGCAGGCGGCTGCCGATCTGAACGCGTGCGGCGCGTGGCTCGAGCGCGCGCTCGAGCGGCGTGACACTGCGCGGAGCGTCGCTTGAGCGCCCGCGGGGAGGCTGCGCAACCCTCGGCGGTCGATCGGTTCGTTGACGCGCTGCCCGGGAGCGGCTGGTTCGTCGTGCTGCCGGTGGCGGCATGCGCACTGCTGGCGCTGTACTTCGTATGTACCGTGCCGCTCGACAATATCGGGCAACTCGTGTTCGCCACCTGCTGCATCGCCTGTTCGCTGGTGGTCCGGCGCCTGGGCGGCCGCTACGCGACGCTCGTCATGATCGTGCTGTCGGTGGCGGCCACCGGCCGGTACATGTACTGGAGGCTGTCCGACACCCTGGTGTGGCTGCATCCGCTCGACGCGGTGTGGGGCACGCTGCTCGTGGCTGCCGAAGTCTATGCGGCGGCGGTGCTGCTCCTCGGCTACTTCCAGACCGCGTGGCCGCTCGGGCGCAAGCCGTTGCCGTTGCCTGCGTCGCGCGCGCATTGGCCGAGCGTCGACGTGTTCATTCCGACGTACAACGAACCGTTGAGCGTCGTCAAGCCGACCATCTATGCCGCGCTCGCGCTGGATTACCCGGCCGACAAGCTGTCGATCCACGTGCTGGACGACGGGCGTCGCCCGGAATTCCGTGCGTTTTGCGAATCGGTCGGCGTGCGCTGGACGACCCGCGATCACAATCGCCATGCGAAGGCCGGCAACCTCAACGAAGCGTTGAAGATCACCGACGGGGAATACGTCGCGATCTTCGATTGCGATCATGTGCCGACGCGATCGTTCCTGCAGATTGGTCTCGGCTGGTTCATTCGGGATCCCAAGCTATCCATGCTCCAGACGCCGCATCATTTCTTTTCGCCGGACCCGTTCGAGAGAAACCTCGGCATTTTCAGGGAGGTGCCGAACGAAGGCGAATTGTTCTATGGGCTGGTGCAGGACGGCAACGATCTCTGGAACGCGACGTTTTTCTGCGGGTCGTGCGCGCTGCTGCGCCGCTCGATGGTGGAGGAGATCGGCGGCATCGCGACGGAGACGGTGACCGAGGACGCGCACACCGCGCTCAAGCTGCATCGCCGCGGCTATACGACCGCCTATCTTGCGATACCGCAGGCGGCGGGGCTCGCCACCGAGAGCCTGACCGGACACATTGGCCAGCGGATCCGCTGGGCGCGCGGCATGACGCAGATATTCCGCATCGACAACCCGTTGTTCGGGCGCGGGCTGACGCTGGGCCAGCGGCTCTGCTACCTGAACGCGATGATGCATTTTTTCTACGGCATCCCGCGGCTCGTGTTCCTGACCGCGCCGTTGTCGTTCCTGTTCTTCGACGCGCACGTGATCCATGCTTCCGCGACGACGCTGGCACTCTATGCGCTGCCACACGTCGTACACGCGAACGTGACGAACTCGCGGATGCAGAGCCGGTTCCGGCATTCGTTCTGGGCCGAAGTGTACGAGGCCGTGCTGGCGTCGTACATCGCGTTGCCGACGTTGCTCGCGCTGGTCAATCCGCGGCTGGGCAAGTTCAACGTGACGGCCAAGGGCGGGAAAATCGACCGCGGCTACTTCGATTGGGCCGTGTCGAAACCGTACCTGATCCTGGTGATCCTGAACGTGATCGGCCTCGCGATAGGCGCCCTGAACCTGTCGCTCAACCGCCACGTCGGCAGCGAAGTCCAGACGACGGCGTTCAACCTGGCGTGGACGACCTACAACATCCTGATTCTGGGCCTCGCCGTCGCGGCGGCGAACGAACGCCGGCAGGTACGCATTTCTCATCGCGTCGCGGCACGCATTCCGGTCATGCTGCGCTTTGGGAACGGCCGGACACTGGCATGCGAAACGCGTGACTACTCGGAGGGCGGCATCGGCGTGGCAGTCCCCGACGATGCGCGCATTCCGGGCGGCGAAGCGGTGACGGTGTCGCTGTTTCGCGGTGCCGACGAGTACGCATTTCCCGCGACGATCGAATATGTCGAACCAGGACGTGCCGGCGTCCGGTTCGAGAGCCTGTCGCAACAGCAGGAGTTCGATCTCGTCAGTTCGACTTTTGCACGCGCGGACGCATGGATCGACTGGACGGACGGCCGCCGGCCCGATTCGCCGCCGCGTGCGTTCCTGCATCTCGCGAAGGTCGGCGTGCACGGCTTCTTTCGCGTAACCGCACGCCTGTATGCGGACATGCGCATGCTCGGGCGCGGCGGTCGAAACAACGACAAAAATTAACGTGATGGCGGAAAGAATGACGTGGGCGTCGCGACAGCGCGGCAGCACGCGCCGCGAGGCGTGCATTTCGCAGGGCGCGGTTGCCGCGGTTTCTGCTCGTGTCGGCTGGGATGCGCGCGTGCCGCGCAGGATGCTGTCAGTCCTGCTCTGGGCCATCGCGAGCGGCATCGCATCGGGCAACGGGGCATCGGCCACCGAGATGCAGGCGCCGGGCACGGTGCGGGCGGCGGATGGCGCGATGTCGTCGGGCGACGTGGCGCCGCCGTCGCCGGCCGTTCCCGTCGGGCTCGCCACGGCGCGGCCGACGCTGCTCGCCGAGCCGGTTCCGGCGGCCGACGCCGAGCGCCGCCGCTCCGGCGGGCTGCCGACCACGGCTGAACCCGGCGCGCGCGTGCCCGGCGGCCGGCGCCAGGCACTGACGTTCGCGGCTCTCGGGGCGCGCGATCCCCTGCAGTTGCGGGGCACGGACGGCCAGAACGGCATCGCGTTCTCGGTCCGTCGCGACGAGGTCGTCACGGGCGCGACGCTGCATCTGATCTACAGCTACTCGCCCGCGCTGCTGCCGGATCTGTCGCAGCTCAAGGTGCTCGTCAACGGCGAAGTGGCGGCGACGCTGCCGCTGCCGGCCGCTCAAGGCGGGATGACGGTTGCACGCGACGTGTTGATCGATCCGCGCTTCGTCACCGAATACAACCATCTCAATGTTCAGCTGATCGGTCATTACACGAACGGTTGCGAGAATCCAGCCAGCTCCTCGCTGTGGGCAACGGTGAGCAACGCGAGCCGGCTCGACCTGACCTATGCGGCGCTGCCCGAACGGCCGGAGCTTGGCGTCCTGCCCGCGCCGTTCTTCGATTCGCGGGACGTACGGCGGCTCGAACTGCCTTTCGTATTCGCCGCGCGACCGCCGCGGGAGACGCTGGAAGCGGCGGGCATCGTCGCTTCGTGGTTCGGCGCGCTGGCCGCGTATCGCGGCGCGCGGTTTCCGGCCCGGCCCGGCGGCCTGCCCGAATCGGGCAACGCAGTGGTGTTCGCGACGGCCGACGATCGTCTGGACGGCGTGACGGTGCCGGCAATCGACGGACCGACGCTGGCCATCGCCGAGCGGCAGGCGCCTGCCCAGGGTCAGCTCTTGCTGGTGCTCGGTCGAACGCCGGGCGAAGTGAAGGTTGCCGCGCTTGCGCTCGCGCTCGGCAGCAAGACGCTAGCGGGCACGCATGCCACGGTGAGCCGACCCGCGAACGTCGCGCCGCGCGTGCCGTACGACGCGCCGAACTGGCTGCCGTCGACCCGCCCGGTGCGGATCGGTGAGCTGCTCGAGGGACGTGCGCTCAGCGTGTCCGGATACGACGCGGGCGCCGTTCGGATCGACTTGCGCGTGGCCCCCGATCTGTTCACGTGGAATACGCGCGGCGCGCCGATCGACCTGCGTTATCGATACACGCCGACGCTGCGCGCGGACCGTTCGTCGCTCAACCTGAGCGTCGGCGACGCGTTCGTGAAGGCGCTGCCGATCCCGGCGGGGGAAACATCCCGCTGGAGCGTGAGTCGCTTCCTGCCATTCGTCGGTAGCGGTATCGACCGCGCGACGCTCCACGTGCCGCCGCTGCTGCTCACGCCGCGCACGCAATTGCAGCTGCACTTCTTCTACGAGATCCCGGATCTGGGCAAATGCACGGGGCGGCTGCTGCAGAACGTCGCGGGTTCGATCGATCCGGACTCGACGATCGATGTGTCGTCGTTTCCGCACTACAAGGCGCTGCCCGACCTCGCCGCGTTCGCAAACAGCGGTTTTCCGTTCACGCGGATGGCCGACCTGTCGGACACGGCCGTCGTGCTTCCGGCCGAGCCGACCCCGGACGTCTACGGCCTGTACCTGCTCGCGATGGGCCGCATGGGCGTGTCGACGGGCTATCCGGTCAGCGGTGTGACGGTGACGGACGCCGGCGGCGTCGGTGCGTTCGCGTCCAAGGACCTGCTGATTCTCGGTGCGCCCGATACCCAGCCTCTGCTGACCCGCTGGGCGGCGCGCATGCCGTTCGGCACGGATCAGGACCGCGGCATCTTCGGCCGCGCCGAGGCGGCGCAGTCGCCTGGCGCCGAGCGTGAGCGCGTGCGGGCCGGCCTCTCGATCGTCTCGGACGGCACGAGCGCGCTGATGGCCGGATTCGAGTCGCCGTTGCGCAAGACGCGCAGCGCCGTCGCGTTGATCAGCGCGACTGGGCATGCGGACGAGGTGCTCGGCCGCGCACTGCTCGACGACGACATGCTCACGTCGATCCAGGGCGCGATGGTCGTGATTCGCGATCGCACCGTCTCGGTAACGTCGGACGCAACGTCGTACCACGTCGGTGCGCTGCCGCCAATCACGTACCTGCGCTGGGTCCTGTCGGAGCGTCCGCTGCTGCTTGCGCTGTTCAGCGTGCTGGCAGCGTTTGTCGCGGCGGCGCTCTTCTATCGTTTGCTGCGTGGGCGTGCGGCGCGCCGGCTGAAGGAGTGACATGCGAAACCGACGGTTACGCGGGCTCGGCGCCGCCCGCGCGGGCGGTATCGCGAGTCTCCTGCTCGCGCTGGCCCTGCCGCACGCGGCTGCTGCCGGCAGCGACGCGCTGAAGGTGCTCGTCGAGCAGGGCCGATACTGGCAGGCGCACGGTCGAGGCGACCTCGCGGCACAGGCCTGGCAGAAGGTGCTGGGCGTCGATCCGGATCAGCCCGACGCGCTGTTCGGCATGGGCATGGTGCTCGCCGATCGCCACGATGTCGACGGCGCGCGCCGCTACCTGGAACAGTTGCGCCGTATCGCGCCCGGCTTTGCGCGGATCGACGAGCTTGGCCGACGCCTGGGCGACGCGAGCGTGCGGGACGGCGAGATCAGCGATGCCCGCCGCCTCGCGCAAACGGGGCAGAGCGCGCTGGCCGCGCGACAGTATCAGCACGCGCTGCAAGGCGCGCCGTCGTCGCCGGCACTGCAGCTCGAGTACTTCCAGGCGCTCGCGGCCACGCCGAGCGGATGGAATGAAGCGCGGCGCGGCCTGGAACGTCTCGCGCGCGACAACCCCGACGATCCGCGCTACGCGCTCGCGTATGCGCAACACCTGACCTATCGTGACGCGACGCGCCGCGACGGCATCGCGCGGCTCGAGCAGTTGTCCGCCGACGGGAAAGTCGGGAAAGAGGCGCGCCAGAGCTGGCGCCAGGCGCTGCTCTGGCTCGCGGCAAGGCCGTCGGATCAGGCGCGCTATCTCGCCTACCTGAAGCGGGTGCCCGACGATCCGCCGGTCAAGGCGCGCTACGACAGCATGGTGCGACAGGATCAAACCGGGCGCGAGGGCGATCAGCGAGGCGCGTCGAACGAAGCGCGCGGCCGCGCGATCGAGGACGGCTTCGCGGCACTCCAGCGCGGCGATCTCGACGCGGCGCGGGCCCGCTTCGACGGCGTGCTCGACACGTTGCCGAACGACAGCGACGCGCTGGGCGGTCGCGGCATCGTCGAACTGAAGCAGGAGCGCTTTGCGCAGGCGCGAAGCGATCTGGAGCGCGCGTCGCGAGGCGGGAATGCGGCGCGCTGGCGATCGGCGCTGGGCAGCGCGACATACTGGGCCTACACGAGCGAGGCACTGGGCGCGCAAAGCAACGGCGACTTCGCACAGGCGAAAGCGCTGTTCGAGCGCGCGATTCTTGCCGATCCGTCGAACGTCACCGCGCAGGTGCTGCTGGGCGACGCGCTGCTGGAGCATCGCGATGCGCGTGGCGCCGAGCAGGCGTACCGGATGGCGCTGCGGCGTCAGTCCGACAATCCGGACGCGATACGCGGCATGGTCGGCGCGCTGGCCGCGCAGGGGCGCGGCGACGAAGCATTGCAGTTCGCGACGCAACTGAGCGCCGAGCAGCAATCGAAGGCCGGCGGCCTCGACCGGCTGCGTCGCACGGCCGAGGCGGCGCAGGCGCGGCAGGCCGAAGCGCGCGGCGACCTGGGCGCGGCGCGCAGTCTGTTCGAGGATGCGCTCGCGGGCAGCCCGGACGATCCGTGGCTGCGGCTGGATCTGGCACGCGTGTACGTGCGGCAAGGCGCGCTCGCGTCGGCTCGCAGCGTGATGGACGGATTGCTGGCCGAGCGACCCGACATGCCCGACGCGCTCTATGCCGGCGCGCTGCTGGCCGAGCAGACGCAGGACTGGAGCATCGGGCTGCAGCGGCTCGAGCGCATCGCGCCCGCGCAACGCACGACGGCGATGACGACGTTGCAGCACCGCCTCTGGGTCGGCCAGCAGGTTGCACTCGCGACACGGATGGCGCGCGAGGGCCGCCGTGCGCAGGCGCTCGGCGTGCTGCACGATGCGGAGGGAATCGGTCAGGCGGTGCCGGCGCTCGCGGCGCAGCTGTCGGCGGGCTATGCGCAAGCCGGCGACACGTCGCGTGCGCTCTGGATCGTGCAGCGTGCGCTGGCCCGGGAACCGGGCAACGCCGACGTGCTGCTGCAATATGCGCGGATTCTGCTGACCGTGCGCGACGATGCGCTTCTGGGCGACGCGATGCGCCGGCTCGCCGCGATGCCGCTGTCGCCCGCGCAGCGCGGCGACTTCGAACGCCTGAACCTCGAAATCGTCGTGCGCCAGGCCGATGCGGTACGCCAGGCAGGCGACCTCGCCGGCGGCTACGCCGTCATCGCACCGTGGCTGGCCGCGATGCCCGACAGCCCGGAACTCCAGACCGCGCTTGCGCGGCTGTATACGTCGGCCGGCGACGCGCCGAACGCGCTGAAATGCTATCGGGTCGCCCTGGCCCGCCGGCCCGACGATACGGGATTGCTGGTCGCGGCGATCTATGCGGCGAGCGGCGCGAAGGCATGGCGCGACGGCGAAGCGTTCGCGGCCACCGCGCTGCGTATTGCGCCCGACGACGCAGGGCTGCTTGCCGCGACGGGCCGCCTGTATCGCGCGGAGGGGAATCTTTCGCTCGCCGCGCAGTATCTGCAGCGTGCGCTGCTGACCGCCAATACGCCGCCCCCGAGCAGCAAGCCGGCGCGGTCGAACGTTCCGCGCGGTTGGGAGGACGCGATGCGGCGCATCGGCGCGAACCCGCTGCCCGGTACCAATCCGTTCGAAGGCAAGACCGCCGTCGACGTCGTGCGTCCGTCGACCGGCTCCGGCGCCGCGGTACCGCCGCTGCCGGGCATGCCTTCCTGGTCCACCCCGTCTTCTTCTGCCCCGACCGTGCCCTATACGATGCCGCCCGCGCCGCCCGCGACCTACGTCACACCGTCCGCCATGCCGGAGGCGCACATGGTGCCGTCCGCCATGCCGCTGCAGCCAGTCGCGCGCGATCCCGGCGGTTACGGCCAGGAGAGCGCTGGCGCGGGCGAATCGGGTGGGCCTGCGATCGCGCGGCGCTATCGGCCCTATCGGGAGCCTGCCGCCGACGTACCGCCGGCGGGGACGTCCGCGGGATGCGTGTCGCAGGCCGATTCGAACGATGACTGCGCCGGCTACGTCGCCACGCCATGGCCGATGTCGCCGGCGTCGCGCGCTGCGGCGACGAGCGCGTCGCCGATGGCATCCACGCCCTCCGCCAGGGCGAGCCGGCCGTCGCGCGGCGGCGCGAAGGCTCCCTCCGCGCGGTCGTCCGCTCCTTCGCTGGCATACGGGCAGCCCGATGCGTCGCCTCGCTATATCCCGCAACCGCCGGCCGGCTATGCGCAAAGTGCGACCGCGGCCCGGTCGCCGCGGCCGGATGCGGGCGCGGACGCCGGCGGACAGATGCTCGATGTCGCGTCGGAGCTTGCCCAGGTGAACCGCGAGCAGGCCAGTACGGCGACCGGCGGCCTCGTGTTCCGAAACCGTACGGGCGAAGCAGGGCTGTCGGGCCTCACCGATATCGAGGCGCCGCTCGAAGGGCGTATCAAGGCGGGCAACGGCCACATCGTCGTGACCGCCACCCCCGTCATGCTCGACGGCGCCAACTCGGCCACCGATGTGCCGACCCTCGCCCGGTTCGGCGCGGGGCTCGCAGCGGCGCCCGGCGGCGGCTCGCCGGGTTCCCAGACGGCGAGCGGCGTCGGTCTCTCCGCAGGCTACGAAGGCAAGCAATTGAAGGTCGATATCGGCGCGACGCCGGTCGGGTTCCCTTACCAGGATATGGTTGGCGGCGTGCGCTACAACGGTGCCATAACCGATCGGGCCGCCTATTCGCTGGCCGTCACGCGCCGCGCGGTGACCGACAGCCTGCTGTCGTTCGCGGGCGCGCGCGATGCGGGTGCCGGCCTCAAATGGGGCGGCGTGACGCGCAGCGGCGCGCGCGGCGCGCTGAGCTGGGACGACGGCACCAGCGGCGCGTATGTCGCGGGCGCGTTCGACTACTACGACGGCCATCACGTGGAACGGAACTTCGCCGGCAAGGGGAGCGGCGGCGCCTATACGCGCCTGTTTCGCGACGCCGACCGGACGCTTACCGTGGGCATCAATGCGACGTGGATGCGCTTCGGCAAGAACCAGTCATATTTCACGTACGGCCAGGGTGGCTATTTCAGTCCGCAGCAGTATGTGATCCTGAACATACCGGTCGAGTATGCGGGGCGAACGGGTGCCTTTGCCTACGATCTGAACGGTTCGTTCGGTGTGCAGCATTACCGGCAGAACGCGGTGCCGTATTTCCCGCTCGATCCCGGCATGCAGGCGCAAGCGGCGGCGAACGCAGCCACCAGTCAAGCGGTGGGGCTCGACCCGGGGGCCGTGTATCCGGCACGCAGCAAGACCGGCATTGCCTATTCGCTCGCCGCGCGCGGCGAATACCAGGTCGCCCCGCAGCTTGCCGTCGGCGGGACTGCCTCGTTCGGCAACGCTTATCAGTATCGCGAGTGGACGGCGGCCGTCTATCTCCGTTACAGCTTCACGCCACAAGTCGGCGTGTCGCCGTTTCCGCCGCGCGCGTTCACGTCGCCGTATCTCGCGGAAGCCGACTGACCGGATTCGCATGGAGTCGTGGCGGTTCGATGCGATATGCAGTGCACGACGCCATCCTCGCGCATACGCATGCTGGCGGATCCGTTCAGAGGTTGGTCGGCCCGTCGTTGATGCGGAACAGTGCGACGCCGATACAGAAGCCGAACGTCGCGCGGAAAATGTCATTGTCGATGCCGAACATGGTCGCATCGCTGATCAGGCCGTGGCGCGCAAACCTCGGCCCTCGGCGAGGGGATGGGGCGGCTAATCGCTTACGTATCGTATGAGCAATACTTTTCAGATTCGCGGGTTGTCTAACCCGGGGTCGTGGCCCGACCGCGGCGCTTTGTCGTTTCAGACGCGTCTAATCCCAGAAACTCCGCACCGCGACCGCGACGATCACCGGCACCGAAAACACCAGCGGAATCGCGAAATACTGCGCTTCGCGATCGACGATCCAGCTATAGATCAACCACGCCGCGCCGATCGCGAACGTGATGAGGCCGACCAGCACGGCGGCGATATTCAGCGCCAGCTTCGACGGCTGGCGGCGCGCTTTCTCGTTGGTGTCGGGTTCGCGCGGAGAGGATTTCATCTGAAGAGGGGCCTGGCAGGTGTAAAAGCACAGGAGACCCCATCCGCACCGATCGCGCAAGGGCCTGCGCATGCCGGCCCGGTATTGTCGGTGAGCGCGCGTTACAACCCGAACGACGCCGCCAGTTCGTCGAGCAGTTCGCGCTGGAACGCGACGAACCGCTCGCCCGGCTGCTGCGCGAGCGCGAGGTCGAGCATCGGATCCGCGACATCGGTGCGCATGCCGGCCAGCTCCTCGACGATCGCGAGTCCGCAGAACGGCACGTACGCCTCCGAATAGCCGCCTTCATGGACGATCACGAGCCGCCCGCCGCAGTGGCGCTGCGCCGCTTCCTTCACCGCACGCGTCATGAACCGGTAGCTGTCGGTATGCAGCTGCATGCGCGCGAGCGGATCGACCGCGCTCGCGTCGAGGCCGCTCGCAACGACGATCAACTCGGGCCGGAACCGCTCCAGCGCCGGCAGCACGATGCGCGCGAAGGCATGGCGATACGCGTCGTCGCCGCTGCCCGCGAGCAACGGCACGTTCAGGTTCGCACCGACGCCCGCGCCTTCGCCGCGATCGCCGCTGCCGCTGTAGCCGGGCGGAAAGCAGCGGTCCTGATGCAGCGAGATCGTCAGCGTGTCCGGATCGTCGTAATAGATCGACTGCGTGCCGTTGCCGTGATGCACGTCCCAGTCGAGCACCGCGACGCGATCGATGCCGTGCTTCGCGCGCGCGGCCTCGATCGCGATCGGGATGTTCGCGAGCAGGCAGAAGCCCATCGGGCGATCGCGCAGGCAGTGATGGCCGGGCGGTCGCGACAGCGAGAACGCGTTGACCGCATGCTCGGCGACGACGGTGTCGACCGCCGCGATCGCGAGGCCTGCGGACAGCGCGGCGATTTCGTAGCTACCGTTGCCGAACGGCGCGAGATCGCCGAGGTCGCCGCCGTGCGCATCGCTGAGCGCGCGGAACGCGTCGAGATAGCTTGCCGGATGGATGCGCAGCAGATCGCCGGTGGTGGCCGGCGCGGCGCCGCGCATGTCGAGGTGGGCGGCAAGGCCCGACGCCTGCACGAGCGATAGGAAGCGGCGTTTCGAATCGGGCGATTCCGCGTAACCGGCGCTCGACGGCGGCTGGACCCAGCCGCCGACCGGGAAGAACAGCGCGTGCGTGCCGCCGGTGTGCCAGAAGGTGCGTTCGTCGGTGAAGAAGGCAGTGCGATTCATGGGTGGGCTTGACCTGTCACGGTTGGGAAGAAACGGAAGTCATGGAAGTCCGCGTGCGGCGGTCGATATGGCGCAGCGCGGCGAACGACGCGATCGCGACGGCGGTTGCGGCCGCGAACAGCGCATGCATCGTGCCGCCGGCATCGAGCAACAGTCCGGCGAGCAGGGGGCCGGCCGCGAGCCCCGCGCCGATGACGAAATTGAGCGTCGCGACGAGGCGCCCGGACGTATCGATCTGCGCGACGGTCGCGAGAATGAACGGGAGCACGAACGTCCACGCGAACTTGAACGCGAAGATCGCGGCGCTGTAGCCGCTCGCCCGCGGCAGCGCGGCGAGTGCGACGAGCGCCGCCGCGAGCAGCGCGTAACCGGCGGCCAGCATCGCCCGCCGTGCAAGCCGGCCGCCCGCGCACGATGCGAGCGCCGCGCCGGCAATCCCCATCACGCTCGCGATCGCGAGTACGTTGCCGGTCGACTGCGGATCGAGCCCGGCCGCCGCCGCCGCGCGGCTCGCGAACGTCCACACGCTGCCTATCGCGAGATAGAACGCCAGCACCGCGCCGATCGCGAGCGCGACGAAACGTCGTGACGCATCCGTCGCGGCGTCGCGCGCGGCCTGCGCCGACGCGGTCCGCGCACCGAGCGTCGCCGGAAAGCCGCGCGACAGCGGCGCGGCAAGCCCCGCGAGCAAGGCCAGCGCGACATACAGCGCACGCAGCCCGAACGCGGCGAACAGGTGAGGCAGCACGAACAGGCCGATCGCGCCGGCGATCAACTGGCCGACGACCCACAGCCCGTACACGCGATCGCTGTTCTCGCTGGTGGCCGCGCTCGTCATGCAGAGCACCATCAGCGAACCGCCGCCGAGCGCGGTGACGGCGCGCAGCGCGAGCAGCGGGACGAAGCCGGGCATCCACCACGCGGTCAGGAGATTGCCCACGCCGAACAGGGCGATCGCGCAGGCAGCGACGCGGCGCGCATCGACGCGGCCGAGCCACAGGTACGACGGCAGGGTCGCGACGCTGAACGCGCCGAGTTCGACGAAGAAGTACGTGCCGATCTGCGACGCGGACAGCCCGAGCTGCGTCGCCAGCTGACCGGCGACGGCCGGCGCGACGAGCAGCAGCAGCGGCGTGATGGCCGCGAACACGACGAGTGCGACGAGCGTCGAGCGTGCGAATGTCGACGCGCGGCCGTCGGACGGCAGCGCGGCATCGGAGCAAAGGGTTTTCATGGCGGGATCTCGCTGGACGGAATCAGAACAGGTGGTACATGCCGGCCATCGCGCCGAACTGCGATGCGCCGGCGAGCGGCGTCGGGTCGTATTCGTAGACGGTCTGCGAGCTCTGGCCGCTGTTGCGCGCATAACCGAGGTTCACGTAGGCGACGGTGCGTTTCGACAGCGCGTAGGTGGTGCTCGCGATGAACAGCGTCGGGTGGCCGATCGCCGGCGTGTGCGAATCGGTGTGGTAGACGCCCGCGTTCAGTCCGATTCCGCTCGACGTCAGGTAACGCGCGCCGCCCCAGACGATCGTGCGCGCTGCATCGAGCTCGCCGGTCAGGCGTTCGATGCCCGCATAGACGGTGAGCGGCAGGGTCGCGAAGGCATAACGCGCGGCGAGCGTGCCGAGTTCGCGGCGGCGCGCGGACGCGTCGTCCGCCGCGGATGCGTCGCCATGCGCCTGATGCAGCACCGCGCTGACCGACAGTCCGTTGCTCGTGTACTGGCCGCCGAGTTCGAGCACGCGTGCGGCGCGCGTATTGCCCGCGACACCGGCCGTCGCCGCGAGGGCCTCGACATCGAAGCCGGCGAACGTCGGCGACTGGTACTTGATCGAGTGGTCGATGAAGTTCGCCGTCATCGGCACGATCACGCCCTGGCCGCTGTACGACGCGTACCACAGCGGGTCGTAGAACAGCGTCTTGTCGAACAGCACGCTGAATTGCCGTCCGAGCGTGACGGTGCCGACCGGGCCTGCGACACCGACGTACGCGCCGCGGAAGAACGCATGGCCTGCGGCGGTCGCGGTGCCGTCGTTGAGGTTGAGGCCCTGTTCGAGCTTGAACAGCGCGCGCCAGCCGCCGCCGAGATCCTCGTTGCCCTTCAGTCCGACCTGCGACGGCAGGATCCCGTAGTTCTGCAACTGCACGGCCGCGTGCCGTCCGTCGGCATGCGTCAGGTATTGCACGCCGGCGTCGAGCGCGCCATACAGCGTGAGGGTCGATTGCGCGTGCGCGGCGAGACTGCACGCGGCGAGCGCCGCGGTGGCGGCGGCCGTGCGGATGAAGCGGGGTGTCATCACGTGGGGTTCTCCATACCGTGCTGCATCGTGTGTCGTTGGTGTTGTCGCGACGCAGTGTCCGCAGCGGGAAAGCCGGCGAACAGTCGTGCAGATGAACGGTGTGGAAAACCCGCGGTGCACGGCATGGATGTGCCGCGACGCCGCGGTGCGGCGTGCTGCGCAGCAGCAACGGGCGGCGTACCGTTCAAATGGATGGGGCTGCCGCGTGTTCCGGCAGCGGCGCCCGTCAAAAATGCCGGTCGCTATAATCGGCCGGTCTGCGTTGCGCGCATCAGCGGCCCGATCGGGCGGGGGAGCGGAAGGTGAGGATCACGACGGATATCGGGCAGGATCTCGACGCGCTGCGCGACGTGCCGGCCGCGATCGTGCTCGACGAATCCGCATGGCCGCCGCTGCCGTCCCGCCGCGCCGATTTCGACGGCGTGACGCGCGGCGACACAGCGCGGCGCGAACTCGGCCTGATGCTGCTCGACCTGTACGCGGTCGCCGCGCAGTCCGGCATCGGCGAATTCGAGTGCCGCTTCTTTTCGCTGCTGCAGGGGCTCATCCCGTTCGACGCCGCGTGGACCGGCGTCGCGACGCACGTGCCGACCGGCCCCGTGATGCACAACAGTTTCCTGTACCGCCTTCCGCATGCGTTCTTCAGCGACTGGAAACGCGTGCGCGACTGCGATCCGCTCGCGCAACGCACGCTGCTCGGCGCACACGGCCGCGCGGTGCGCTTGTCGGTCGTCGAGCCGGGGTTCGACGCGCGGTTTCGCGACTGGTGCGTGAAGTACGGGCTGGCACAGCTGATGTGCGTGTGTACGCTCGACCGCCGCTTCGGGCTGACGACCTTCATGTCGATCTACCGCCAGGGCCTGAATCGTCCGTTCAGCGACGACGACGCGAGCCGCTTCGAGGAAGTGATCCCGCATCTGGCGGCCGCGCTGACGATCAATCGCGCGGCACAGCTCACGCGCGAGCGTGGCGACGCGGTTGCGCCGGCGGCACGCGCGCTGTGCGACAACTTCGGCGTGCTGCATCACGCCGATCACGGCTTCGACGACGTGCTGCGGACCGAATGGCAGGCGTGGACGGGCCCGCGTGTGCCGCAGCCGCTGGTCGCGCATGTGCGGCGCCAGTCGGGGCAGCCGTTCATCGGCGACGCGTTGCGCATCCGGTGCGTGCCCGTCGCGGGGCTGTTCCAGATCGAGGCGCGGCCGCGCTCGCTGCTCGACCGGCTGAGTCCGCGCGAACTCGCGGCGATCCGCCATTACGGCGCCGGGCGTTCGCACAAGGAGGTCGCGCAGCAGATGGCGATCTCGCCGACGACCGTGCGTCACTACCTGCGCTGCGCGTACCGCAAGCTCGGCATGCACGACAAGAGCCAGATCGCCGGCGTGCTCGGTGCGACGGGCGGCCGGACCGACGACGAGCCGGTGGAGGCGGGCGGCGCGCCGCGCTGAATCGCGCGTGCGGACACCGGCATGCAGACACCCGCATGAATAGTTGTATCCGCAACCATTGAGCGTTATGCTCGTCAGCTCCCAGCAGACGGATTTCCATCATGAACGACACGAATTCAGGGTCGGTGCGCGCGGCGGTGGTCGGTGTCGGCGCGATCGGCGGATTGCTCGCGGCCGCGCTGTCGCGCGCCGGCATGACGGTGAGCGCATACGTGCGCGGAGCGACGCTCGATGCGCTGAACGCGCACGGCGTGCGCGTGGTCGACGAGGCGGGCGCCGTGTCGTCGGTCCCGGTGCGCGCGAGCGACGACGCGGCCGCGCTCGGCGTGCAGGACTACGTGGTGATCGCGTTGAAGGCGCAGGCGTTGCCGGCGCTGGCCGCGCGCATCGCGCCGCTGGTCGGGCCCGGCACCGTGATCGTCGCCGCGATGAACGGGCTGCCGTGGTGGTTCACGCACGGGCTCGCGGGCCCGCTCGACGGCGTGCCGCTCGACGCGGTCGACCCGGCCGGCGCGGTCTCGGCGGCGCTGCCGCCCGCGCAGGCGATCGGCTGCGTCGTGCATCTGTCGTCGAGCACCGATGCGCCGGGTATCGTGCGGCGCGGCCGCGGCAACCGCCTGATCATCGGCTCGCCCGATCCGAGCCTCGACGCGCCGACCGCGCGGTTCGCGGCGGCGCTTGCCGCGGGCGGCTTCGACGTCGAGTCGACACCGGCGATCCGCACCGAGATCTGGGCGAAACTGTGGGGCAACATGAACATGAATCCGTTGAGCGCGCTCACGGGTTCGACCGCCGAGCAGCTGCTCGACGATCCGTTCACGCGGGAACTCGCGTTGCGGATGATGGAGGAGGCGGCCGCGATCGGTGCGAAGCTCGGTCTCGATACGGGGATGAGCGGGCCGCAGCGGATCGCCGTGACGCGCAAGCTCGGCGCGTTCAAGACGTCGATGCTGCAGGATGTCGAGGCCGGACGGCCGCTCGAGACCGGGCCGATCCTCGGCGTGTTTCCGGAGCTGGGGCGCAAGCTCGACGTGCCGACGCCGTATTGCGACGCGGTGCTGGGGTTGCTGCGTCAGCGCGCGGCGAACAGCGGGCTATAGCGGAGTGGGATCGCCGCGGTGATTGCCTGGCGTGATGGAGGCCGGCGCGCAGTCGTTCGGTGCGTGCCCGGCAGGGAAGACCGGGCCGCCGCCCATGCGTTCGGGCGACTCGGGCGCCCTGCGGGATTCATCTGAATAAAGCGGCGGCCGCTGGATCGCTCGTGACGCTCGCACGGCCCGGTGCGGCAATTCCCGGGCATGTGCCGCACATTCGCGACGCGCGAGTGGCACGGATCGCGTCCGCCGCGCGACTCACTCGTCGCGTTCGACCGCGTGCGCGACCACCTTGTCGAGCAGCCGCTCGAACGTCTGGCGTTCACTGTCGGACAGGCACGCGAGCAAGCCTTCATTCCACTTGCGCACGACCGGCATGATCTTGCGATGCAGCGCACGGCCGTCGGCGGTCAGCGCGATCAGCACGATCCGGCCGTCCTCCTCGCTCGCGCTGCGCTCGAGCAGCCCCTGGCGCAGCAGCGCTTCCGCCGCGCGGCTCGCCTGGCTCTTGTCGAGATTGGTATGACGGGCGAGATCCATGATCGAAAACGGGCCGAACGCGCCGACGGCGGCGATCACGCGCGCCTCGGGCAGCGAAATGTCCAGCTTGTGCCGGTACACCTCGGCGATCCCGCGGTCGGATCGCTTCGTGAGCGCATGGAGGCGATAGGTCAGAAACTGATCGAGCCCGGCTTGACGGCCTTTCATGTCGAATCCTGAAGAAAAAGGGCGGGCCCGATTGTTCCTGTATCGCGCGCTCGGGTCAACGGTCAGTGTGCGCCGTACTTCAGCCGTGTCAACTGTTCGGCTTCGTTCGCGAGCAGGTTCGCCGCGTCGCGGATCGCGACGTCGAGCGTGATCGGCCCCGGCGCCGGCGAAAAGCAGCCGGAAAAATGTTCGGACAGGCGCGGCAGCGCGGCCGGGTCGACCGCGCCCGACAGCAGCGACGCGGGCACGCCCGCGGCCTGCGCATGACGGCAGGCGATGAACGGCGCCTTGCCGTGCAGCGTCTGCACGTCGGAGCGGCCTTCGCCGGTGATCAGCCAGTCGGCGCCGGCAAGTGCCGCGTCGAGCCCGATCTGCCGCGCGACGACTTCCGCGCCGGCTTCGAACTGCGCACCCAGCATGTGCAGCGCAAAACCGAGGCCGCCCGCGGCGCCGGCACCGGCCAGGTCGCGGGCGCGACCGGCGGAAGTCCCCGTGGGACGCCGGTCGAGCGCGGCCTCGAGCAGGTCGGCGAAGCGGTCGAGCGCGGCATCGAGGGTCGCAATCTGGTCAGGCGTCACGCCCTTTTGCGGACCGAATACCGCGGTCGCGCCATGCGCGCCCGTCAGCGGATTGTCGACGTCGGACATGCCGGTGAATTCCGCTTCCTTCAGGCGCGGATCGAGCCCCGACGCGTCGATCCGTGCGATGTCGGCGAGCCGCGCGGGGACGGGTTCGACCAGCTGGCCGGCCGCATCGAAGCATTGCAGGCCGAGGCCCGCGAGCAACCCCGCGCCCGCGTCGTTGGTGCTGCTGCCGCCGAGTGCGACGAAGAACCGGCGCACGCCGTCGTCGAGCAGCGCGCGGATCGCCTCGCCCATCCCGCGCGTGCTGCGCGCGTCGACCGGCACGCTCATGCCGACCGCGTCGGTGATCCCGACGATCTCGGCCGTCTCGACGATCGCGGTGCGCGCATCGATCACGCCGACCGCCGCGTCATGTGGCGCGAGCGACGCGCCGGCCACCCGCATGACACGCCGCGTGCCGCCGCCGGCGAGCATCGCATCGAGCGTGCCTTCGCCGCCGTCGGCCATCGGGCAGCAGCGCACGACCGCGTCGGGCCGGGCGCGGCGGATGCCGGTGGCGATCGCGTCCGCGACCTGCTCGGCGGAAAGCGAGCCTTTGAACGAATCGGGCGCGATGACGACGACAGGCGCGGACGGGTGTTGCGGCATGGTGTCTCCGGAAGGCGTGATTGGTGTGATGAATGATGGCGCGAGCGCGTCGCACCCTCAATCGGAGCTTACAGGATGGCGGGCCCGCGGTGGATACGGCGGACGGCATAGCGGCGATCCGCGTGCATGGCCGTGCACGGACAGCGGGTATGCACGTACGTCGTGCCGATCTGGCGGTGCGAGGAAAATTGTTTGCTAGAATAGTCGATTCTTCCGGCCAAAGCCGTGCTCCGAGCCGCTTGCGCTAGCCATCCGGCGCGTGCAGGGATGGCGTGGCGCTCCGGCGCGGCGTGTGCATGCGATGCACCTCTCGCCGCAGGCAGGCACGGCAAGGAAAACCCGATTCGCTCGAATAATTTTAGGACGATTGAAGCCATGGCTAACGTTGTTGAGAACCTCGGCAAGCTTGAACGCCGCGTGACGATTTCCCTGCCGAAGGACACCGTGCAGAAGGAAATCGACGCCCGTATCCAGAAACTCGCGAAGAACGTTCGCATGCCGGGTTTCCGCCCGGGCAAGGTGCCGCTGAAGATGGTCGCCCAGCAGTACGCGGGTCAGGTCGAGGCGGAAGTGCTGAGCGACAAGATCGGCCAGGAATTCTTCACGATCAGCCGCGCGGAAAACCTGCGCGTGGCTGGCCAGCCGAACTTCGAGCCGAAGCAGGAGCAGGCCGAGGATGCCTACGCGTTCGACGCGACGTTCGAGGTCTACCCGGAAGTGAAGATCGGCGATCTGGCGACGGCTGAAGTCGAGCGCTCGACGACGTCGATCGGCGATGCCGAAATCGACCGCACGCTGGACATCCTGCGCAAGCAGCGCGTGCACTTCCACGCTCGCGGCGAAGCCGGCGAGCACGGCGACGGCGGTGCGGACACCGCAGCCAAGAACGGCGACCGCGTGACGGTCGACTTCGTCGGCAAGATCGACGACGTCGCGTTCCAGGGCGGCACGGCCGAAGACTTCCCGTTCGTGCTCGGCGAAGGCCGCATGCTGCCGGAATTCGAAACGGCGGCGCTCGGCCTGAAGGCCGGCGAACAGCGCACGTTCGACCTGAAGTTCCCGGACGACTACCACGGCAAGGACGTGGCGGGCAAGACGGCGCAATTCACGGTCACGATGAAGAAGATCGAGTGGCCGCACCTGCCGGAAATCGACGGCGAATTCGCGAAGTCGCTCGGCATCGAAGACGGCGACCTGACGAAGATGCGCGGCGAGATCAAGGAAAACCTCGAGCGTGAAGCGAAGCGCCGCACGCAATCCATCGTCAAGAACCAGGTGATGGATGCGCTGCTGAAGATTTCCGAACTCGACGTGCCGAAGGCGCTGATCGAGCAGGACCAGCAACGCCTCGTCGAAATGGCTCGCCAGGATCTGGCGCAGCGCGGCGTGCCGAACGCGAAGGACGCACCGATCCCGGGCGAGATGTTCGCCGAGCAGGCAGAGCGTCGCGTGAAGCTGGGCCTCGTGCTGGCCGAGCTCGTGAAGTCGAACAGCCTGGAAGCGAAGCCGGAACAGATTCGTGCGGAAGTCGACGAGTTCGCGAAGAGCTACGAAGACCCGAAGGAAGTGGTCCGCTGGTATTATTCCAACCAGCAGCGCCTCGCCGAGATGGAAGCGTTCGTCGTTGAAAGCAACGTCGTCGACTTCGTGCTGGGCAAGGCAAAGGTGACGGACAAGGAAGTGAGCTTCGAGGCACTCGCGAGCGCATCGGCGCAAGCGTAAGTGTCGCTCTAGCGGCGTGCCGGCTGTCGGAGCGACGGCCCGCACGCCGTTTTTACGTCAAGCGCACGGTTGCCATTAATATGGCGATTGAGCGGGCGGCTTCCTTCCGTTCAATTTTCCATTCGAACAAGGTTCATTGAATGATCACTCGCGCTGAATTGCTGGACATGCTTGCTTCGAACGCGCCGCAGGGTTTCGAGGCGCAAGCGCTGGGGCTGGTGCCGATCGTCGTCGAAACGAGCGGCCGCGGCGAGCGTTCGTACGATATTTATTCGCGTCTCCTGAAGGAGCGCCTGGTGTTCATGGTCGGCGAAGTGAACGACCAGACCGCCAACCTCGTGGTCGCGCAATTGCTGTTCCTCGAGAGCGAGAATCCCGACAAGGACATCAACCTCTACATCAACAGCCCGGGCGGCTCGGTGTCGGCCGGCATGGCGATCTACGACACGATGCAGTTCATCAAGCCGGACGTGTCGACCCTTTGCATGGGCCTCGCGGCCAGCATGGGCGCGTTCCTGCTCGCGTCGGGCGCGAAGGGCAAGCGCTTCGCGCTGCCGAACTCGCGCGTGATGATTCACCAGCCGCTCGGCGGCGCTCGCGGCCAGGCATCCGACATCGAGATCCAGGCTCGCGAAATCCTCTACCTGAAGGAACGGCTGAACAACCTGCTCGCGCAGCACACGGGCCAGGACGTCGAGCGCATCGCGCGCGACACCGACCGTGATAATTTCATGTCGAGCGAGGACGCGAAGGCGTACGGGCTGATCGATCAGGTGCTGCTGAAGCGCCCGTGAGCTTAAGTGGGGTGCCGCCCCGATTCGCGCGGCACCCCCGCAACGTCCCGAGTGCCTTGAGCATCTGCGGCAAGCGCATCCAGCCGGCTCCGGTCGCGCCCTAGGCGCGGCGTCCGGAGCATTCGGCGTATCATGTCATTTACCTGTCCGGAGGCTCTACATTCATGGCGGACAAAAAAGGTTCGAACAGCGAGAAGCTGTTGTATTGCTCGTTCTGCGGGAAGAGCCAGCATGAGGTGAAGAAACTCATCGCCGGCCCGTCGGTATTCATCTGCGATGAGTGCATCGACCTCTGCAACGAGATCATTCGCGACGAGGCGGCTGCCGCCGGCGTCGAGGCCAGCCTGTCCCGGTCGGATCTGCCGAGCCCGCAGGAAATTCGCGACATCCTCGATCAGTACGTGATCGGCCAGGAGCGTGCGAAGAAGATCCTCGCGGTGGCGGTGTACAACCACTACAAGCGCCTGAAGCATCTCGACAAGAAGGACGACGTCGAGCTGTCGAAGAGCAACATCCTGCTGATCGGCCCGACGGGCTCCGGCAAGACGCTGCTCGCGCAGACCCTCGCGCGGTTGCTGAACGTGCCGTTCGTGATCGCCGATGCGACGACGCTGACCGAAGCCGGCTACGTCGGCGAGGACGTCGAGAACATCATCCAGAAGTTGTTGCAGAACTGCAACTATGAGGTCGACAAGGCGCAGCGCGGGATCGTCTACATCGACGAAATCGACAAGATCAGCCGCAAGTCGGACAACCCGTCGATCACGCGCGACGTGTCGGGCGAGGGCGTCCAGCAGGCGCTGCTGAAGCTCGTCGAGGGCACGATGGCGTCGGTGCCGCCGCAGGGCGGCCGCAAGCACCCGAACCAGGATTTCATCCAGGTCGACACGACCAACATCCTGTTCATCTGCGGCGGCGCGTTCGACGGTCTCGAGAAGGTGATCACCGATCGCACCGAAAAGACGGGCATCGGCTTCGGCGCGACGGTCAAGAGCAAGCAGGAGCGCGACGCGGGCGAAGTGCTGCGCGAGACGGAGCCGGAAGACTTGATCAAATTCGGTCTGATCCCCGAATTGATCGGCCGTCTGCCGGTGGTCGCGACGCTCGGCAAGCTCGATGAAGCCGCGCTGATGAAGATTCTCGTCGAGCCGAAGAACGCGCTCGTCAAGCAGTATCACAAGCTGTTCGCGATGGAGCGCGTCGAGCTGGAAATCCGGCCGGGCGCGTTGCAGGCAGTCGCCCGCAAGGCGATCCGCCGCAAGACCGGCGCGCGCGGTTTGCGTTCGATCATCGAACAGGCCTTGCTCGACGTGATGTACGAGCTGCCGGCGATGAAAGGGGTCAGCAAGGTCATCATCGACGAGAACGTGATCGATGGCGACGGCAAACCCCTGCTGATCTATGAGGACACGCCGAAGGTGGCGGGTTCGAACTGACCGGCTTGCCGACGATGTTCTGCGAAAAAGGCCGTTCATGAGACCGTGGGCGGCTTTTTTTCGTTTATCTTGTGGGTAACTCTGACTCGACACGCGGTGGTTACTTTCTTACCGAATATTTCCCGCACTTGAAGGCTTGCAATTCGTTGTGGCGGCCTCAATTACCGAACAATTGATTCCACTCATGGGGAAATGAAATGTCAGGCACCCAACTTCTCCCGCCGGAACGCATCACGCTCCCGCTGCTGCCGCTGCGGGACGTCGTCGTTTTCCCGCACATGGTGATTCCGCTCTTCGTGGGCCGGCCGAAATCGATCAAGGCCCTCGAAGCAGCGATGGAAGGCGGCAAGCACATCATGCTCGTCGCCCAGAAAACCGCGGCCAAGGACGAACCGACCGAAAAGGACATGTACGAGGTCGGTTGTATCGCCAACATCCTGCAGATGCTGAAGCTGCCGGACGGCACCGTGAAGGTGCTCGTCGAGGGCCTGCAGCGTGCGAAGGCGTTGTCGATCGAAGAGCAGGAGACGCAGTTCTCCTGCGAAGTGATGCCGCTCGAGCCCGATCACGCCGACAGCGCGGAAACGGAAGCGCTGCGCCGCGCGATCGTGTCGCAGTTCGACCAGTACGTGAAGCTGAACAAGAAGATCCCGCCGGAGATTCTCACGTCGCTGTCGGGCATCGATGAAGCCGGTCGCCTCGCGGACATGATCGCCGAGCGTCTGCCGCTGAAGCTCGACCAGAAGCAGCATATCCTCGAGATGTTCCCGGTCATCGAGCGCCTCGAGCACCTGCTCGCGCAGCTCGAAGCCGAGATCGACATCCTGCAGGTCGAAAAGCGCATCCGCGGGCGCGTGAAGCGCCAGATGGAAAAGAGCCAGCGCGAGTACTACCTGAACGAACAGGTCAAGGCGATCCAGAAGGAACTGGGCGAAGGCGAAGAGGGTGCGGATCTCGAGGAACTCGAGAAGCGCATCAACGCCGCGCGCATGCCGAAGGAAGCGAAGAAGAAGGCCGACGCCGAGCTCAAGAAGCTGAAGCTGATGTCGCCGATGTCGGCGGAAGCGACCGTCGTGCGCAACTACATCGACACGCTGATCGGCCTGCCGTGGCGCAAGAAGAGCAAGGTCAACAACGATCTGTCGAACGCCGAGCAGGTGCTCGACGAGGATCACTTCGGCCTCGAGAAGGTGAAGGAACGCATCCTCGAGTACCTCGCGGTGCAACAGCGCGTGGACAAGGTCAAGGCGCCGATCCTGTGCCTCGTCGGGCCTCCGGGCGTCGGCAAGACCTCGCTCGGCCAGTCGATCGCGCGTGCGACGAACCGCAAGTTCGTCCGGATGGCGCTCGGCGGCGTGCGTGACGAAGCCGAGATCCGCGGCCACCGCCGGACGTACATCGGCTCGATGCCGGGCAAGATCCTGCAAAGCCTCGCGAAGGTCGGCGTGCGCAATCCGCTCTTCCTGCTCGACGAAGTCGACAAGATGGGCATGGATTTCCGCGGCGATCCGTCGTCGGCGCTGCTCGAAGTGCTCGATCCGGAACAGAACCACACGTTCGCCGATCACTACATCGAGGTCGACTTCGACCTGTCGGACGTGATGTTCGTCGCGACGTCGAACTCGCTGAACATCCCGCCGCCGCTGCTCGACCGGATGGAAGTGATTCGTCTGTCGGGCTACACGGAAGACGAGAAGGTCAGCATCGCGCAGCGTTACCTGCTGCCGAAGCAGAAGAAGAACAACGGCCTGAAGGAAGGCGAGATCGAGGTCGCCGAGCAGGCGATCCGCGACATCATCCGCTACTACACGCGCGAAGCCGGTGTGCGTTCGCTCGAGCGGGAAGTGTCGAAGATCTGCCGCAAGGTCGTGAAGATGCTGCTGCTGAAGAAGGCATCGGGCGCGATCAAGGTCGATGGCGAGAACCTCGATACGTTCCTCGGCGTGCGCAAGTACGACTTCGGCCTCGCGGCGAAGGAAAACCAGGTCGGTCAGGTGACGGGCCTCGCGTGGACGGAAGTCGGCGGCGACCTGCTGACGATCGAAGCCGCGGTGATGCCGGGCAAGGGCAACGTGATCCGCACCGGTTCGCTCGGCGACGTGATGAAGGAGTCGGTCGAGGCTGCACGTTCGGTCGTGCGCTCGCGTTCGCGGCGTCTGGGCATCAAGGACGAAGCGTTCGAGAAGCAGGACATCCACATCCACGTGCCGGAAGGCGCGACGCCGAAGGACGGTCCGTCCGCCGGCGGTGCGATGACGACCGCGCTGGTGTCGGTGCTGACGGGGATCCCCGTGCGTGCCGATGTCGCGATGACGGGCGAGATCACGCTGCGTGGCGAAGTGCTGCCGATCGGCGGGCTGAAGGAAAAGCTGCTGGCTGCGCATCGCGGCGGCATCAAGCTCGTGCTGATCCCGGAAGAGAACGTGAAGGATCTCGCGGACATTCCGGACAACGTGAAGAACGCGATCGAGATCGTGCCGGTCCGCTGGATCGACAAGGTGCTCGAGCTCGCGCTCGAACGTACGCCGACTCCGCTGCCGCCTGAAGAAGAGGCGAAGGCTGCGGCACCGGTTGGCGAGGCGGCGAAGGATGCCGGCTCGACGGAAGTCGTCAAGCATTGAGAACCTGAACGCCGTCGCTGACGGTGGTTCACGAAACCCGCGGCGTGTCCGCGGGTTTTTTTATTGTGCGCCCAGCATGGGCGCATTCCTGCGGGTGTAAGTCCCGCCATGAGCTGGTCACGGCGAGTGAAGTGAAGCGCAACTGCATGAGGGTGACCGAGTGTGGGGAGGAAGCGTGGAGCGTAAATCGCGAGCCGAT
>NZ_QTPQ01000031.1:0-104565 GCF_003853425.1 Burkholderia sp. Bp9140
TTCTTTCCCCCCCCCCTTGCCCCCCGTATTTTTTTTTCCTGGCCTCCAGCCCGGGGCGGGGGGGGGGGGGGCGCGGGGGGGGGGGGGGGGGGGGCGCCGGGGGGGGGCGCCCCCCCCCCCCCCCCCCCGCCCCCGCCCCCGCCCCCCCCCCGCCGCCCCCCCCCCCCCCGCCCACCCACCCCCGCCTCCCGTCCGTTCGTGACGGGAAACTCCCGATACCGGCCGCCTGCGCACGCGCGGAAGCTATGCGCAAATCCGCATGGATTGCGCGGCAAATTGCCAAGACCCGTGCATATCGGCGACCTATAAATCGAGGCGATCGGGGCTCCTCGCAGAGCCTGACGGGAGATTCTTCCGGGAATCATCAGCATGCCGACCTCCCCGCCCGATTCCGAGAAGCGGTCGAACCGCCCGCCCGTCGCACGCATCCGGCCCGCCGGTTGCGTGCGGTACCCACCCGCTGGTGTAAGAACAAGAGGAACGAACATGAAATTCCGTCATTCCCTGCTGTCGGTGTCGGTCGTATCCGTATTTGCCCTCCTCTCGCAACAGGTCGCCCAGGCCGCCGACGCGGCCGACGTGAAGGTCGGCTTCGCCGCGCCGCTCACCGGCGTGAACGCCGGCTATGGCAAGGATCTTCAGAACGGCGTGCAGCTCGCGCTCGACGATGCCGCCGCGCAGAAGGTGCAGATCGCCGGCAAGCCCGCGCACTTCAACCTCGTCGTGCAGGACGACCAGGCCGACCCGCGCATCGGCGTGCAGGCCGCGCAGGCGCTCGTCGACCAGAGCGTGTCGGTGGTGGTCGGCCACTTCAACTCGGGCACGACGATTCCGGCGTCGGTGGTCTACGACAAGGCCGGCATCCCGGTGATCGACCCGGCCGCGACCAACCCGACGCTCACGTCGCGCGGGCTCGCGAACATGTTCATGGTGATCGCGACGGACGGCCAGAACGCCGGCAACGCAGGCAAGTACGCGGTCGACGTGACCAAGGCGAAGCGCATCGCGATCATCGACGACCGCACCGCGTTCGGCCAGGGCGAGGCCGACGAGTTCGAGAAGGCCGTGAAGGCGGCCGGCGGCAACCTCATCGGCCGCGAGTTCACCAGCAACCAGGCGGTCGACTTCCGCGCGCAGATCACGAGCCTGAAGGGCAAGAACCCGGACCTGATCTTCTTCGGCGGTCTCGATTCGCTCGCCGCGAACTTCGTCAAGCAGATGCGCCAGCTCGGGCTGAACGCGCAGTTCGTCGGCGGCGGCGGCGTGAAGGACAACGAGTTCATCAAGATCGCCGGCCCGGCCGCGGAAGGCGCGATGGCATGGGAATACGGACGTCCGCTCGACGAGCTGCCGCAGGGCAAGGATTTCGAACAGCGGTTCAAGAAGCGCTTCGGCGTCGACGTGCTGTCGTACGCCCAGTTCGGCTACGACGCGACCTGGGCCGCGATCAAGGCGATGCAGGCGGCCAACTCGACCGACCCGAAGGTCTACCGCCCGGCGCTGAAGAAGATCGACTTCGAGGGCATCACCGGCCGGATCTCGTTCGCGAACGACGGCTCGCTGAAGAGCGGGATGTCGACGCTGTACCAGGTGAAGAACGGCGCGTGGAAGACCATCGTGACGAAGGGGGGCTGATCGGACGGGATGGGCGACCTGGGTAGCCAGGCCGCCCGGGCGCGGGCGGCGGCGGGAACGCTGCCCGCCCCTCCTGTCGCCCGATGCGGGAGCAGGCGAATCGGCTGCCGGCAGCGAAACGATCGACGCAATCGCGCCAGAATCATACGATGACTGACGTTAAGCAATACTCGTCACGGCCCGCGGCGTCGCACGGGCCGTGACGACGGCCGCGTGTCAGCTGGGCTGGGTGTCGCGTTCCGCCTCGGCCGCCTCGTGCGCGCGGCGCAGGCGCTCGCGGCTGTTGGTCAGGTGCGTGCGCATCGCGGCGCGCGCGGCTTCCGGGTCGTGACGCGCGATCGCCTCGTAGATGTCCTCGTGCTCGTGATTGAGCCGGCCGACGTAGCGTTCGAGGTCGTCGCCGGCGAAGCGCGCCGAGTTCACGCGCGTGCGCGGGATGATCGATGCGCCGAGCTGCGTCATGATGTCGACGAAATAGCGGTTGCCGGTGGACTGCGCGATCTGCAGGTGGAACTGGAAGTCGAGCTGCGCCGTGTCGCGGCCGCCGCCCGCCCCCGACGCGATCGCGTCGAGCGCGCGCCGCAGCGTGACGAGATCGGTATCGTTCGCGCGCTGCGCGGCGAGGCTCGCGCATTCGCTTTCGAGGCTGATGCGCAGCTCGAGCACCGCGAGCACGTCGCGCAGCGTCGTGATGGTCGCAGGATCGATGCCGAGCGCCTGGCGGCGCGACGGTTCGAGCACGAAGCTGCCGATGCCGTGGCGCGTCTCGACGAGGCCGCTCGCCTGCATCCGCGAGATCGCTTCGCGCACGACCGTGCGGCTGACGCCCTGCGCCGCCATGACTTCGGTTTCGGTCGGCAGCTTGTCGCCGGGACGCAGCGTGCCGTTTTCGATCTGCGCGGTCAGCGCGTCGACGACATCTTGTGCGAGGCTGCGTGCGCGACGGCGCGGCGCTGCGGGAAGCGTGGGCACGGACATGAGGCCGGTTCCTTGTTGAATGATCGTAATGTGAGCCGAGGGTTTACGCGGGGTTTGAGCGAACGCCGATGATTCATTATACTGCGTCACAAGTCATCCGACGACTGATGATCGCGATACGGATCTCCTGTTGACCGAGGCCGGCGCATCAGCGCCTGCCGGGTCCCGTGGTTCGCGATCGACCGGCGTTCGCGCTTCTGCTTCTGCGCGGCACCGGTATCGAGCGGGTCGCCCCCACCCTTTCGGGTTGCTGTCGACATGCGGGGCTTGCACGCCGCGCACGTCGGTTGTCGAATGATCGCACCTCCCGCCGCGCGCGGCAAAGATTTTGCCGCCCGGCATTGCCCACTCTTTCGCCATCGCCGCCATGAACGCCGTCACTGCCTCGCCTTCCCATGACACGCCGCGCATCGTCGACCTGCAAGCCATTCCGGTCGCCGGCCACGACAGCATGCTGCTCAACCTGAGTGGCGCGCACGGCCCGTTCTTCACCCGCAACCTCGTGATCCTGAAGGACAGCGCGGGCCGGACCGGCGTCGGCGAGGTGCCGGGCGGCGAAAGCATCCGCCGCACGCTCGAGGACGCGCGCGCGCTCGTCGTCGGCCAGCCGGTCGGCAACTACCATGCGGTGCTCAACGACGTGCGGCGCACCTTTGCCGATCGCGACGCGAGCGGCCGCGGCCTGCAGACCTTCGACCTGCGCACCACGATCCACGCGGTCACCGCGCTCGAAGCCGCGCTGCTCGACCTGCTCGGCCAGCATCTCGGCGTGTCCGTGGCCGCGCTGCTCGGCGAAGGGCAGCAGCGCGAGCGCGTCGAGATGCTCGGCTACCTGTTCTACATCGGCGACCGTACCAGGACCGCGCTGCCCTATCGAGACGGCCGCGGCGCGACCGACGACTGGACCCGCGTGCGCGACGAGGCCGCGCTGACGCCCGAGGCGGTCGTGCGCCTCGCCGAAGCCGCGCATGCGCGCTACGGGTTCAACGACTTCAAGCTGAAGGGCGGCGTGTTCGAGGGCGCGCGCGAGGTCGACGCCGTGACGGCGCTGGCCGAGCGCTTCCCCGAAGCGCGCGTCACGCTCGATCCGAACGGCGCGTGGTCGCTCGACGAAGCCGTGCGGCTGTGCCGCGACCTGCATCACGTGCTCGCGTATGCGGAAGATCCGTGCGGCGCGGAGAACGGCTACTCGGGCCGCGAGGTGATGGCCGAATTCCGCCGCTCGACCGGGCTGCCGACGGCCACCAACATGATCGCGACCGACTGGCGCCAGATGGGCCACGCGGTGCAGTTGCAGGCGGTCGACATCCCGCTCGCCGACCCGCACTTCTGGACGATGCAGGGCTCGGTGCGCGTCGCGCAGATGTGCCGCGACTGGGGTCTCACGTGGGGCTCGCATTCGAACAACCACTTCGACGTGTCGCTCGCGATGTTCACGCACGTCGCGGCCGCGGCGCCCGGCCAGGTCACCGCGATCGACACGCACTGGATCTGGCAGGACGGCGAGCGGCTGACGCGCGAGCCGCTGAAGATCGAGAACGGACTCGTGGAAGTGCCGAAGCGGCCGGGCCTCGGCATCGACATCGACATGGATGCAGTCGCGGTCGCGCACGAGCTGTACAAGCAGCACGGGCTCGGCGCACGCGACGATGCGGCAGCGATGCAGTACCTGATTCCGGGGTGGACGTTCAACAACAAGCGCCCGTGCCTCGTTCGCTGAGCGCGGCATGAACCGGGCGGCGATTCCGCCCGGACGGAACCGAATGCGTCGGGTTCACCGGCGCATCGACGGATGCCCGGGGGAAGGGCCTGCGGGCGCCGAACGGGATCGGGCCGGGCAGCGCCGGCCGGTCGAACCGCGGCCCGGAAGAACGTAAACCGCCGCGGTCGGCCAATTGCACCTGCCGCGCCGAACCGACCCGGTGACGCCTGGCCGGCCAGCCTACCCGGCCGCCCCGATCCCCCGCGCCATCCCCGACGCGGCAAGCACGATGACCATCACGAGCACGGCCTGCCAGTGGCCGATCCGCACATAGGTCCGTGCCCGGCCGAGATCGGGCATCTGCTGCTGCCGCGCGGCGATGCGCCAGCGGATCAGCCCGAGCATCGGCACGATCTCGAGCAGCAGGATCAGTACGAGCGCGGTCATCTTGAGGTGGAAGAGCGGCTCGTGAAGGTAATACGCCGAGCCTTTCTCGAAGCCGCCGAATGCGCGCGCGAGTCCTGTCGCGATCAACAGCAGCGCGGACAATCCCCAGGCCGCGTCGGCCTTGAACACGCCGGGCAGGTCGGCGGCCTGCGCCGACGCGATGACCCGGCGCAGCGCGCGGTTGCGCCCCGCGATCGCGGCGAACGCAACGCCGAACGCCATCAGGTGAACGGCTGCCAGCAACCAGCGGACGATCATTGCGCCTCCTTGTCGCCCGCGCGCCGCGCAGGCCTTGTCAGACGATCTGCTTGAGCGCCGCGTCGAGCGCCAGCACCGCGACGCGGTCGCCCTCGGTCGCGAGCGGCGCGCGCATCACGATCTGCCGGTTATGGCCGACGGCCGCCGGCGAATCCCACAGCAGCTCCACCTTCGACCGCCGGAACAGGCTGCCGCGACGCGGCGGCACGGCGGCCGGCCGCGCACCCTGCTCGCCTGCCGCAGGCGCGACCCGGCCGGGCCAGCGGACCGACAGTTCGCGTGCATCGTACTGGCCAACCTTGCGGCTCTCCATCCAGACGATCGCGGTGCGCGTGAGCGTATCGAGCGAGATCGCGTAGCGGCCGACCGCGAAACGGCGCGCGGCCACGTTGGTACGCCACAGCGGCCGCGGACGGCACATCCACACGATCGCCGCATACAGCGCCGGCGCGGCGACGAGCCAGCCGTTGGTCGCCGCCACCGCGTGCAGCGCATGGCGCCAGCCGGCCGCCCAGGCGAACGCGCCGATCGACCACACGGCAAACAGGCAACCGATCAGCGCGAAGACGCGCAGCGCCTGGCGCAGCCACTGCGGCAGCGGATGGAACGGCCGCTCGGCGCGCGCGACGGCGCCCGGCAGCGCGAGCAGCAGGAAGATCAGCACGAGATAGACGAACGCCCAGGGCGACGACACCATCGCCGACAGCGACGCGCGATAGCCCATCTGGGACATCGAGAACAGCCAGCGCGCGAGCAGCACGAGACCGATCGCGCGCAACGCGAAGATCACGCCGGCGCCGGGGGCCGGCGCTGCGCGCGTGGTTTTCGTTCTCGCCAAGACTGCTCTCCTCTCGATGTTCGTGCGGGGCCGGATTTCACGGCACGGCCATTATAGGGACATTACCGTCTGGACAGACGGCCGGATGGCGTGCCGGACCGCTTCCTGGGGCGTTCGCGGCGTCGGGCGCGGCGAGAATACAACAGATCCGCGCCGCAGATGTGACAACGCCCCGCCGGGGACCCGGACGGGGCGTCGATGACGGCCATCAGCCGCGGCGCGGCCGGCGGCCCGCCATCAGCCTGCGTTGACTTCGCGCAGCACCGTGCGGCGCTTCTGGCGCAGCAGTTCCTCGTAGCCCTTCACGTAGTTCTGCGCCATCACCTTCGACGAGAAGCGCGCTTCGAAGGCCGCACGCACCTTCTCGCGCGGCAGCGTATCGAGGCGCTTGAGCGCCGCGACGGCCGACAGTTCGTCTTCGACGACGAAGCCCGACACGCCGTTGTCGATCACTTCCGGCACCGAGCCGCGCTTGAACGCGATCACCGGCGTGCCGCAGGCCATCGCCTCGATCATCACCAGGCCGAACGGCTCCGGCCAGTCGATCGGGAACAGCAGCGCGTGCGCGTTGCCCAGGAATTCGGTCTTTTCCGACTCGCTGATTTCGCCGATGTACTCGACGTGCGGCAGCGCGAACAGCGGCTTGATCTTCTCTTCGTAGTACGCGCGGTCAGCCTTGTCGAGCTTCGCGGCGATCTTGATCGGCAGGCCGGCCTGCTCGGCGATGCGGATCGCGGTGTCGACGCGCTTCTCCGGCGAGATGCGGCCGAGGAACGCGAGGTAGCTCGGCTTCACGTTCGGGATCGGCGTCAGCAGGTTTTCCGGCAGGCCGTGGTACACGGTCGACAGCCAGTTCGCCTGCGGCAGCGGGATGCGCTGATTGTCGGAGATCGACACGACCGGCACGTCGCTGAACGCGTTGAAGATCGGCTGCAGTTCCGGCAGGTCGAGACGGCCGTGCATCGTCGTCAGATGCGGGACCGGCTGGCGCGAGAACAGCGAGAACGGGTAGTAGTCGATGTGGCAGTGCAGGACGTCGAACTCTTCCGCGCGGCGGCGCACCTGCTCGAGGAGCAGCATGTGCGGGGCCATCACGTCGCGGATCGTCGGGTCGAGGCGCAGCGCCTGCGGCCAGCACGCTTCGAGCTTCGCCGACGTTTGCGAATCGCCGCTCGCGAAGAGCGTGACGTCATGCCCCATCTCGACAAGTGCTTCGGTGAGGTAGGACACCACTCGCTCGGTACCACCGTAAAGCTTCGGGGGCACCGCTTCGTGCAACGGAGCGATTTGGGCGATTCGCATGCGTAACTCCTAAAAATTCGGCTAAAAACCAGGTATGGGTCGGCAACCTGCCGGCGGTCCGGGCTGGATGCATTTCGTCCGACCATCGGACGAATCAGCCTGCCGGGGGCGTCGAACCCGCGCTGCTCAAGGAGCGTCGGCGACGCGACAGGCATAGAACGTTTGAAACGAAGACCCGTTGACAGGGGTTCGTAAAAAACCTGGAATCGAACCCGGAGCCGATTATCTAGGGTTAATCCCGATACGGCGCACGACATTTCAAACACTTTACTTTGTTACAAAGGCGCAACACTTTGCAACCCGCGGACTTGGGCGTCCGTTCTAGAGTGGAAGGCCCTTTTGGCGTTCCGTGTCATCTCGCCACTGCCGATGCGATTCCGGTGCGTACGGCAGGACGGGATGCAGGATTTTATCTCAGAATTGAACGCGCGCCCCTGGCCAAGGCAAGATTCGCGCAGCGCAATGCACGGCCTTGTTTACAATGCCGGATTATTCAGTCCGGGCGACCGCCGGCTGCGACCCAGCCGCTCCGCTCAATCACCGAATCACCGCACGCATATTTTGGAATCTCTCACCCCTGCCCAGCGCAACGCCCACAACGCGAAGCTGTCGAGCTACGCGCATCGGCCGATCGCGTTCCTGTTCCGCTACATCCGCCTGCATCCCGTCGCGCACCTCGTCGTGCTCTGCAGCGTGCTGGCCGCCGTCGGGTGCGCGCTCGGCTCGCAATACGCGATCAAGCACCTGATCGACGTGCTCGCGGCCGGGCGCCATCATCCGGGCCCGCTGTGGAGCGCCTTCGCGCTGCTCGTCGGGCTGATCGCGGCCGACAACCTGCTGTGGCGCGTCGGCGGCTGGGTCGCCGCGCACACGTTCGTCGCGGTCACCGGCGACCTGCGGCGCGACCTGTTCCAGTACCTGATCGGCCATTCGCCGACGTACTACTCGGAAAAGCAGCCGGGCACGCTCGCAAGCCGCATCACCGCCACGTCGAACGCCGTCTATACGTCCGAGAACACGATGGCGTGGAACGTGCTGCCGCCGTGCATCGCGGTGATGGGCGCGATCCTGATGATCATCGTCGTGAACCCGCTGATGGCCGCCGGCCTGCTCGGCTGTTCGGCCGTGCTCTCCGTCGTGCTGTTCAAGCTCGCCGGGCGCGGCTCCGCGCGCCATCACGCGTTCGCGTCGAAGGCCGCCGCGGTCGACGGCGAGCTCGTCGACGTGATCGGCAACATGGGCCTCGTGCGTGCGTTCGGGATGACGCTGCGCGAACAGAAGCGCTTCGGTGCGACGGTGAAGGCCGAGATGGATGCGCGCCAGCAAAGCCTGCTCTATCTCGAGAAACTGCGGTTGCTGCACGCGGTGATCACCGCGATGCTGTCCGCCGGCCTGCTCGGCTGGGCGCTGTGGCTGTGGGACCAGGGCCGCGCGACGTCCGGCGACATCGTGCTCGTCAGCTCGCTCGGCTTCACGATCCTGCACGGCACGCGCGATCTGGCGGTCGCGCTCGTCGACGTCACGCAGCACGTGGCACGCCTGTCCGAAGCCGTGAAGACGCTGCTCGAGCCGCACGGAATGCCGGACCGCTCCGACGCGCAGCCGCTGTCGGCCAAGGGCGGACGCGTCGATTTCGAACGCGTGACGTTCGCGTATCCGCACCGCCGCGCGATCCTCGACCACTTCGACCTCCATATCGAACCGGGCCAGCGCGTCGGCCTGATCGGCAAGTCGGGCGCCGGCAAGTCGACCGTGCTCGCGCTGCTGCAGCGCTTCTACGACACGCAGGACGGCGCCGTGATGGTCGACGGCCAGGACGTGAAGGCGATCACGCAGGACAGCCTGCGCCATGCCATCGCGCTCGTGCCGCAGGACATCTCGCTGCTGCACCGGACCATCTACGACAACATCGCGTACGGCCGCCCCGACGCGACCCGCGAGGCAGTGCTCGCCGCCGCGCGCGACGCCCGCTGCTCGGAGTTCATCGAGGCGATGCCGGAAGGCTATGACACGATCGTCGGCGACCGCGGCGTGAAGCTGTCGGGCGGCCAGCGCCAGCGCATCGCGATCGCGCGCGCGATCCTGAAGGACGCGCCGATCCTGCTGCTCGACGAAGCGACGTCCGCACTCGACAGCGCATCCGAGGAAGCGATCCAGAGCGCGCTCGACCGCCTGATGGTCGGCCGCACGGTAATCGCGATCGCGCACCGGCTGTCGACGCTGCGCAACTTCGACCGGATCATCGTGATGAGCAACGGCAAGGTGATCGACGACGGCAGCCCCGACGTGCTGCGCAACCGCCCGGGCCTGTACCGCGACCTGCTCGCGAAGCAGCACGGGCGCCATCACGCGCCCGACGGCACCACACCGACCGGCGAACGCGCGGCCTGACGCCGCGGCGCGCAGCCAACAAAAAAACCGCCGTGCTTCATGCACGGCGGTTTTTTTTCGGCTCATCGCGGCATTCCGGGGAACGCGGCGCGCATCGTCGGCCGAGCGGCCGGGACCGCGTGCCGGCAGGGTTTTCATCAGGGCATCCGGGGCGCCGCACGATCCATCATGGAGAAGGCACTGTCGCAGCCAACCGCAGGAGGGCGCACCGTGACTTCCGATCCCACTCCCTCGACCGCCTTCGTGTTCGCCGGCGGCGGCAGTCTTGGCGCGATCGAGGTCGGCATGCTCCGCGAGCTGGTCGCGAGCGGCGAACGGCCCGATTGCGTCGTCGGCGCGTCGGCGGGCGCGATCAATGCCGCCTACTTCGCCGGCCGGCCGGACGCGGACGGCGTCGCGACGCTCGCCGCGCTGTGGTGCAGAATCCGCCGCCAGGACGTCATGCCGTTCTCGGTGCGCAGCGTCATCGCGATGCTGCTGCGCAACCGGCCGCATCTGGTCGAGGCCGATGCGCTGCGCCTGCTGCTGGAAAAGAACCTGCCGTACCGGCGGATCGAGCAGGCAGCGTTGCCGCTCCACATCGTCGCGACTGACGTGCTGAACGGCCACGAAGTCGTGCTGTCCGCCGGCTCGGTCGTGGATGCCGTGCAGGCCAGCGCGGCGATTCCCGGCGTGTTTCCGTCGGTCAGCATCGGCGGCGTGGAACTCGTCGACGGCGGCGTCGCGAACAATACGCCAATCTCCGTTGCGATCGCGCTCGGCGTCAAGCGGATCGTCGTGCTGCCGGCCGGGTTCGCCTGTGCGTTACGCATGCCGCCGCGCAGCGCGATCGCCCATGCGACGCACGCGCTGACGCTCGTGATCGCGCGGCAACTGGTGCGCGACCTGGAGCTGTACGCCGCACGCGCGCAAATCCATGTCGTGCCGCCGCTCTGTCCGCTCGAAGTGTCGTCATACGATTACTCGCAGTGCGCGCAATTGATCGACAAGGCCGCGGAACGGACACGCGCGTGGATCGATGCGGGCGGGCTCGCGCAGTGCGCGATTCCTGGCGAGCTGCGCGAGCACGATCATGCCGCGACGCTGTCGCATTAATGGTTGCTCACGTGCCGTGCGGACTCGTGACCGACGCACGCCGATTGCCGGAGTGCCGGGGCTTCTCCCCGGAAATCCGCAAAGAACTTTATTGCCCCGGAGACAGCCGGCTAGCCGTGCTGCAGATCGCGCAGGAAGTTGTCGCGCCACACCGACACGTTGTTCTCGCGCAGCTGCGCGATCATGTCCGCGTAACGCGTGCGCCGCTCGGCGAGCGGCATCGTCAGCGCCTGCGACAGCGCATCGGCCATCCCGTCGATATCGATCGGATTGACGATCAGCGCACCCGTGAGCTCGCGCGCCGCGCCCGCGAAACGCGACAGCACGAGCACGCCCGGATCATCCGGATTCTGCGCGGACACATACTCCTTCGCGACGAGGTTCATCCCGTCGCGCAGCGGCGTCACGAAGCCCACACGCGCGAGGCGATACAGCGCGGCCAGCACCTGCCGGTCGTACTGGCGGTGAATGTAGAGGATCGGCGCCCAGTCGAGCTCCGCATAGCGTCCGTTGATGCGCCCCGACTCCGCTTCGAGCTGCAGGCGGATGTCCTGGTACGCGCGCAGGTCCGCGCGCGTCGACGGCGCGATCTGCAGGAACGACACGCGGTTGCGGATCGATGTCTGGTGCTCCAGCAGCTTCTCGAACGCGCGGAACCGCTCGACGAGCCCCTTCGAGTAATCGAGCCGGTCGACGCTCATGATCAACTGGCGCGCGCGCAGCGACGTCGCCAGCGTGCGCACGGCCTTGCCGTTTTCGCCCGCCTGCGCGAGCGACGCGATCTCGTCCGGGTACACGCCGATCGGATAGGCGGCCGCGCGCAGCGTGTTGCCGAACGCGCTCACGCGCACCGTGCGCCCGTCGCGCGCCGCTTCGCCGCCGGCCTCGAACTCGATGTAGTCGCAGAACGCGCGCAGGTCGGGCTCGGTCTGGAAGCCGAGCAGGTCGAACGCGCACAGCGATTCGACGAGCTCGCGATGCGGCGGCACGTTGACGAGCACCTGCGCGGCCGGAAACGGGATGTGCAGGAAGAAGCCGATGCGGTTCTTCACGCCGGCCTCGCGCAGCGCACGCGCGAACGGGATCAGGTGATAGTCGTGCACCCAGATCACGTCGTCGTCCTGCAGCAGCGGCACGAGCTGCTGCGCGAGCCAGTCGTTCACGCGGCGGTAGCCTTCGAACTCGTGGCGGTCGTACTGGATCAGGTCCGCGCGGTAATGGAATGCCGGCCACAGCGTCGCGTTCGAGAAACCGCGGTAGTACTGGTCGTAATCGCGGCGCGACAGCCCGACGGTCGCGAACGTCACGGGGCCGCGCTCCTCGATGCGGATCTGCGGCGCACCGGACGCGACCACCTCGCCGCTCCAGCCGAACCACATGCCGCCCGTCTCCTTCAGCGCATCGTAGACGCCGATCGCGAGGCCGCCCGCCGCCGGCTCGCCTTCCGAAATCGGCGCGACGCGGTTTGAAACGATGATGAGTCGGCTCATGCGCCCGGCTGCTCCGCGCCAAGCCAGCGGGCGATCTGCGCGTGCAGCGCGTCGACCGAGTCGAGCCGCGTGCGGGCCGACGTCTCGCCCGCGCCGACCTTGATCGACAGGCCGCCGCGCGCGTTGACCACCGCGAAACCCTTCTCGTCGGTCAGGTCGTCGCCCGCGAACAGCGGCACGCGGCCCGCGAACGGCGGCTCGTCGAGGAATGCGGCCAGCGCGCGCCCCTTGTCGACGCCCTTCGGCTTGATCTCGAACACCATCTTGCCGGGCTGCAGGACATACGCATCCGCATATTCGGCGACGAGACGCTCGGCCGCCTCGCGCGCGGCCGGCTCGCGCTCCGGCGCGTTGCGGTAGTGCAGTGCGACGGCCGCCCCCTTGATTTCGAGCAGCATGCCCGGATGACGATCGACGACGGCCGCGAGTTCGCGCTCGATGCGCAGCAGCCGTTCGTCGTTGAAGCCGATGCGCTGCGTGTCGCCGTTCGCGTCGCGGCGCTCGGCGCCGTGCAGGCCGGCGATCGGCAGGTCCGGCATGTTCAGGAACGTGTCGAGATTGTCGATGCCGCGACCCGATACGACGGCGACCGCGCCGTGCGAGCGGCGCCGCAATTCGTCGAGCAGCGTCAGCAGCGACGGCGGCACGTGAATGCTGTCGGGCGTCGGCGCCAGCTCGACGAGCGTGCCGTCGAAGTCGAAAAAGAACGCGGTGTCGGTCAGGGACAGGGAAGCCGGAACGGATTGCATCGATTCGATGGTTTGAGGAGCGGCCTGCAAACGCGGGGCCGCCGCTGCAAGAATGGAATTGTGCGCATCTTACCGCGCCTGCGTACCGAGATGGGCGAAACCGGCGCAGCGCGGACCTCGCGCCGCCGCCCGCGTCAACTGCGACATATTGCCCCGTTCGCCCGTGCCGTACGGGTTTCGAAAGGACGCGGGCGCGGGATTTGCGCTACAGTCGGCAACCGTCGGCCGCGCGACGCATGGCGCCGCGCCGGCCGACGACCGTTCCGTCCGATCGAGCATTAGGGACTGTTTCCATATGGAACGCACATGCGAATGCCCGAAATCGCCCGTATGGCAAGGAGTGAGGAGCGCCGTTTGGCCGAGCCAAACAAGCGATGAACGACGCCGCCATACGGGCGATTTCGGGCATTCCCGTGACATGAATTTTTTAATTTGGGGTTGCCACGAGAACGGCCGCTCGCCGCGTTGCGCTCCTTGCGAATACGTCAGTATTCGCGGCGTCGCGCGCCTCGCGAGCGGCCGTTCTCGTGGCAACGCATGCGCGTTCCATATGGAAACAGTCCCTAAGATGTCGTCTGCCCGTCCCGCGCCACACCGGCGCTCCCTCAGCTTGACCCGCTTCGTCCGCACGGCCGCGGCGCTGACCGTCGCCGTCGCGCTCGCCGCCTGCACGCACGACGAGCCGGACTGGCACCTGACCAACGTCACGGGCCACCTGCCCGACCTGTCGTTCACGCTGACCGGCGGCGACGGCCACCCGGTCGATGCAAACGCATTTCACGGCCGCATCGCGCTCGTCTACTTCGGCTACACGCACTGCCCGGACGTCTGCCCCGAAACGATGGCACGGCTGATGGAAGTGCTCGCGAAGCTCGGTCCGCAGGCGAACGACGTGCGCATCCTGTTCGTCTCGGTCGATCCCGCGCGCGACACGCCGCAGGCGATGCAGTCGTACGTCGCTGCGTTCGACGCCGCGCACGCGCGCGGCCTGACCGGCACCGACGGCCAGATCGAATCGCTCGCGAAACGCTATCGCGTCGCGTACCAGATGGAAAAGCGCGATCCGTCCGGCGGCTACGAGGTCACGCACAGCTCGGCCGTCTACATCTTCGACGCGAACGGTCGCGCGCGCCTGCTCGCGACCGACCGCGATTCGCCCGACGCCATCGCCGCCGATGTGCGCCGGATCATCGACACTGCCTCCACCACATGAATTCCGACATGAAGACGCCCCTCAAGACGTTCGCCCTCCTCGCCGCGCTATGCACCGGCGCGCACGCCTACGCCGCCGGCGCGATCACCGCGCAGAATGCGTGGGTGCGCTGGCTGCCGAACCAGCTGCCTGCGGGCGGCTACGTGACGCTCGTCAACACGGGCGACAAGCCGGTCGATCTCGTCGACGTCGACAGCCCCGACTACGGGATGGCGATGCTGCACCAGACCGTGTCGAACGGCTCGACGCAGAAGATGGAAATGGTCGACAAGCTGACGATCCCCGCGCGCGGCAAGGTCGACATCGCGCCGGGCGGCTATCACTTCATGCTCGAGGAACCGAAGCACGCGATCAAGCCCGGCGACACCGTGCGCCTGCGCCTGAAGTTCTCCGACGGCGAAACGGTCGACACGCCGTTCGCCGTGAAATCGCCGGCCCAGGCGAAGTGATGCGCGCGCGATGAACGCCCTGTACTGGCTCGATCCGTGGGAACCGTCGCCGACCGTGGTCATCGCGGTGCTGACGGCCGCCGTGCTGTTCGCACGCGGCGCGAGAAAGGCGAAGGTGTCGCCGCTGCGGCAGTTCTCGTTCTGGCTCGGGCTGACGGCACTCTATATCGCGCTGCATACGCGGCTCGACTACTTCTTCGAGCACGAGTTCTTCATGCACCGCGCGCAGCACCTGGTGCTGCATCACCTCGGACCGTTCTTCATCGCGCTGGCGTACCCGGGTGCGGCGATCCGCGCGGGCATTCCGTTTCGCTGGCGGCAGCGCTTCGTGCGCCCCGCGCTTGCCTGGGCACCCGTGCGCGCGACGCTCGACGTGGTGTTCCATCCGGTCGTCGCGGTCGTGCTGTTCGTCGGGCTGATCTATTTCTGGCTGCTGTCGCCGATCCACTTCATCGCGATGCTCGACTGGCGCCTGTATCGCATGATGAACTGGAGCATGGTGATCGACGGGCTGCTGTTCTGGTGGCTCGTCGTCGATCCGCGTCCCGCGCCGCCCGCGCGGCTGTCGCCGGGCCGCCGGATCCTGAGCGTCGTCGCGGCGATCCCGCCGCAGATCGCGCTCGGCGCGCTGATCTTCTTCACGCCGCACGAGCTGTATCCGATCTACTCGATCTGCGGGCGCGCCTTCACGTGGCTCAGCCCGCTGCGCGACCAGCAGATCGGCGGCTTGCTGCTGTGGATTCCGGGTTCGATGATGAGCGTGATCGGCGCGCTGATCGCGCTGCGGCACTGGCTGCGGCTGTCCGCACGCGGCCGCTTGCTCGACGAGCGGGTTGCGGCCCGGCGCGCGGAGCGAGCGTCGGTGACGCGCGCCGCCCACTGACGGCGCGCCGCGCGTCAGCCGCGCGCGCTGGTCATCCACACGTGCGGGATGCCGTCCTCGTCGTGCACGTCCGAGCTCGGCGTGAAGCCGAATGCCCCGTAGAAACGCTGCAGGTGGGCCTGCGCATGCAGGCTCACCGGCGTATCCGGCCACTGCGCGCGAATGTGCTCGAGCGCGCGCGACAGCAGCGCGTTGCCGAGGCCGGCGCCGCGAAACGGCGCGGTCGTCAGCACGCGGCCGATGCGCACGTCGGCGTTCTGCGCATCCGGCAGCAGCACGCGCAGGTAGCCGGCCAGGCGGCCCGCCGGATCGTACGCGGCCAGGTGCCATGCGGCCTGGTCCGCACCGTCGATGTCGCGATACACGCAGTTCTGCTCGACGACGAATACGGCGCTGCGCGCATCGAGGATCGAATAGACTTCGCGCGCCGTCAGCGCGTCGAAGGAGTTCCAGCGCCAGTCGAGATCGTCGGCGCGCGGGGATGCGGCAGGTGCGGAAGCGTTCATGGTCGGTCCTGATTCGGGCGCGCCGGCCGGCGCGTGGCAACCGTCGATTATGCCTCGAAGCGCACGCGGCACGCGACCGCCCTTCCGCGCATGGGAAACGGCCCCGCAATTGCGCGGGGCCTGTCCGTCATGACGGCATCCTGCCGAAGCGGCCGTTGTTGAAATCGTCGACCGCGGTCCGGATTTCCTCTTGCGAGTTCATCACGAACGGCCCGTAACCGACGATCGGCTCATCGATCGGTTCGCCGCTCAAAATCAGCAGCTTGGCATCGCCGTTCGCTTCGATGTCGACATCGCGGCCGTCGCGGCTCAGTTGCACGAACTGCGCTTCGCGGGCAACGGTCTCGCCGTTCACCATCAGCGTACCGCTCAGCACGACCACCGCAAGCGTCCGCCCTTCAGCGATCGGGAACCGCGCACGGCCGCCGGCTGCAAGCCGCACGTCCCACACGTCGATCGGCGTGTGCGTGCGGGCCGGGCCGCGCCGCCCGTCGAGTTCGCCCGCGATGATCCGCGCGCGACCCGCACCGTCCGGCAGTTCGACCACCGGGATGTCCGCGTTCAGCAGCGTCTGGTAGCCAGGTGCGCCCATCTTGTCGGCGGCGGGCAGGTTCACCCACAGCTGCACCATCTCGAGCGGACCGCCGCGCTTCGTGAATGCCTCCGAGTGGAATTCCTCGTGCAGGATCCCGCTCGCGGCCGTCATCCACTGCACGTCGCCCGCGCCGATCACGCCGCCCGCGCCGGTCGAGTCGCGGTGTGCGACTTCGCCGTCGTAGACGATCGTCACCGTTTCGAACCCGCGGTGCGGGTGCTGGCCCACCCCGCGCGGCGCCGAAGCCGGCTCGAAGTTCGCGGGGCCCGCGTAGTCGAGCAGCAGGAACGGGCTCAGGTGCGCCCCGTGAGACTGATAGCTGAACATCGAACGCACCGGAAAACCGTCGCCGACCCAATGGCCGCGCGGCGCGCTGTAAACACCCTGGATCTTCTTCATTTGCCTTCTCCGAATTGCGGCGAAACACGTGTTTCGCATCCTGAACACGAATATAGAGATGGAACGATCGATCCGGTAGACTGCCAAAATCGCACTCAGCGTTCCATTTGATGAACGATAACGAACGGGATCTGAACGATCTCTATTACTTCGTGCAGGTGGTCGAGCACGGCGGCTTCGCGCCGGCCGGGCGCGCGCTGAACCTGCCGAAATCGAAGCTGAGCCGCCGCCTCGCGCTGCTCGAGGCGCGGCTCGGGATGCGGCTGATCCAGCGCTCGACGCGCCGTTTCACCGTCACCGACGTCGGCCAGACCTACTACGCGCACTGTCGCGCGATGCTCGTCGAGGCGGACGCCGCCGACGAGGCGATCGCGCTGCTGCACGAGGAGCCGCGCGGCATCGTGCGCGTCAGTTGCCCGGTCGTGCTGCTCGATTCGCTGGTCGGCACGATGATCGCCGCGTTCATGGTCGCGTGCCCGCGCGTCGAGATTCATCTGGAAGCGACCAACCGGCGCGTCGACGTGGTCGGCGAAGGGATCGACGTCGCGATCCGCGTGCGTCCGCCGCCGCTCGAGGACAGCGATCTGGCGCTGCGCGTGCTGGCCGAGCGCGGCCAGTGCCTCGTCGCGAGCCCCGCGTTGCTGCGCGAACTCGGCACGCCGGCCGTTCCCGCCGACCTGACCCGCCTGCCGAGCCTCGATCACGGTGTGCCACAGGCCGCGCACGTATGGCGGCTGCGCGGCCCCGACGGCGCGCAGGCGGAAATCCACCACCAGCCGCGCCTCGTGACGGGCGGCATGCTCGCACTGCGCGCGGCGGCCGTCGCGGGCGTCGGCGTCGTGCAGTTGCCGACGATGATGGTGCGCGACGAAGTCGCGCGCGGCGAACTGGTGACCGTGCTGCCCGACTGGGCGCCGCGCCGCGAGATCGTGCATGCGGTGTTCGCGTCGCGGCGCGGGCTGCTGCCGGCGGTGCGTGCGCTGCTCGATTTCCTGGCCGAACGGTTCGCCGGACTCGAACCCGATTGAGCGGCGTCGCGGGCACCTGCGCGCGCGTTCGGCATCGCGCCCCGCGAACCAGGCGCTGCAGACAGGCCGCACGTGCCGTAGACTGCGGGACGCGCATCGCGCTTTTCACCATCCCGCCGTTTCACCACCCTTATCGCATTTCAGCCATGTTCACGCTGTCCAACGACCCTCACGCCTCCAAGGCCGAACTCTATGCGACGCTCGTCGAGCAGGCGCGCGCACTCGTCGAATCGGAACGCGACCTGACCGCGAACGCCGCGAACTTCTCCGCGCTCGTCTATCACTCGCTCGACCGACTGAACTGGGCCGGTTTCTATTTCTTCGACGGATCGGAACTCGTGGTCGGCCCGTTCCAGGGCAAGCCCGCGTGCGTGCGTATCGCGCTCGGCAAGGGGGTGTGCGGCACGGCCGCGCAGACCCGCGAGACGCAGGTCGTGCGCGACGTGCATGAATTCCCGGGCCATATCGCCTGCGATGCCGCGTCGGAATCGGAAATCGTCGTGCCGCTGGTGGCCGCCGACGGCACGCTGATCGGCGTGTGGGACGTCGACAGCCCCGTCGCCGCGCGCTTCGACGACGAGGACCGCAACGGGATGGAAGCGCTGTGCCGCGTGTTCGTCGAACACGCGTGGCAGAAGGCGCGCGGCCAGGCAGCGTGACGCTGCCGGTCGCGGCGTCAGAAACGGCCGCCTGCTGATCGCGCCGCCGCGCGACTGCACATGAAACGGGCCTCATGACGGGGCCCGCATTCGTTGGCCGCTGCGCGCGGCTTGCCGCGCGTCAGGCCGCGTGCGTGCCGGAAAGCGCCGCGAACGCCTGCGGCGCCACGTCGTCCGACAGGATCTCGAAGCCCTGCTCCGTCACCACGACCATGTGCTCCCATTGCGCGGACAGCGAATGGTCCTTCGTGACGACCGTCCAGCCGTCCGCCAGCACGCGCGTATCGCGCTTGCCCGCATTCAGCATCGGCTCGATCGTGAAGATCATTCCCGGCCGCAGCGGCACGCCGGTGCCCGGGCGGCCGTAGTGCAGCACCTGTGGCTCGTCGTGATACACGTCGCCGATCCCGTGCCCGCAGTACTCGCGGACCACGCTGAACCCTTCGCGATGCGCGACCTGCTGGATCGCATAGCCGACGTCGCCGAGCGTCGCGCCCGGACGAACCGCGCGGATGCCCGCATGCATCGCCTCGTAGGTCGTCGCGACGAGGCGCCGCGCCAGTTCGCCCGGCTCGCCGACGAAGTACATGCGGCTCGTGTCGCCGAACCAGCCGTCCTTGATCACCGCGATATCGAGATTCACGATGTCGCCGTCACGCATCGGCCGCGACGACGGAATGCCGTGACAGACCACGTGGTTGACCGACGTGCACAGGGTTTTCGGATACCCGTGGTAGCCGATGTTCGCCGGGATCGCGCCGAGCTCGTCGACGATGTATTCGCGGCAGCGCGCGTCCAGTTCGTCGGTGGTGACGCCCGGCTTCACGTGCTCGGTGATCATCGTCAGCACCCGGGACGCGAGCTTCGCTGCCTCGCGCGACCTGGCGATTTCCGCGGCACCGCGGATCGGGATTTCGCGCCTCGCCATTACGCCACCTGCTCGAAGCCGTGGGCCACCGACTCCGTCGGACCGGCATCGCCGCCGCGGGCTTCAGTCTCGATCAGCATCCGACAGATATCGCCGTAGGACAGCGACGGATTGAGTTCCGCCAGCATCCCGACGCGCAGCCAGTGCTCCGCCTGCGCATTGATCGAACGGCTCAGCGCGGTACTGGTCGAGCGCAGCCGTTCGTGCATGTGCTCGGATATCTTGATGATTCCCATATGTCTCTAATTAAACGAAATGTAGTCGTTCCGTATATTACGCTCACCCCGGTCGCCGGGCAAGCGCCCGACCGCCAGCGAACCGCCGATCCGAGGCAGCAGGAATCCCGTTGACCTCGAATTCCAATTTGCTGGACAATAAATCCATCATGAAAGAATCAACCCGGTCCCCTGCCGACGACACCGGCATCAACGAACGCATCGCCCGGCGCGTGCGCGACTTGCGCACGCTACGAGGCTACACGCTCGATGCGCTCGCCGCGCGTTCCGGCGTCAGCCGTTCGATGATCTCGCTCATCGAGCGCGCGTCGGCGAGCCCGACGGCCGTCGTGCTCGACAAGCTCGCGGCGGGTCTCGGCGTGTCGCTGGCCGGGCTGTTCGACGGCGAACGCGACGACGCGCCCGCGCACCCTCTGGTGCGGCGCGCGCAGCAGGCGGAATGGCGCGATCCGGCATCCGGTTACGTGCGGCGCAATCTGTCGCCGCCCGGCTGGCCGTCGCCGATTCAGCTCGTCGAGATCGATTTCCCGCCCGGCGCGTGCGTCGCATACGACTCCGGCGGGCGCGAAAGCGCACTGCATCAACAGGTGTGGGTCGTCCATGGACGCGTCGACGTCACGTTCGGCGGCCAGCTTCACGAACTTCACGAAGGCGACTGCCTGGCCATGCGCGTCGATCAGCCGCTGGTTTTCAGCAACCCGTCGTCGCAGGTCGCGCGTTATGTCGTCGCGATCTGCGACGTCCCCGCCGCCGCCGGCGCGCGGAGTGTGTCATCCGTTCAAAGCCGACAGGCGCAGGAGCCCCTATGAATTCCCCGAAACAGCGCGACGACGTGCGCCTGATCGATTGCAGCGAGGCCGAGCACGCAGCCGCCATCCTCGAGATCCTGAACGATGCGATCGTGAATTCGACCGCGCTGTACGACTACCGGCCGCGCCCGCCGGAAGCGATGGTTACGTGGTTCGCGACGAAGCGCGCCAGCGGTTTTCCGGTCGTCGGCGCGGTCGACGAGGCGGGCACGCTGGTCGGCTTCGCGAGCTGGGGCACGTTCCGCGCGTTCCCGGCGTTCAAGTACACGGTCGAACACAGCGTCTACGTGCATCGCGACCATCGCGGCCGCGGGCTCGGCGAACTGCTGCTGCGGGAGTTGATCCGTCGTGCGCGCGAAGCCGACGTGCATGTGCTGGTCGGCTGCATCGACGCGACCAACGGCGGCAGCGTCGCATTGCATACGCGCCTCGGCTTCGTGCATTCGGGCACGATCACCGAAGCGGGCTTCAAGTTCGGCCGCTGGCTCGACGCGGCGTTCTATCAGTTGAGGCTCGACACGCCCGTGCAGCCGGTCGACGGCTGATCGGAATCGCCGGGCGCCCGGCGATCTCGCGCCGGCACCGGCGCTGCAAGCGGCCTGCGCCACTACGATCACCGCCCTCGCCGCGACAACGCGCGATCAACCATCGCGCCGCGTGGTCGCCGCGCCGCCTGGCTTTCCCTGGCATCCCGGGCCTCGGCCCCTCACCTTCGCCCCGTGACGACGCGTGTGACGTTCGCCGCATTCTTGCGCGAGAACGGCGGCGATACGGTATTCCCCAGCGGCCGCGGTGCGGTCGCACACCGATCCATCACCCGGAGGATGCCGTATGAAAACGCCCCATGCCCTGCCGCACCATTCCCGATCGCGACACGACGCCGGCCTCGCTCGACTCACGGTCCGATGCGTTGCGTGGTCGCTTGCCGCCGTCCCGCTTTTCTGCGGGCAAGCGTTCGCGGCCGGCGCCTGTCCGACGCCGTTTGCATTGAGCGGCAATATCGATCTGCCGTGGAAGGAAGTCACCAACAACCAGTGGCGCAACATGCTGCCGCGCGGCTGGACCGACAACGGTTTTCACTTTTACAGCCGGGTGCGCAGCCGCGGTCCGGAGAACGGCATCAACACGCCGTCGGATCTCGAGTCCGAAATCCGCAAGCAGAGCTCCGACGATCCCGCCGGCGGCAACAACCCGAATCGCCGCGCGATCACGCTGCCGATCGTGAACAGCAAGGGCCAGCATCTGCTCGCGATTTACGACTACGACGGCAAGAGCACGTCGAAGTGCGAACTGGTGACGTTGACGTATCCGGCGGAATAGGATGAGGCGCGGAAACAAATGCCCCGCCGAAGCGGGGCTTTTCTTTTCTTGCTGGAGGCGCGAGCCGGAATCGAACCGGCCTAAATGGCTTTGCAGGCCGTCATAGTATTTTTAAAATCAATCGTTTATATAGATTGACCACTCGAATAAGCCACCTGGAATCGACGCAACTGACTGCCCTCCCACCTGGAACCCAGGCTGCGGCCTACGCTTCAACATGCGATCGGGGCTTCGCGAAACAACGCGAGTCAGTACCGTGCGCCCTTCCACGCATCCCATGCAGCCGCCGCCCGTGTTCCCTTTACATAGCCGTCTTGATCCCGAACTCGATGGATGACGGCAGCGCGATATTCGCTTGGCGTGTCGCGAAACCACCATTGCTCAAAAAGCGCTCTCTCCCCGCTCACATCCTTCTCCCTGTCGCAGTTTCACCGTGGATCCAATGCCCGGTGCGATCAAAGCTGTTCCCGTCATACGGAAGCATTTGTTGATTCCTGCCAGCTCCAGTGTTGCGATCATGGTTCTCGTGTTCGCAATGGCGAGTACACTGAAAGTTCAATGGAAGCAGGAGAATGTGATGATTGACCCTGGCCCCCAAAGCACTTTCCGAGGGCTGCCGCTTACCGTTGAGCAGGACGCGGAAGTGAGGCACTACATCAAGGACCGAACTCGGCGTGGGCTACCATGGGACACGCCGGAGTTGGGCGCGATGCTCAATGACATGCTGCATCCCCCGAGTGACGGTGACGGTGATGGTGACGGCGACGTCACATCCCCGCCAGACGAAACCAGAGCCGCCGCCGAGCGTGCAACGGCGTCGATTGACGAAGCGATGGACCCCATCGAGGCAAATGAGGAGTGGAATGCGGCCATGGAGTCGGAAGGCATGAAAGGACCCCGACGATAACCTGCCAACGTCACTCCAATGATGCAGCAGTCCCTGCGCATTGCCTGACAAGGCTCGACACCGGCCGCCGAAATGCTCGCATCAGCACGGTTGAAGCTTGAGTTTTCACGCGTGGATGCAATACTCCAAGCTCAGCGATGAACGAGCCACTCCAAACCAACATGTCTGATGATGTTACCAATGTCACCGCCCCTGTTTACTGCGAGGATGCAGGTCTAATTTTCTCTGCGTACCGCCGTGGATGGGGCTATGTCGCATTCAGACTTCCAGCCGATGTTATTCGTGAGAAGTTTGGAAGTGACTTGGAGACGCCAGAGCAACTTCTCGCGGCGTTCGAGGGCAACCGAGACCATGTCGCTCTTGCAATCAGCCGGCATGCGCCACCTGAGTCCGGTCAACGCATACAGCTCGACAGTTCGGATTTTTAAAGCTCAAGCGTCCGCTGACCGTTCCCCCCGTAGTTCAGCGGATGGAATGATAAGCACGAAGCTTATCCAGCAAGGCTCCTGCCCCTTGCTGCAGCAAATCGGTAGCACGCAGGAAAGCCCGCTCACAGCGGGCTTTGGCGTTCCTGGAGCCGCCAGATCGCTCCGTCAGCTGCTGCCTGAGAAGCAGCGACCCTGTTCCGACCGGTTGTCTTCGCATAGTACAGCGCCTCGTCGGCCTCCCTGATCACCGCGCTAGGGTCGCCGTCCTGATCCGGCGTCCAGGTCGCCAGACCAATACTGGCTGTCACTCGCCCATATTCGCTACCGGCGTGCTCAAGTGCCAGGTCGTCGATTGCCGCACGAATCTGTTCTGCAATCTGCGTGGCTCCGGTCTGCGGCGTGTCCGGGAGCAGCACGACGAATTCCTCCCCGCCATAGCGAGCCGCGGTATCGGCCGGGCGTCGGATGTTCTCGCCGATGCAACGGGCGACCGCAGCCAGCGCATCATCCCCTGCCTGGTGGCCGTAAGTATCGTTGTAAGCCTTGAAGCGGTCGACGTCGACGAACAGCAGCGAGAAGACCGAATGCGCCCGCTTGGCGCGACGCCACTCCCGATCCAGCACCTCCCCGAAACTGCGACGATTGTTCAGGCCGGTGAGCCCGTCGGTGCGTGCGAGCAGCACCAGTTCGGACTCAGCGCGCATCCGGCGGCGCAGTTGCCCGCTGAGCATGATCGACAGAGCGATGAAAGCGGCGCCGAAGGTGGCCACTAACGCGCCGATCGTCACGGCGCGGTGCCGCCACGCGGCATAAATCTCCTGCTCGGCTTCCGCGACCATGATGATCAGAGGCAGAGTCGGCAGGTTCTTGAAGTAGTAGAGCCGACGTACGCCGTCAATCGACGCCGTTTCCGAGAACACGCCTTCCGGCGCGCTCCGAAATCGTCGAAAGGTCGCAGCCTTGCTGATGTCGCGGCCGACGCTGCTGACGTTGTACGGCTGACGCATCACCATGATGCCGTCCTTGCCGATCAGCGACATCGAACCGTGCTGCCCCAGCGACAGGCCCGCAAACAGCCGGTGGAAGTACTCGAGGTTGACTGCAATCAGCGCGATGCCGGCGAACGACCCGTCCGGATTCGAGATGCGCCGCGACAACACGATGCTGAGCATGCCGGCACGCAGGCGCGACACGAACGGATCGCTGACGTAAAGACCAACATCAGGGTTATCGCGGTGGACGGTGAAGTACCTGCGATCGGCGAAATTGCCCTTGCGAGGCACGTCGCTGGCCGAATCCAGGATGATGTTGCCCTTGGCATCGAGCACCAGTTGCGAACCGATAAAGGCGGCATTCATCGCATGGTCGAACAGCACGCCGCGTCGCAACGTGGGCGCCGCCGCCATCACGTCGGGCCGCTGCAGGCCGTGGATCAGCGCCTGCAAGGACAGGTCGTAGAGTTCGAAGTTGCGCTCGATGTCGCGCTCAGCCATCAGGCCGAGATTACGCGAGGTTTCGCTGGCGCGCTCCAGGGCGTCGTTACGGCTCTGGAATAGCTGCAGCACGCACAGACCCATCAACGCGCAGGCGATCACAATGCCGACCGCCACGATGACGTAGGGGGCTGCAGTCCGACGATGCATGGTCTCCTCACCGCAAAATGAGCCGCGCCCGGGGCGTGGCATGTTTTCCGCATACTAAATCGGACAGGTGCATTTGAAAACTCGGCGCGAAGCCGACCGGAACGCGAACAGCAAAAAGCAACTTTGTGTCCGACCGATGACAAAACTGCCGGTGTCTTCGAGGGACACAATTTGACGGATCGCACCGTCTGCTGCGAGTTGACCTGCCCCCGGCAAACCGGGCCAGTCAGAACCTAGTAGAGTTCGTTTTCGGAGAAGAAGCGAACTTGAAGAAGCGCTTTACGGAAGCGCAAATCATCGCGCTTCTGAAGGAAGCCGAGGCCGGCATGCCGGTGAAGACGCTGTGCGGGAAGCATGGCTTCAGTGATGCGTCGTTCTCACATGGCGCGCGAAGTTCGGCGGCATGGAGGTGTCGGAAGCGCGCCGGCTGAAGGATCTTGAGGCGGAGAACGCACGGCTGAAGACGCTACAGCGGAGGCTCCTGCCGCATTCCGGGAGCTGGGATAACAGGACTTTGCCAGACGCCGGCTGGCCCTACCGAAGGGGGCAGGCCAGCATTGCCATCTTGGGAAACGGGCCGGAAAAAGAAAAAGCCCTGATTTCTCAGGGCTTTTTCTCTGCTACTTGGAGGCGCGAGCCGGAGTCGAACCGGCCTAAACGGCTTTGCAGGCCGCTGCATAACCGCTTTGCTATCGCGCCAAAAGCGGACTGTCCTGATGCCACGGAGGCAAGCGACAGATTTTTTATTCGAGGACCGTCAGTCCATCAAATAAAAAGGGAAGCGTGGCTTCCCCATGACTTGGAGCGGGAGACGAGTCTCGAACTCGCGACCTCAACCTTGGCAAGGTTGCGCTCTACCAACTGAGCTACTCCCGCATTGTCCTGCACCTGCAGCGCTTTGCCGTACAACGCGCTGCCAGAAAAATCTGGAGCGGGAGACGAGTCTCGAACTCGCGACCTCAACCTTGGCAAGGTTGCGCTCTACCAACTGAGCTACTCCCGCATGTGTCCTGCATCTGCAGCGCTTTGCCGTACAACACGCTGCCAGAAAAATCTGGAGCGGGAGACGAGTCTCGAACTCGCGACCTCAACCTTGGCAAGGTTGCGCTCTACCAACTGAGCTACTCCCGCAGTATTGCTGCGCTACTGCTTCCCCGTCACACACTTACTTCGTCGTGCAGCGGAGAAGCGAGATTATGTCGAAGGCACATTCGTATGTCAAGGGCTTTTCCAGCCCTTTTTCCAAAAACCTGCGCGAGCGAATGTGCCGGCCCCGTCACGCGCCGCCGCGCTCGCGGATCTGCGGCCATGCGAGCTTCATGTAGTACAGCATCGACCAGATCGTCAGCACCGCCGCGAGATACATCAGCCACTCGCCCCACACGCGCGTGTCGATCGTCGCGATGCCGAGCGGCAGCGGGCCGTAGTACAGCAGCATCGGAATCGCGACCATCTGGCACGCGGTCTTGAACTTGCCGAGCTGGTTCACCGCGACGCTCTTCGACGCGCCGATCTGTGCCATCCATTCGCGCAGCGCCGAGATCGCGATTTCGCGACCGACGATCACGAGCGCGATCGCCGCATCGACCCGCGCAATCTGCACGAGGATCAGCAGCGCGGCCGTCACCATCAGCTTGTCCGCGACCGGATCGAGGAATGCGCCGAACGACGACGTCTGGTTCCACTTGCGCGCGAGAAACCCGTCGAACCAGTCGGTCAGCGCGGCGAGGATGAAGATCGCCGCCGCCGCGAGGTTGCGGTGCGCACCGCCCATCACCGTGTCCGGCAGATAGAACACGCCGACGACGAGCGGGATCAGCACGATCCGTACCCACGTCAGGAAAATCGGGAAATTGAACGGCATGGCATGCGGGTCAGTAAAGGATTCGCAATTGTGCCGTGTCGACCGGCCTGCCACAAGAACGCGAGAACGCGAGAACGCGCTCAGGCTCGGCCGGTCGCACGGCCGGATCAGTGAAGCTGCTTGTAGATCTGCTCGGCGAGCGCGTGCGAGATGCCGTCGACGCTTGCCAGCTCCTCGACGCTCGCGGCGACCACCCCGCGCAGCCCGCCGAACCGCGCGAGCAGCCGCTGGCGGCGTTTCGCGCCAACCCCTTCGAGTTCCTCGAGCCGCGAGGTCTGGCGCGCCTTCGCCCGCTTCGCGCGCATCCCGGTGATCGCAAAGCGGTGCGCCTCGTCGCGGATCTGCGCGACGAGCATCAGCGCGGCGCTCTCCTTGCCGAGTTCGAGCGGCGTGCGACCGTCCGCGAACACGAGCGTCTCGAGGCCGACCTTGCGCCCCTCGCCTTTCGCGACGCCGACCAGCATCGACGTGTCGAGCCCGAGCTCGGTGAACACCTGTCGCGCGATCTCGACCTGTCCCTTGCCGCCGTCGATCAGCACGATGTTCGGCAGCAGGCTCGATGCCTCGGCCTGGCGCGTCGATTCGCCGTCGATGCCGGCCGCGTCGTCGGCGGCCGCCGCCTGCGCGGCCTGCTCGACCATCTTCTCGTAGCGGCGCGTCAGCACCTGCCGCATGGCCGCGTAATCGTCGCCCGGCGTGATGCCGGTGATGTTGTAGCGACGGTACTCGCCCGACTGCATCTTGTGATGGTGGTAGACGACGCACGACGCCTGCGTCGCCTCGCCCATCGTGTGGCTGATGTCGAAACACTCGATGCGCAGCGTCGCGAGATCGTCGCATTCGAAGTTGAGCGTCTCCGCGAGCGCGCGCGTGCGCGCCTGCTGCGAGCCCTGCTCGGACAGCAGCCGTGCGAGCGCGAGCCGTGCATTCTGTTCGGCCATCGACAGCCACGCGCGCCGCTGCCCCTGCGGCTGCCGCACCAGCGACACCTTGTGACCGGCCTGCTCGGACAGCAGCTCGAGCAGGTCGCGGCTCGCGGGCGCATGGCTCACGACCAGCACCGGCGGCACGCGATTGCCGAGATAGTGCTGCGCGATGAACGCATCGAGCACCTCGGCCTCCACCGGCGCCCCCGCGCCACGCGCGGCGGCAGCCTCTTCCGCGGGCTGGTCGGGCAACGCCGCGGCGGCTTCGCCGGCACCGTGCGCCGCCTCGGCCTCGTCGCCGAGCCCGCCTTCGGCAAGCGTCAGCGCACTTTCGACGTGCGTCGGGAAATACGCCTTGTCGCCGAGGTGCCGGCCGCCGCGCACCATCGCCAGGTTCACGCACACGCGTCCGCCCTGCGCGACGACCGCCAGGATGTCGACGTCGCTGTCGCTGCCGACCTCGATCGCCTGCTGGTGCAGCACCGTCGCGAGCGAACTCATCTGGTTGCGCACGGCGGCCGCCTGCTCGAACTTCAGCTCGGCCGCGAACGCGTGCATCTTCTGCTCGAGCTCCTTCATCACTTCCGACTGCCGGCCGAGCAGGAAGCGCGCGGCGTTCGACACGTCGATCGCGTAGTCGTCCTCGGAAATCGCGCCGACGCACGGCGCCGTGCAGCGCCCGATCTGATGCAGCAGGCACGGCCGCGTGCGGTTGTTGAAGACCGAATCCTCGCAGGTGCGCAACTGGAACACGCGCTGCAGGATCTGGATGCTCTCGCGCACGGCCCACGCGCTCGGGAACGGCCCGAAGTACTGGTTCTGCTTGTCGACCGAGCCGCGGTAGTACGCCATGCGCGGAAAGCGGTGCGCGGTGAGCTTCAGGTACGGATACGACTTGTCGTCGCGAAACAGGATGTTGTAGCGCGGCGCGAGCGCCTTGATCAGGTTGTTCTCGAGCAGCAGCGCCTCGGCCTCCGAGCGCGTGACGGTCGTCTCGATGCGCGCGATGCGCGTGACCATCATCGCGATGCGCGGCGACAGCTGCGTCTTCGTGAAATAGCTCGATACGCGCTTCTTCAGGTCACGCGCCTTGCCGACGTAAAGCACGGCGCCCGCGGTGTCGTAGTAGCGGTAGACGCCCGGCATGTGCGGCAACTGCGCGAGGATCTTCTTGGGTTCGAACGGGGTGTCGGCGGCTTCTGGGGATGTCATGCGTGATCCGGGTGCCTTGTGGCGCGGAACGGGTCCATTAGAATCGCCAGTTTAGAGCATTCACCGGCCCGCTTCGATGCCCCGCACCGCCCCCGCCCCCGCTTCACCGCTCGCGCCCGACGAACCGATCGCGTGCGACCTCTTCTGCACCGTGATCGACAACTTCGGCGACATCGGCGTGTGCTGGCGCCTCGCCCGCCAGCTCGCGCACGAACACGGCTGGCAGGTGCGCCTCTTCATCGACGACCTGCACACGTTCGCGCGGCTGCTGCCGGGGGTCGATCCCGATGCCGGGCGGCAGATGCTCGACGGCATCGCGGTCGAACACTGGCATGCGGAAGTCGGCGACGCGCTGGAGATCGCCGACGTCGTGATCGAGGCGTTCGCGTGCGAGCTGCCCGGCGCGTATCTCGCGGCGATGGCGCGCCGCGCGCGCCGCCCCGTATGGATCAATCTCGAATACCTGAGCGCCGAGGACTGGGTCGCCGATTTCCATTTGCGGCCGTCGCCGCACCCGCGCTACCCGCTGCTGAAGACGTTCTTCTTCCCGGGACTGTCGGCCGGCACGGGCGGCGTGCTGAAGGAACGCGGCCTCGACGCGCGCCGCACGGCCTTCGCAGCCGACGCGGCGGCGCGTGCCGCGTGGTGGCAGCATGCGACCGGCGACGCGCCGCCGGCGCCCGGCACGACGGTCGTCAGCCTGTTCGCGTATGAAAATCCGGCCGTCGACGCACTGCTCGCGCAGTGGCGCGACAGCCCGTCGCCCGTCGTCGCGCTCGTGCCCGCCGGCCGTGTATCGCCGGCTCTCGCCCGTTTTTTCGGGGTCGAATCGTTCGGCGCCGGCGCACGCGGGAAGCGCGGCAACCTGACCGCTTACGGGCTCGCGTTCGTCCCGCAGGCCGACTATGACCTGCTGCTGTGGGCGGCCGACGTCAATTTCGTGCGTGGCGAGGACTCGTTCGTCCGCGCGCAATGGGCACGCAAGCCGTTCGTGTGGCACATCTACCCGCAGGCCGACGATGCGCACCTGCCGAAGCTCGACGCGGCGCTCGCGCACCTGTCGGCCGGGCTTGCCGACGCGCCGCGCGCGGCGCTCGAGCGCTTCTGGCACGCGTGGAATGGCGCCGGCACGCCCGATTGGGCGGATTTGCTGCAACACCGTGCCGCGTTCGACGCCAACGCGGCCCGCTGGGCCGACGCATTGGCGAGCGTCGGCGATCTCGCCGGAAAGCTGGCGGAATACGCAAAATCTCAGTTAAAATAAACGGTTATCCGACGGCTGACCACGCAAGCGCTCGCGCTTGAGGCGCTTGGCGCCCACCGGAACGCACCCCGCTTGCGCCGTCAGCCGTTGCGCAACGCTCAGGCACCTATTTATTTGATTGGATCAGGACAGTTTTTATGAAGACCGCACAGGAACTCCGCGTAGGCAACGTCGTGCAGATCGGCAGCGAAGCATGGGTCATCGCAAAGGCGGAATACAACAAGTCGGGCCGTAACTCCGCCGTCGTCAAGATGAAGATGAAGAACCTGCTGACGAACGCAGGCCAGGAATCGGTCTACAAGGCCGACGACAAGTTCGACGTCGTCGTGCTGGACCGCAAGGAAGTGACGTACTCGTACTTCGCCGACCCGATGTACGTGTTCATGGACGCCGACTACAACCAGTACGAAGTCGAAGCGGAAATGATGGGCGAAGCGCTGAACTACCTCGAAGACGGCATGGCTTGCGAAGTCGTGTTCTACAACGAGAAGGCGATCTCGGTCGAACTGCCGACGATCCTGGTTCGCGAGATCACCTACACGGAACCGGCCGTCAAGGGCGACACGTCGTCGGGCAAGGTGCTGAAGAACGCCAAGCTCGCGACGGGCTTCGAACTGCAAGTGCCGCTGTTCTGCAGCACCGGCGACAAGATCGAAATCGATACGCGTACGAACGAATACCGCAGCCGCGCGTAATCGCCCGCGAATTCCGTATCGAAAAAAGCGCCCTGCGGGGCGCTTTTTGTTTGCCTGCCGTCGACAGCACCGGTGCGGCGGTACCATAGGCAGCACAAAATCCAGCACTAAAGGTATTCAATTTGTATCATCGGTAACTGTTTTATATCAACGGAGAAATAATGCACGTCAGGCGTTCAGCGGGGCATAAAATCAGTTTTTAATCTGACATGCGGCTGCGGCCGGCTCGATGGCCGACAGCCCGCCTCTCTTGACTCGACTCGCGTCCACCATGCCACACGCCCTGATTGTCGAAGACGATCCCAACAGTCTGTCCGGCCTGACCGCGCTGCTCGCAGCAGACGGCTTCTCGGTCGACACGGCCACGTCGCTCGCCGAGGCACGCACGGCGCTCGGCCGCTCGATTCCCGATGTCGTCCTCGTCGACCTGAACCTGCCGGACGGCAGCGGGTTCGACCTGCTCCAGCACCTGCCGCAGCAGCAGCCGAACGGCTCGCTGCCGGTGATCGTGCTGACGGGCAACGCGACGGTCGAGAGCGCGATCGAAGGCCTGCGTCACGGCATCTGGGACTACCTGCTGAAGCCGATCAACATTCCGCGCCTGCGCAGCCTGCTGGCCCGGATTCCGCGGCCCTACGAACTGATCGACGAAGTGCGGACGCTGCGCGCGTCGCTGCGCCACCTCGGCCGCTTCGGGGCACTGGTCGGCCGCAGCGAGGCGATGCAGCACGTGTACGACATGATCGAACACAACGCGGGCTCCGAAACGGCCGTGCTGTTCGCGGGCGAAGCCGGCGCCGGCAAGAAGCTGGCCGCGCGCACGCTGCACGACCTGAGCCGGCGCCGCAAGGGGCCGTTCGTGACGTTCGACTGCCGCACGATCGCGCAGGCCGGGCGTTACGGCGCGTCGCTCGACAGCGTGCTGTTCGGCCATGAGCGCGGCGCGTTCGACGGCGCCGAACGGCGCGAATCGGGCCTGTTCGAACAGGCCGGCGGCGGCACGTTGTTCCTCGACGAGATCACCGCGTTGCCGCTCGTGCTGCAGGAGGCGCTGCTGCATGCGCTCGACTCGCAGAACTTCATGCGGATCGGCGGCACGAGTTCGATCACGAGCGACTTCCGGCTGATCGCGACCACGCGCCGCCCGGCGCGCGAGGCAGTCGCGAACGGCACGCTGCGCGAGGATCTGTGGCTGCGTCTCGACGCGGCATCGATCACGATGCCGCCGCTGCGCGAGCGCGACGGCGATGCGCTCGCCATCGCGGACGCACTGATCGACGAACTGAATCGCGACGCACGCGCCACCGGACGCAGCACGACCGACAAGCGCGCGGCGTCGGGCTTCGTACGCGAATGCCTGTCCTACGAATGGCCCGGCAACGTGCGCGAACTGCACGAGCGCGTGCGCTTCGCCTACGACGCGTCCGGCGATTTCATCGAGACGCTCCGCGCGGGCGAAGCGACCTTCGCGACCGGCGCCGCGCTGAACGGCAGCAGCGTCCAGATCAAGGTCGGCACCCCGCTGTCCGACGTCGAGGACCTGCTGATCCGCGCGACGCTCGACGCGGTCGGCGGCACGCGCCATCGCGCCGCGACGCTGCTCGGCATCAGCCCCAAGACGCTGTACAACAAGCTGCAGCGGATGAAGGTCAACTGACCGGGCGCGAGGTTGTTCGGGGCGCCGGCTGGATTTGACGGTTAGTTGCGTAATGGCGGTTTGCCCGCGTTTCGCATCCCGATGAAGAAACCGCGCGAACGCGCGGTTTTTTCGGCAACGGGAGGGCGGCATCGCGCCGCCCTTCCCCGCTTACGCCAGTGCGCTACGCAACAGCGCTTGCGCCTGCACGTACTCGGGCTGCACGATCAGCTTGTCCCACTTGAGCGGCTTGCCGCGCGCCCGCATCCGCTTGATGCGCCGCACCGACGCGGCCGACGCCTGCGCCTTCAGCCCGTTCAGCACGACCTCGGCCGCGTCCGGCTGGTTGCAGACGAGCACCATGTCGCAGCCGGCGGCGAGCGCCGCGTCGGCCGCCTGCGTGAGCGTGCCGCCTTCGCGCGCCGCCTCCATCGACAGGTCGTCGCTGAAGATCGCGCCCGCAAAGCCCAACTGCCCGCGCAGGATGTCCTGCAGCCACACGCGCGAGAAGCCGGCCGGCCGCTTGTCGACCTGCGTGTAGATCACGTGCGCGGGGATCACCGCGGACAGCGACAGGCCGAGCCAGTCGTACGGCGCGACGTCCTGCTTGAGGATCGTGTCGAGCGGCCGGTCGTCGGTCGGCAGCGCGACGTGCGAATCGGCTTCCGCGAAACCGTGCCCCGGGAAATGCTTGCCGCAGTTCGCCATGCCGGCGAGCGACAGCCCGTGGTTCAGGCTCTTCGCGAGCAGCGTGACGACGCGCGGGTCGCGATGGAACGCGCGATCGCCGATCACCTTCGAGTGCCCGTAGTCGAGGTCGAGCACGGGTGTGAAGCTCATGTCGATCCCGCATGCACGCAGCTCGGCGGCCAGGATGTAGCCGACCGCGGTCGCGACCTTCGTCGCGAGCAGCACGTCGCGGTCCCACAGTTCGCCGAGGCGGCGCATCGCGGGCAGCACCGTGAAGCCGTCGGTGCGGAATCGTTGCACGCGGCCGCCTTCGTGATCGACGGCGATCAGGATGTCCTCGCGCACCGCGCGGATCGAATCGGTCAGCGCGGTCAGCTGCGCGCGGTTCTGGAAATGCCGCGCGAACAGGATCACGCCGCCGGTGTTCGGATGCGCAAGGCGCCGCGCATCGTCGCGCGACAGGGCCGTGCCGACGACGTCGAGCATGACCGGGCCAGGAGTCGTTTTCATCGGATCGGGAAGTCCGTCAGGGAGTGGGTCGGGAAACAGATACGGGTGCAGGCGGCGACGCGGCGTCGGTCTCGGCGACTACGAACGACACCGCGTAGTCGCGTTCGTCGCTGACCGTCACGCGTGCCGTGATGCCGCGTGCGGCGAGCCAGTCGGCCAGCTCGCCCGACGCGACGACGTACGGTTCGCCGCTGCGCTGGTTGAGGGTCTGCAGCGCGCGCCACGTCATCGGCCAGTGCATGCCGAGCCCGATCGCCTTCGAGAACGCTTCCTTCGCGGAAAAACGCGTCGCGAGAAACGCGATGCCGCGCGCCTCGGAGCGCGCGCGGCGCGCGTGGAACACGCGCAGTTCGTCGGGGCCCAGCACCTTCTCGGCAAACCGGCCGCCCGTGCGCTCGAGCACGGCCGCGATGCGGCTTACCTGGACGATGTCGGTGCCGATGCCATAGATCGCCATGTCAGCGCCCGCCGTGATGCGCGGACGATGCCGGGTGGCGAGTAAAACGCGCGCGCGCGGAATGCATCGTCAGCGCGCGCCGCCGTGCAACGCGGCGACACGCGCGGCAACCATGATCGCCTTCATCTCGCGCACCGCGTTGTCCCAGCCCGCGAAGAGCGCGTGCGCGACGATCGCGTGGCCGATGTTCAGTTCGACGATGCCGTCGATCGCGGCGATCTGCTGCACGTTCGTGTAATGCAGGCCGTGACCGGCATTGACCTTCAGGCCCAGTTGCGCGCCGGCGTGCACGCCCGCCACGATGCGCTCGTATTCGCGCTGCTGCTCGGCTTCGTCGTGCGCATCGGCGTAGCGGCCGGTATGCAGCTCGATCACCGGCGCGCCGGCTTCGTGCGCGGCGCGAATCTGTGTTTCGTCCGGATCGATGAACAGCGACACGCGCACACCGGCGTCGGCGAGCTGCGTGCAGGCCGCACGCACGGCCTCGAAGCGGCCGGCGACGTCGAGGCCGCCTTCGGTCGTGAGCTCCTCGCGCTTCTCGGGCACGAGGCACGCGTCGTGCGGACGGACTTCGCATGCGATGTCGAGCATCTCGGCCGTCACCGCGCATTCGAGGTTCATCCGCGTCTTCAGCAGCGGGCGCAGCTTGCGCACGTCGGCGTCGACGATGTGGCGGCGGTCCTCGCGCAGGTGCAGCGTGATCGCGTCCGCACCGGCCTCTTCGGCGGCGAGCGCCGCGCGGATCGGATCGGGATAGGTCGTGCCGCGCGCGTTGCGCAGCGTCGCGACGTGGTCGATGTTCACGCCGAGGTCGATGACGGTCGGCGTTGTCAGGAAGAAGCTCATAGGTTTTGCAGGTCGATCAGGATCTGACGCGTGGCAAGCGGCGTGCCGCCGAGATAGGTGTTCAGCAGGAAGCGCATCAGCGTCTTGCTTTGCGCAACCGTCTGGGCTCGATGGTAATCGTCCTGCTCCATGTCGAGCAACGTCTGTCCGGTAATCACCGGCCAGTGCGACGGCACGTCGTCGTCCGCATTGCGCACGCCGCGTTCGGGATCGAACACGTAGCGGCGATCGGGTTCGACCGCGCGGCGCGCGACCGTGCGGTTCAGCGCCATCGCATAGCCCGTCTCGCGCAGCAGCACGCGCTCGAACGAGCGCAGCACCTGCACCGCCGGCTCGCCGTGCGCGAGGCGCGTGAGGGTCAGCACGTAATGATTGAAGAGCGGCGGCTGGGGATCCTCGCGTGCGCAGAATTTCACGAGCAGCTCGTTCGCGTAGAAGCCGCACAGCAGCCCGTCGCCGCCGAGCGGCAACATCCCGCCCACCCACTCGGCGCCCGTCAGCGTGCGCACTTCGGATTTGCCCGACCAGGACAGCAGCAGCGGCTGGAACGTCTGCAGCACACCGCGCAGCGCGGAGTGCGGGCGCTTCGCGCCCTTCGCGACGAGCGCGAGGCGGCCGTGATCGCGCGTGAGCACGTCGATGATCAGGCTCGTTTCCCGGTACGGATAGCTGTGCAGCACGAACGCCGGCTGCTCGGCGACGCGGAAATCGGACGTGCGAGACGTCGCGCGCCGCGCCTTGCGACGCGGCGGTTCTGGCGGTGCCGGCAGCGGCGCGTCGTTCGCGCCGGCGGTCACCGCGTCTTCGGTCGACGTCAGCGCGTCATTCGTACCCATAGGCGCGCAGCCCCGCCTCGTTGTCGGCCCAGCCGCTCTTCACCTTCACGAAGGTCTCGAGGTACACGGGGCCGTCGAACAGCTTTTCCATGTCCATCCGCGCCTCGGTGCTGATCTGCTTGAGCTTCTCGCCCTTCTTGCCGATCACCATCGCCTTGTGCGAATCGCGTTCGACGAGGATCGTCGCGAAGATGCGCTTCAGGCGCCCTTCCTCCTCGAACTTGTCGATCAGCACGGTGCTCGTGTACGGCAGTTCGTCGCCGGTCCAGCGGAACACCTTCTCGCGCAGGATTTCGGCCGCGAGGAAGCGCGAACTGCGGTCGGTCAGTTCGTCCTCGCCATAGATCGGCTCGCCTTCCGGCAGGTACGGCTTGATCGTGTCCAGCAGGCGCTTGATGTCTTCCGGCCGCTGCGCCGACAGCGGCACGAGCTCGGTGAATTCGCGCAGCGCGCTCATCTGCTGCATGAACGGGAACAGCGTCGCCTTGTCGGCCACACGGTCGATCTTGTTCGCGATCAGCAGCGTCGGCATGCCGGGCGGGATCAGGTCGAGCACCTTCTGGTCGTCGGGCCCGAAGCGGCCGGCCTCGATCACGAACAGGATCACGTCGACCGACGTGAGCGTCGACGTGACCGCGCGGTTCAGCGAGCGATTCAGCGCGGTGCTGTGACGGGTCTGGAAACCCGGCGTGTCGACGAACACGAATTGCGCGTCGTCGAACGTGTTGATGCCGGTGATGCGATGGCGGGTCGTTTGCGCCTTGCGCGACGTGATGCTGATCTTCTGGCCGACGAGTGCGTTCATCAACGTCGACTTGCCGACGTTCGGGCGGCCCACGATCGCGATCATGCCGCAACGGAAACCGGTAGGAGCGGGAGTGTTCATATCGTTTGGGAGACAGGTTCGGAACCGGCCGCGCGGCGCGCGGCACGATCGATGGGCAATTCAGTGGTCGGCATCGGCCGCGCGCGCCTGCGCGGCGGCGAGGCTTGCGCCGCCTGGCGGCGTCTCGGTGTCGGGCGCCGCGGCGTCGCGGGCGCGCGGCGCCGCACGCGAAGCGGCATCGGAACCGGCCGCCGGCTTGTCAGCGGACGACACGACCGGATCGGTCGCCTGGCCCGCCGGCTTGTCGGCTGCACGGGGTGTGCCTTCCGCCGGCTTGTCGGCGCGCTCGGCCGGCTTGTCCGCCGCGCGCGAGCCGGTTTCGCCGCGATCCGACGGCTTGTCGGACGCCTTTTCGGCAGGCTTGTCGGCTGCCGGCTTCGCGGAACGGTCAGCCTTGTCCGCAGCCGTTTCCACGTGCGCCGCGCGAATCGCGGCCATCGGCGCCTGCGCCGGCCGCTCGGTCGGCTGCGCGCCGGCGTCGGACGCAGCAGACGCAGCAGCCATCTTCGCGTCGCGCGCCACCGCACGCTCCTTCCGTTCCGGAGAACGCAGGTCGAGCGCTTCCTGCACGCCCTTCACGCCCGGCACGATTTCGGGCTCGACGTGCTTCGATCCGCGTGCGTTCTTCGAACGTTTCGGCTTTGCGGCCAGCATCGGCGCGGCCGCCAGCACCTCGTCGAGCGCCTTCTTCGCGGCAGCCTGCTCGGCCGCCCGCCGGCTCGCGCCGGAGCCCGACACCTTCACGTCGAGCTTCGGCACCGTGCATTCGACCTCGAACTGCTGATTGTGCGCCGCACCATGCGTCGCGACGACCGTGTAGGTCGGCAGCGCGATCTTGTGCCCCTGCAGGTACTCCTGCAGCAGCGTCTTCGCGTCCTTGCCGAGCGTGCGCGGATCGATATGGTCGAGAATCGGGATATAGAGGCGCTTGATGACCCCTTGGGCGGCTTCGAAGCCGCCATCGAGGAACACGGCCCCGATGATGGCTTCGAACGCGTCCGCGAGGATCGACGGGCGGCGGAAGCCGCCGCTGCGCAGTTCGCCCTCGCCCAGCCGCAGCCCTTCCGAGATATTCAGGGCCTGAGCGATTTCATACAGCGACTGCTGCTTGACGAGATTGGCGCGCACGCGCGACAGGTCGCCTTCGTCCAGCTTGCCGAAACGCTGGAACAAAAGGGCGGCCACCGCGCAATTCAGAACGGAGTCGCCGAGAAACTCGAGCCGTTCGTTGTGCGTGGCACTGTGACTACGATGGGTCAAAGCCTGGCGCAACAATTCCGCATTGCGAAATTCGTAGCGCAGCCGGCTTTCCAACTGGGATAGGGGCATGTGCAGGAGTATAACGCGGGCGCCGGTCGGGCCGAAACGGCACGGCCGGACGCGAAAAGGCGTGACGAGGCGGTGTTACCGCCGGTTCTTAAAGTAGTTCGGCAATACGCGACGCGGCCCGTGCGTCGCATATTGCGTGTACGTCGAACGCGATCAGTTGAAGGAACCGATGCGCTTCAGGTCGCCGAAGTTCATCCAGATGAAGAACGCGCGGCCGACGATGTTGTTGTCCGGCACGAAACCCCAGTAGCGGCTGTCCGCGCTGTTGTCACGGTTGTCGCCCATCATGAAGTAATGACCCGGCGGCACCTTGCAGATCACGCCGCGGCTGTTGTACGTGCAGTTGTCGCGATACGGATAGTCGTAGGCGCCCATCACGAACGGCGGCACGGCAGGGTTGTTGAGGATCGCGTTCTTCTTCGCGCCGATCGTTTCCTCGAACTGCTTCGCGTAGTTCTGGCGCTCGTCGTCGAAGTAATCCGGCAGCGGCGTTTCGGGCACCGGCTGGCCGTTGATCGTCAGTTGCTTGTCCTGATAGGCGACGGTGTCGCCCGGCAGGCCGATCACGCGCTTGATGTAGTCGACCGACTCGTCCTTCGGATAGCGGAACACGACGACGTCGCCGCGCGACAGCGGGCTGCCCTGTGTGATCTTCGTGTTCGCGATCGGCAGGCGCAGACCGTACTCGAACTTGTTGACGAGGATGAAGTCGCCGACCAGCAGCGTCGGCACCATCGAGCCCGACGGGATCTTGAACGGCTCGACGATGAACGAACGCACGACGAACACCGCCAGGATCACCGGGAAGAAGCTCGCGGTGTACTCGAGCCACCACGGCTGGCGCAGCTTTTCGTCGCGCAGCTTCGAACGCGTCTGCACCGCGTTTTCGTCCGCGAAACGCTTGTCGATGCGCGACTGCTGGCGATCGAACTCCTCGATCGCCGCATCGGCCGCGTTGCGTCGCCGCGGCAGGAACACCAGTTTGTCCAGCACCCACGCTACGCCCGTCACGACGACGAGCACAAAAAGAATCAGCGCAAAATTCATAAAAGGATCAGTCCTGTTATTTGTCTTCGACGCGCAAGATCGCGAGGAACGCTTCCTGCGGGATCTCGACCGAACCCACCTGCTTCATGCGTTTCTTACCTTCTTTCTGCTTCTCGAGCAGTTTCTTCTTTCGCGTGATGTCGCCGCCGTAGCACTTCGCGAGCACGTTCTTGCGCAGTGCCTTGATGTTCTCGCGTGCGACGATGTGCGCGCCGATCGCGGCCTGGATCGCCACGTCGTACATCTGGCGCGGGATGATCTCGCGCATCTTCGCGGCAACTTCGCGGCCGCGATACTGCGACTGCGACCGGTGCACGATGATCGACAGCGCATCGACCTTGTCGCCGTTGATCAGCATGTCGACCTTCACGACGTCCGACGAACGGTATTCCTTGAACTCGTAGTCCATCGACGCATAGCCGCGCGACACCGACTTCAGGCGATCGAAGAAGTCGAGCACGATCTCGGCCATCGGGATCTCGTACGTGAGCTGCACCTGGCGGCCGTGATACTGCATGTTGATCTGCGAGCCGCGCTTCTGCTCGCACAGCGTGATCACGGAGCCGACATAGTCCTGCGGCATGTACAGGTTCACGGTGACGATCGGCTCGCGAACTTCGGCGATGCGGCCGGGCTCCGGCATCTTCGCCGGGTTCTCGACCATGATCGTCGAGCCGTCGCTCTGCACGACCTCGTAGACGACCGTCGGGGCGGTCGTGATGAGGTCCATGTCGAACTCGCGCTCGAGCCGCTCCTGCACGATTTCCATGTGCAGCAGCCCGAGGAAGCCGCAGCGGAAACCGAAGCCGAGCGCCTGCGACACTTCCGGCTCGTACTGCAGCGACGCGTCGTTGAGCTTCAGCTTCTCGAGCGATTCGCGCAGCGCGTCGTACTGGTTCGCCTCGACCGGATAGAGGCCCGCGAACACCTGCGGCTTCACTTCCTTGAAGCCCGGCAGCGGCTCGGCGGCAGCCTTGGTCACGTGCGTGACGGTATCGCCGACCTTCGCGGCCGTCAGTTCCTTGATGCCGGCGATGATGAAGCCCACCTGCCCTGCCGACAGCGATTCGAGATTGCGCGACTTCGGCGTGAACACGCCGACGTGCTCGACCGGATACTGCGCGCCGGTCGCCATCATCTTGATCTTGTCCTTCGGACGCAGCGTGCCGTTGACGATGCGAACCAGCATCACGACGCCGACGTAGTTGTCGAACCACGAGTCGATGATCAGCGCCTGCAGCGGCGCGGCCGTATCACCCTTCGGCGGCGGCACCTTCGCGATCAGCGCCTCGAGGACGTCCTCGACGCCGAGACCCGTCTTCGCGCTGCAGCGCGTCGCATCGGTCGCGTCGATGCCAATCACGTCCTCGATCTCCTCGATCGCGTTCTCGGGGTTCGCGGCCGGCAGGTCGATCTTGTTCAGCACCGGCACGACCTCGACGCCGAGCTCGATCGCCGTGTAGCAGTTCGCGACCGTCTGCGCCTCGACGCCCTGGCTCGCGTCGACCACGAGCAGCGCACCTTCGCACGCGGACAGCGAACGGCTGACTTCGTACGAGAAGTCGACGTGCCCCGGCGTATCGATCAGGTTGAGGTTGTAGACCTTGCCGTCGCGGGCGCGATAGGACAGTGCAGCCGTCTGCGCCTTGATCGTGATGCCGCGCTCGCGCTCGATATCCATCGAGTCGAGCACCTGCGCTTCCATTTCACGGTCGGCGAGGCCGCCGCATACCTGGATGATGCGATCCGCGAGCGTCGACTTGCCGTGGTCGATGTGCGCGATGATCGAGAAATTGCGAATATGATCCATTCAGTGCCGATCAAGCGAAAAAGGCGCGCTCGACGACTGCGGAGCACGCCTTGTAAGTCGGTGAAAAAACGGCCTATTTTAGCCGAAAAGGCCTTTGCCGGGCGGTAATTTGGGACGCCCGGTTAGGGACGCCCGGTCAGGGACGCCTGGCCCGGGGCACCCTGCCGGACGCGCTGGCGGGCGATCCTGCCGCCGACAGCCCCGAGCGGGGCGCGTCAGGCACCCCGGCCCGGCTCAGCGCCGGGCCGCGAGTGCACCGCGTACCTTCGCCTCGTCGAACCGGTGGCGGCAGACTTCCGTGCCGTCCAGCAGCAACACCGGCACGTCCTCGTCGTAGCGGGCGACGAGTGCCGGATCGGCATCGATGTCGACGTAGTCGAGCACAACGCCGAATTCGGCCGCCACCGGGGCCAGCGCGTCGCGCATGTCGTCGCACAGGTGGCACCAGCCGCGGCCGTAGAGCGTGAACATCGGCGCGTTACTTCTGGGCCGGGCGCGGGCGCACCGGCACGAACTGCGTGTTGTCGCCGCGCCGCACGAGCACTGCGACCGCCTTCTGCGGATCAAGCTGCGCGGTCACTTCGGCGAACTGCTTCGCGCTCGTGATGTCGGTGTCGCCGACGCGCAGCACGATGTCGCCGCGCTGCAGGCCCGCCCGCGCCGCCGGGCCGTCGACACCGTCGATCTGCACGCCGTTCTTCAGCTTCAGCGACTTCATCTGATCCGCCGGAATGTCGCTGACCGTCAAGCCGAGCGAATTGGCCTGGCGCGGCTTCTGCGGCGCATTCTTGCGCTGCTCGGCCTTCACCGTCGTCTCCGCCGGCGTCTCGGCGATCGTGATCGGCAAATCGCGCGCCTGACCCTTGCGCCACACGCTCACGGTCGCCTTGGTGCCCGGCTTCGTGTCGCCGACCATGCGCGGCAGATCCGATGCCGCATCGACCGGCCGGCCGTTGAACTTCAGGATGATGTCGCCCGGCTGGATGCCCGCCTTGTCGGCCGGACCGCCCGGCTCGACGCTGCTGACCAGCGCGCCCTCCGCCTTCGGCAGCCCGATCGAGTCGGCCACGTCCTTCGTCACCTCGCCGATCGCCACCGCGATGCGGCCGCGCGTGACCTTGCCGGTTGCCTTCAGCTGGTCGGCCACGCGCATCGCCTCGTCGATCGGAATCGCGAACGAAATGCCCATGAACCCGCCGGTGCGGCTGTAGATCTGCGAGTTGATGCCGATCACCTCGCCCTGCATGTTGATCAGCGGGCCGCCCGAGTTGCCGGGGTTCACCGCGACGTCGGTCTGGATGAACGGCAGGTAGTCGCCCGTGTTGCGGCTCTTCGAACTGACGATGCCGGCCGTCACGGTGTTGTCGAGGCCGAACGGCGAGCCGATCGCGACGACCCACTCGCCGACGCGCACCTTGTTCGAATCGCCGATCGCGACGACCGGAAGGCTGGACGCCTGGATCTTGACGACCGCGACGTCCGTGCGGTCGTCGACACCGATCAGCTTCGCCTTGAATTCGCGCTTGTCGGTCAGCGTCACGTAGATGGTGTCCGCATCGTCGACGACGTGCGCGTTGGTCATCACGTAACCGTCTGCCGACACGATAAAGCCCGAACCGACGCCGCGGTTCTGCTCGGTGTCGGGCGGATTGTCCGGCGCCGGCGCGTTCTTCGGGTTGCCGTTGCCGCCACCGTTGCCGGGCGCCTGCGGCAGCGGAATGCCGAAGAAGCGCCGGAAGAATTCCGACATGTCGCCGTTGTCGAAGCCCGGCGGGAGCCCGCCGCGCGGGCCAGGCATCGGCACGTTCGCGGTGGTCCGGATGTTCACGACGGCCGGGCCGACCTTCTCGACCAGATCGGCGAAGTCGGGAAGGCTGGCAGCGGGAGGCGTGACAGCGGCCGCGGTTTGCGGGACGAGCGGCAGGCAGGCCCACAGCGCCGCCGCCGCGAGCACTTTGCGCAGCGTGAGTTTCGTCATGTCGGAAGCCGTAGCGTTACTTGGAAGCCTTGTATTCTATGGCAGACGCGAACTGCTGCAACGTGGCCGGCGGCACTTCGCCGAGCACGGTGATCCAGTAGTCGCCGCGGCGCTTCACGAGAACGTGGGTCGCGCCGGTGCTGCCCGCGCCTTCCTTGCGCGTGTTCTTTTCGGCGGGCTCGATGAAGACGGAGATCGTCGCGAGCCCGTCGGTGAAGACGGCCTGGTCGACCGCGATCGGTGGATCGCCGGCGTCGCGCGCGGCCATCGGCCGGCGCACCTCGCGAATCTTCCGGAAGCCGGCGATGGTCGGCGCGATCTGCCAGCCCTGCGCTTCCATGTCGACCGTCGCGACCGGCGGACGGACCACCGTCCAGCCGCTCAGGTTCCGCATGCCGGCCGCGATCGCGGACTTGTCGCCGGTCGCGCCACCCGTCTGCAGTTGCGAGAACGCGACCTGCTCGAGCACGTGATCGCTTGCATCGAGCGTCTGCGAACGCAGCAGCAGCCCGGTACGGGCGTCGGCCCACAGCTTGTACGTGAAGCGGTATGCATCCTTCGGCACGAGCTCGACCACCTGCGCGTCGATCCCTGCCACACGGTCCTTGCCGAGCAGCTTCGCGTCATAAACGGACATCACGTGCTCGCCGCCCGCGCCGAGCAGCGCGGGGAACGAATCGCGCGTCTGGCGGCGCTCGACCACGCACAGCTTGCGCTCGGGCACGAACGTGTAAAGCTCGTCGTTATGCCGCAGGACCTTGCGCGGCTTGCCGTCGAGCGACTCGATCCGCTCGAACTCGCCGTCCCGGGACGCGACGTGTGCGATGCGCGACGACTGGACATAACCGCCGCGCTGGTAGACGAACGTACCCTCGTAGCTCTGCTGCTGCGCCGCCTGCTGGATGCGGTCGAGCCAGTCCGCCGCACCCTTGCGGGTGGCGACGGGGTCGTCCGGTTGCTGGGCGCTGGCTGGGACGGATTGAACGGACAACAGGGCGGCTGCGCAAAGCAGGAGGGCCGGCAGCCGCTTCCATCCGGAGATGGCGTGATTCAACTGCAATGTCCGCATCGGGTTTATTGGCCTGGCGTGGTGGTCACGGCAGCGCGGATCAGCGGCATCGAGCCCGTGACGACGGGCTGCTGAGCGAATTGCTGGTGCGCTTCAAGGTATTGGTCGAGACTTGCGTCGCGAATGATGTTGACGTCCTGCAGGCCCGGCTGCGCCGATGCCTGCGCAACCGTCACGCGCTGCAGGCTGCCGCTCTGCGGCGCGCCTGCCGATGCGACCTGGACGGCGCCCGGCGCACCGGCCGTCTGCATTTGCGGGACGACGATCCACGTCAGCGTGGCGGCCGCGGCGGCCACCGCGAACGCGGGCACGACACGGCGGCGCAGCGACAGCAGCTTGCGCGCGACCGGCGCGGCAGCCGGCGCGAGCAGGTGCGGCTCGCTTTCGAGCGCGGCCGACATGCGCGCGGTAAACGCGACGCTCAGCGCGGGCGACAGCGCGAGCTCGTCCGAGCGCAGCGCATCGCCGATCAGGTGGTAATGGGCCCACGCAGCGCGATCCGCGCGGTCGAGCTCAGCCAGAAACTGCCCGTGTTCCGGGCCGTCGAACAGTTCACCGTCGACCAGAGCGGAAAGGCGCTCGCCGCGCGAGCACGCTTGCGACTGCGTATTGACCGACCCCATGATGCTCCCCATCTTGCACACACCCCGTCGTGATTTCACGACTCTATCCGTAACTAGACCCCGACCCGCGTCGTTGCACCCGTCGCGCTTACCAGCGCTTGCCTTCGGGCGTATCGAGCAGCGGACGCAATTTCGCAGCGATTGCCTCGCGCGCCCGGAAGATCCGCGACCGGACCGTCCCGATCGGACAATCCATCATTTCCGCGATCTCTTCGTAGCTCAGTCCCTCGATCTCGCGCAGCGTAATCGCCTGGCGCAGTTCTTCGGGCAGGACGGCCATTGCAGCGTTGACCGTCTCGGCAATCTGCTTGCTCATCAACATCGACTCAGGCGTGTTGATATCCCTTAGTTGGTCTGCGTCGGAGAAAGTTTCCGCTTCCTCGGCATCGGCCTCGGTGGAGGTCGGTGCCCGGCGGCCCTGCGTCGCAAGGTAGTTCTTCGCCGTATTGACGGCAATCCGGTACAACCACGTGTAGAACGCCGACTCGCCGCGAAATTGCGGCAGTGCACGATACGCCTTGATGAACGCGTCCTGGGCCACATCCTCGACCTCGGCGGGATCGCGCACGAGGCGCGAGATCAGCCGAATGATCTTGCGGTGGTATTTGGAGACCAGGAGTTCGAACGCTGCCTTGTCGCCTTTCTGTACGCGCTCGACCAGAGCCTGATCGATTTCTTTTTCACTCACCTGACAAATCCGTTAACTAGGGATGCAACGCGGAACGTTATTGTAGCGTTCCGGCGCCCGCCGCTGGTTACGGTCGGTAACCGCACCGCCGTCATGCCCGCCCCGCCGTGCCCGCGGTACGCGCCAGCACGGACAGCGCGCTGAACGACGCGGCATCGAGCGCATCGGCCGGAATCAGCAGCGGCCGGGCACGCCGGGCGCCCTGCCCGACCGACAGCACGAGCAGCAGGCTGCTCCAGTGTGCATGGCCGGTCACGCGGCCCCGGGCCAGCAGGCGCCCGGTGCGGCCAAACGCCGCAATCTCCCCGAATGCATCGATCCGCAGCTCGGCCGGCAGCCGACGGGCACAGGTGCGTGCGGCACACACCGCAAGCAGTGCGGCCGTCGCCGCGGACCCGCACGCGCCGGCGGCGGCACCGGCCCGCGGCGCCCAGAACAGGTACGCGGACGCGGCAGCCGCCGCAACGAACACGGCCAGCACGACATACGACACGGCCGAGGCCCGCAACGCAAAGCGCTGCGGACGCCCGGCCGGAGCATCGAATGGACTCGTCAAGCGATTTCAGCGTCAGACGCGCTTGAACACCAGCGTGCCGTTGGTACCGCCGAAGCCGAAGTTGTTCTTCACGGCCACGTCGATCTTCATGTCACGCGCGGTGTTCGCGCAGTAATCGAGATCGCACTCAGGATCCTGGTTGAAGATGTTGATGGTCGGCGGCGACACGTTGTTGTGCAGCGCCAGCACCGTGAACACCGACTCGAGGCCGCCCGCGCCACCCAGCAGGTGACCCGTCATCGACTTCGTCGAGTTCACGACGAGCTTGTACGCGTGCTCGCCGAATGCCGCCTTCACCGCTTCGGACTCGTTCTTGTCGCCGAGCGGCGTCGACGTGCCGTGCGCGTTCAGGTACTGGACCTCGTCCGCATTCACGCCGGCGTCGCGCAGTGCCGCAACCATGCAGCGGCGCGGACCGTCCATGTTCGGCGCGGTCATATGGTACGCATCGCCCGTCATGCCGAAGCCCGAGACTTCCGCATAGATCTTCGCGCCGCGCGCCTTGGCCGCCTCGTACTCCTCGAGCACCATCACGCCTGAACCCTCGCCCAGCACGAAGCCGTCGCGGTCCTTGTCCCACGGACGGGATGCGGTAGCCGGATCGTCGTTGCGGGTCGACAGCGCACGCGCGGCCGCGAAGCCGCCGATGCCCAGCGGCGACACCGTCGATTCGGCGCCGCCCGCGACCATCACGTCGGCATCGCCGGCCTGGATCAGGCGTGCCGCGAGGCCGATGCTGTGCAGACCGGTCGTGCAGGCCGTCACGGCCGCGAGGTTCGGGCCCTTCAGGCCGAACATGATGCTCAGGTGACCCGAGATCATGTTGATGATCGAACCCGGCACGAAGAACGGCGAAATCCGGCGTGCGCCGCGATCGACGTAGGTCTGGTGCGTGTCTTCGATCATCGGCAGGCCGCCGATGCCGGAGCCGACCAGCACGCCGATGCGTTCCGCATTGGCTTCGTTCACTTCGAGGCCGCTGTCCCGGATTGCCTGGACGCCGGCTGCGATGCCGTAATGGATGAACGTATCCATGTTGCGGGCTTCCTTCGCGGGAATGTATTCCTCGGCGCTGAAACCCTTCACCTCGCCCGCGAAATGCACGGCGAGGTTCGACGGATCGAACTTCGTGACGGTGGCGATGCCGGACTTGCCGGCGACGAGATTGGCCCAGCCGTCGGCAACATTATTGCCAACGGGCGAAATCAGCCCCAGGCCTGTAACGACAACACGACGGCGGCTCACGGTAACCTCTTTTCCATTGGATGACAAAAACAAAAGCCACAGTGGCCACAGGAATCAGCCCTGCGAGCCCTGTGGCTGTTAGTCCGTCCGGCGCGAATGCCGGCAGGATGGTGCGTCAATCGCGAAGATCGCGGCGACGTGGCGGACAAGCGCGAAAGGCGCTTACGCCTTGACGTTTGCGCGAGCGTAGTCGATCGCTTGCTGAACGGTCGTGATCTTCTCTGCTTCTTCGTCCGGGATTTCCATGCCGAACTCGTCTTCGAGCGCCATCACCAGTTCGACCGTGTCGAGCGAATCCGCGCCCAGGTCGTTCACGAACGATGCTTCGTTCTTGATCTCGGCTTCAGCGACGCCCAGTTGTTCAGCGACGATCTTCTTGACACGTTGTTCGATGTTATCCATTACCCCTCCGAGGGAAAGTTCAGATTTACAAGTGCGCGCATTTTATCAGGTTTGCTGCCGGCAAAAACGCGCGTTGGCTTGATGGCCGATCAAGCGCCGATCCGCCTGAAAAACGGGATACGGCGCGGATGTTAAACGAAAATCCTTACGACATGTACATGCCGCCGTTCACATGCAGCGTCGTGCCGGTGATGTAGCCGGCCTGCGGCGAGGCGAGGAACGCGACGGCATGGGCGATGTCTTCCGGGCTGCCGAGGCGGCCGAGCGGAATCTGGGTCTTGAGCGCGGCCTGCTGTTCTTCCGGCAGCGTCTTCGTCATGTCGGTGTCGATGAAGCCCGGCGCGACGCAGTTCACCGTGATGCCGCGGCTGCCGATCTCGCGTGCGAGCGCACGGGTCATGCCCGCGACGCCGGCCTTCGCGGCCGCGTAGTTGGCCTGGCCCGGGTTGCCGGCCGAGCCGACCACCGACGTGATGTTGATGATGCGGCCGCCGCGGGCCTTCATCATCGGGCGCAGCACCGCACGCGACAGGCGGAACACCGACTTCAGGTTGGTGTCGATCACCGCATCCCAGTCCTCGTCCTTCATCCGCATCGCGAGCTGGTCCTGCGTGATCCCGGCGTTGTTGACGAGCACGTGGAGCGCGCCGAATTCCTTCACGGTCGCGTCGATCAGCGCTTCGGCAGCCGCCGCGTCGTTGACGTTCAGCACCGCGCCGCGGCCCGTCACGCCCGCTTCCGCGAACCCGGCGGTAATCGCGGCGGCGCCCGATTCGCTCGTCGCCGTGCCGATCACCGTCGCGCCCAGGCGCGCGAGTTCGAGCGCGATCGCCCGGCCGATGCCGCGCGAAGCGCCGGTCACGATCGCGACCTGTTTATCGAGAGTCTTTTCCATGAATCGAATATCCGTCTCTTGAGGAAAGGCGCCGCGTCAGGCGGTCACCAGCTTCAGTGCTTCGTCGAGCGAAGCCGGATCGAACACCGATGCGCCGACCAGGTTGCCGTCGATGCGCTTCGTCAGGCCTGCCAGCACCTTGCCCGGACCGCATTCGATCACGTGCGTGACGCCCGTGCCCGCGATGTGCTGCACGCATTCGACCCAGCGCACCGGGCCTGCGGCCTGGCGCACCAGCGCATCCTTGATCGCGGCCGGATCGCTGACCACCGCGACGTCGATGTTGTTGACGACCGGAATCTGCGGCGCCTTCACGTCGACGTTCGCGAGATAGTCGCGCAACTGGTCCGACGCCGGCTTGAGCAGCGACGAATGGAACGGCGCCGATACCGGCAGCGGCAGCGCGCGCTTCGCGCCCTTCGCCTTCGCGATCTCGCATGCCTTCTCGACGGCCGCCTTCGCGCCCGCGATCACGACCTGCGCCGGCGCGTTGAAGTTCACCGCCTCGACTACGCCCGCTTCCGCGGCTTCGGCACACACCGCGCGCACCGTGTCGTCGTCGAGACCCAGGATCGCGGCCATGCCGCCCTGGCCGACTGGCACGGCGGTCTGCATCGCCTGCGCGCGGAAGCGCACGAGCGGCACTGCGTCCTTGAACGCGATCGCGCCCGCAGCGACGAGCGCCGAGTATTCGCCGAGGCTGTGGCCCGCGACGATCGACGGCGCCGGGCCGCCGGCCTGCTGCCATGCGCGATAGCACGCGTAGGCGGCCGTCAGCATCACGGGCTGCGTGTTGGTGGTCAGATTCAGCTCGTCGGCCGGACCTTCGGCGATCAGCTTGCCGAGATCCTGATTGAGTGCATCGGATGCTTCCTGGAGCGTCTCGCGCACGACGGCCAGGTCGGCGAATGCAATGAGCATGCCGACCGACTGCGAGCCCTGCCCCGGAAAAACGAATGCAAATTTCATATCGTCCCCAATTGAATCGATTCGGACGGCGCGCGCGAACGGCGCGCCGGTTCGGGATCCGCGTGCAGCGCTCGCGCGCCGCGGATCAGAAGCGGAAGACCGACGCGCCCCAGGTGAAGCCGCCGCCGACGCCTTCGATCAGCACGTGCTGGCCGCGCTGGATGCGGCCGTCGCGCACTGCGACGTCGAGCGCCAGCGGGATCGATGCCGCCGACGTATTGCCGTGCTGGTCGACCGTCACGACCATGCGCTCCTGCGGCAGGCCGAGCTTGCGGCAGGTGCTGGTCATGATGCGGATGTTGGCCTGGTGCGGAATCAGCCAGTCGACCTGCTCGGGTGCGAGATTCGCCTTGGCGAGCGCCTCGATCGCGACCTTTTCGAGCACGTTGACCGCGAGCTTGAACACGGCCTGCCCGTCCATGTACAGGAACGCGCTGCCGTCGATCACGCCGCGATTGACGTTGCCCGGCGTGCAGAGGATGTTCGAATAGCTGCCGTCCGCGTGCAGTGCGCTGCCGAGCACGCCCGGCTCGTCCGACGCGGACAGGATCACCGCGCCCGCGCCGTCGCCGAACAGCACGCAGGTCGTGCGGTCCTTGAAGTCGAGAATGCGCGAGAACGTCTCCGCGCCGATGACGAGCGCCGTACGGTGCTGGCCGCTGCGGATGAAGCTGTCGGCCGTCGCCATCGCATAGGCAAAGCCCGAGCACACGGCCTGCACGTCGAATGCCGCGCCGCCGTTCTTGATGCCGAGCTTGTTCTGCAGCAGGCACGCCGTGCTGGGGAACACGAAATCAGGGGTCGAAGTCGCGACGATGATCAGGTCGATCGACTGCGGATCGATGTCGGCCGCCTCGATCGCACGACGCGCCGCTTCGAGCGCGAGATCGCTCGTCGTGACGTCTGGTGCGGCGAAATGGCGCGCATGGATGCCCGTGCGCGCAACGATCCACTCATCGCTCGTCTCGATGCCTTCCTTCGCGAGACGATCGGCGAGCTGCTGGTTCGTGACGCGGTCGGGCGGCAGGTAGCTGCCCGTGCCGAGCACGCGGGAATAGAGAGTCGATTGGGCCATTTATGCTTTAGAGGATTGCGCAGCGGAAGGTTCGGCGTGATGGCCTGCGGCCGGGCTCGTCCGGCCCGCGCCGCCCGCGTCGTGTTCGCCATCGCCGAGCGATACCGAATTGTCCGCCATCGCGCGCGTGAGGCGCTCCAGCACGCCGTTTTTGACGGCATCATACCCGCGTTTGATCGCCCACTCAAACGCGTAGGCATCGGCCGAACCGTGGCTTTTGATCACGAGGCTCTTCAGCCCCAGCAGCGCCGCGCCGTTGTACTGGCGATGGTCGACGCGCTTCTTGAAGCGCATCAGCACCGGCAGCGCGAGCAGCGCCATCAGCTTCGACATCAGCGAACGGCCAAACTCCTCGCGGATGATGTCGGACAGCATCTGCGCGAGCCCTTCGGACGTCTTCAGCGCGACGTTGCCGACGAAGCCGTCGCAGACGATCACGTCGACCGTACCCTTGTAGATGTCGTTGCCTTCGACGTTGCCGCGGAAATTCAGCGTGCTGGCGCGCAGCAGTTCACCTGCGCGCTTGATCGTCTCGTTGCCCTTGATGACCTCTTCGCCGATGTTCAGCAGGCCGATCGTCGGGCGCTCCTTGCCTTCGAGCGCGGCGACGAGCGCGTGCCCCATTTCCGCGAACTGCAGCAGGTGCTGCGGCTCGCAGTCGACGTTCGCGCCGAGGTCCAGCATCATCGTGTAGCCGGTCGGATTCGGCAGCGCGAACGCGATCGCAGGCCGCTCGATGCCGGGCAGCGTCTTGAGCACATAACGGGAAACGGCCATCAGCGCGCCGGTGTTGCCGGCGGAGATACAGGCCTGGGCCGCGCCCTCCTTGACGTGATTGAGCGCGACACGCATCGAAGAATCCTTCTTCTTGCGCAGCGCCACTTCGACAGGGTCGTCCATCGCCACGACTTCGGTGGCGGGCACGATGGTCAGCGCGGGATCGTCGAGTGCTTTCAGCTTTTTCAGCTGGGCGCGGATCGCGCTTTCGATGCCGACGAGCATCAGGTGCGCATCGGGATGCGCGCGGACGAACTTGACTGCCGCGGGAACGGTCACGGACGGGCCGTGGTCGCCTCCCATGCAATCGATTGTGAGCTTTACGGTCATGGAATGCGACGAATTTCAGGCACAAAAAAGCGGCAGTTGAATGCCGCCTTTTTGTTGAGCCAGGAAAGTGTCAAGCGAACCAGTTGTCACGCGAACGGCGATCGTAGCGCGCAACGCGTGACTTGACGCTTAGTCGTTCTTCGTCTTGACGACTTTCTTGCCGCGATAGTAGCCGTTCGGGCTGACGTGGTGACGCAGGTGCACTTCACCCGTGCTCGGCTCGACTGCCAGCGGCGCTGCCGTCAGGAAATCGTGCGAACGATGCATGCCGCGCTTCGACGGCGACTTCTTGTTTTGCTGGACTGCCATGACTAACTCCTAAATAATTTTTCGGATTCTAACACAGCCCGATCCGGCGCTTAACTACCCTGGCCCAAAGCCCTTACGCCTTCCCGCGCCACAACTGCTTAGTGTTTCTTGTTGCCGTCCCCGTCCTTCTTCAGCGCTTCCAGCGCCGCGAACGGATTCGGCCGTTTGCCTTCGTCCTCGTCTTCGACGGACTCATCGTCCGCGTCTTCCGAAGGACCGCTCGCACCCGACACGAGGCTTTCGTGAACTGCCGGGCAAACCTCGTGCTTGGGCACGAGCGGCAACGAAAGCAGCAATTCCTCTTCGATCAAGTCGACGAGATCGAACTGGCGCGAGCCCACGATCACATCGGCTTCATCGTCGTCGAGCGGAAATTCCTCAGCCTCTTCTTCGGTCGCGACGACCCGGTACGTCATGTCGACGCCAAACGCCTGGTCGTACGGGGTCATGCAGCGCTGGCACGTGAGCCACGCATGGCCGTGCACCGCGAGGCGCAGATACGGCTGCTGCCCATCGGCGCCGTCGTCCTGCAACTCCTTCTGGGTGAACCCTTCGGCCTGCCACGTTATGACCGTGTCGCGATCTGGCGCGTCCGCCGGCACTTCGTTCAGCATGCGCGGCAGTTGCGACAGGCGCACCGCACCCGCTGCCTGCCGCCCGCTGCGGGCGAATTCGAACAGGTCGACTGCGTGCGGATCAAGCGATGCCGCAGGCTTGCCAGAAGAAGTGTTCATGTTGCGCTCCTGCCTACAGGCTGACTTGCGGGATCCGGCTTGCTGGCGCCGCTCATTTGGCGCCGCTCACGTACGCGATCTACGCCGCGTACGATGACGTACTTTACTTCCGAAGACCCGGCAGGCGCCACCACAGTGAAAGCCTGCCGACGAAAAGCGGGAAAGCATACCTGTTTTACCTTTTTCGGTCAATCACTTATGCTTGCGCCCTCGCGACACCGCGTTACACCCGACGACTCACCGACCCAACCGACCATGCCGGATACCGTTCGCCGCCCGCCGCGGCTGATTCTTGCCTCCAGTTCCCGCTACCGCCGCACGCTCCTCGAGCGCCTCGGCCTGCCGTTCGACGTCGTGTCACCCGAGCTCGACGAAACCCCGCTCGCGGGCGAAACACCTGCCGCGACCGCGCTGCGCCTCGCCGGCGCGAAGGCGCGCGCGGTCGCCGCGACGATCGACGCGCCGGACGGCGTGCTCGTGATCGGGTCGGACCAGGTCGCGACGTTCGACGGCCGCCAGATCGGCAAGCCCGGTACGCACGAGCGTGCGCTCGCGCAGCTCCTGTCGATGCAGGGGCGCGACGTCGAGTTCCACAGTGCGCTCAGCCTGTACGACAGCCGCACGGGTGAAACCCAGAGCGAGGACGTCGTCACCCACGTGCGCTTCCGTTCACTGCCCGAAGCCGAACTCGATGCGTACCTGCGCGCGGAGACGCCGTACGACGTCGCCGGCAGCGCGAAGTCCGAAGGACTCGGCATCGCGCTGCTCGACGCGATCGACTCCGACGACCCGACGGCGCTCGTCGGCCTGCCGCTGATCGCGCTCACGCGGATGCTGCGCACCGCGGGCTATCCACTCTTCGCCAGCCAAGGAGACCGCGCATGACGGCCGGAACGCTCTATCTCGTCCCGAACACCCTCGGAGAGGGCGACGAATCGATGCTCGCCGCCGTACTGCCTGCGGCCGTGCAGGCTCGCGCCGGCACGCTCGGCTATTACATCGGCGAAAACGCGAAAACGACCCGCGCGTTCCTGAAGAAGATCGGCACGACGCGACCGATCCAGGAAATCGAGATCCGCGAACTGAACGTCAACACGCCAGCCGGCGAGATCGACCGGCTGCTGGCGCCGGTGCTGGCGGGTGCGGATGCGGGGCTCGTGTCCGAGGCCGGCTGCCCCGCCGTTGCCGATCCCGGCGCGCTGCTGGTCCGCCGCGCGCACGAGCGCGGCGTGAAGGTCGTGCCGCTCGTCGGGCCGAGTTCGATCCTGCTCGCGCTGATGGCGTCGGGCCTGAATGGCCAGAGCTTCGCGTTCAACGGCTACCTGCCGGTCGATGCGGCCGCACGCGCGAAGCGCCTGCGCGAACTCGAGCAACTGTCGCGCAAGGCGCGCCAGACGCAGATCTTCATCGAGACGCCGTACCGGAACCACGCGATGCTCGACACGCTCGTCGCGACCTGTGCGCCGTCGACGCAGATCTGCGTCGCGGCCGACCTGACCCTCGAGACCGAGACGATCGCCAGCCGCTCGGTGGCGGACTGGAAAAAGGCGCCTGCGCCGAATCTGCACAAGCGCCCGGCCATCTTCCTGCTGCTCGCGAACTGAGGGGCGCACCGCAGCCGCTTCTCGGCACGGGGCGCCCGCCCGGTTCGCCGCGGCGGCGGCCGGCCGCCGCTCAGCGCAGGCTGAACGACGTGCCGCCCGCGGTGAGCGCCTTCATCGCCGCTCCGCCTACCGCCGCGCCGAACTTGCGCGCGACGCGGTTGGTCAGGCTTTCCTTCACCGTGTAGTCGACGAGATCCGGCGCCTTCAGCACGTCGCGCGCGACCGTGTCGGTCGTGCCGTAGCCGTCGGCAAGCCCGAGCTCGACGCTCTTCTCGCCCGTCCAGAACAGGCCCGAGAACATGTCGGGCGTTTCGTGCAGGCGCTTGCCGCGGCCATCCTTCACGGCCTTGATGAACTGCGCATGGACCTGGTCGAGCAGCGCCTGTGCGTGGGCGTCCATCTTCGACGTCTCGGGCGAGAACGGATCGTAGAAGCCCTTGTTTTCACCCGACGTGTGCAGGCGGCGATCGACGCCGAGCTTGCCCATCAGGCCCGTGAAGCCGAACCCGTCCATCAGCACGCCAATCGAGCCGACGATGCTCGCCTTGTCGACGAAGATCTTGTCGGCGGCGGACGCAATGTAATAACCGCCCGATGCGCACATGTCGGTCACGACGACGTACAACGGCTTGCCCGGATACTTCGTGCGCAGCCGACGGATCTCGTCATAGACCATCCCGGCCTGCACCGGACTGCCGCCCGGGCTGTTGATCCGCAGCACGACGCCGGCCGTGCCGTCGTCATCGAACGCGGCATCGAGCGCCGTGTTGATGTCGTCGGCGTTCGCATTGGTGCCCGCCGCGATCTCGCCGTCGATCGTCACGAGCGCCGTGTGGCGCCCGCTCGACGAGAACTTCGAGTCGCTCGAAAAATCGATCAGCGCGAACGCGAGCAGCACGAACACGCCGAGGAACGCGAAGCGGAAGAAGATCTTCCAGCGACGCGCGGCGCGCTGCTCCTTGACGGCGGCGAGCGCGATCCGCTCGAGCGCCGCGCGCTCCCAGTTCGGCTCGCGGCTGTCGGGACGGGACGCGGAATCAGGGCTATTCGGTTGGTCGGCCATGCAGTGGTGTCGTCAGTCGGTCGTGGCGGGAGGGGTCGGAGCGGCGGGACGCAGGTCGGCATCGGGCACCCAGAATACCGCACGCCCGTCCGGCGTGTCGCGCTCGTCGACCTCCACCGGCCGCAGGCGGCCGCCGCGGCACGGGCCGCCGACGCACTTGCCGGTATCCGGCGCGTAGATCGCGCCGTGCGTCGCGCACATCAGGTACAGGCCCGACGACTCGAAGAACTGCCCTTCGGCCCAGTCGAGCTCCATCGGCACGTGCGCGCAGCGGTTCAGGTAGCCGTACGCACGGCCGTCGTAGCGCACGAAGAACACGACCGCCTGCTCGCCGCGCAGCGTCGCGTCGACGCGCACGCCGGCGCCGCCGTCGGCCAGCGCGTCCGATGCGCACACGCGCACGGCTTCCTGCGCCGCGCTCACGCGTGCTCCCGCAGCCATGCCGCCAGCGCGACGACGTCCGGCGCGACGAAGCGCGGCGTCAGCGCGGCCAGCGCGTCGGCCGTATGCGCGCCGTACGAGACGCCGATGCCGGCCGCCCCTGCGCTCGCGGCCATCTGCAGGTCGTGCGTGGTGTCGCCGATCATCACGGTGCGCGCAAGATCCTGCCCCAATTCGCGGGACAGTTCGTGCAGCATCGCCGGATGCGGCTTCGAGAACGTCTCGTCCGCGCAGCGCGTCGCATCGAACACGCTCGTCAGCTTCGACTGGTCGAGCACGCGGTTCAGCCCGACCCGGCCCTTGCCGGTCGCGACCGCGAGCAAATATCCCGTATCGCGCAATTCCGCGAGCAGTTCGCGCACGCCGGCGAACAGCTCGATGCGCTGATCGTCCAGCAGGTAGTGATAGCGGTAACGCTCGGCGAGCCGCGGATAGTCGGCCGGATCGAGGGTCGGAGCGGTAATCTGCAGCGCATCGCGCAGTCCGAGGCCGATCACGTAGCGGGACGCCTCGTCCGACGGCGTGGGCAGGCCGAGATCGCGGCAAGCGGCCTGGATGCTGTGCGCGATGTGCGCAGTCGAATCCATCAGCGTGCCGTCCCAGTCGAAGACGATCAGATCAAATTGCTGTCGGGCCATGCGAGTCAGGCGGTATCGCGCAGAGCGCTGAGTTGATCGAGGAAGCGCCGGCATTCGTCCGGCAGCGGCGCGTCGAACTGCAGCGCCTCGCCGGTCAGCGGGTGCGCGAGCGTCAGCCGGTGTGCATGCAGGAACATCCGTTTCAGCGACGGCTGCGCATTCGCGCGCGCCAGCGCCTTGTTCAGTGCGAAATCGCCGTACTTGGCGTCGCCGGCGATCGGCAGGCCGAGATGCGCGAGGTGCACACGGATCTGATGGGTTCGACCCGTTTTGAGTTCCGCTTCGACCAGCGCGTAGTCCGGCCAGCGCTCGATCAGGTTGAACACCGTGTGCGACGGCAGGCCGTCGTCCTGCACGCGCACCCGCCGCTCCCCTTCCGGGGTCGAATACTTGAACAGCGGCGCCTTCACCGCGCGGCGGCGGCCCCAGTCGGGCTGCCATTCGCCGTGTCCGCACGCGAAGTAGCGCTTGTCCATCCGGTTTTCGCGGATCTGCTCGTGCAGGCCGACGAGCGCCGTGCGCTTCTTCGCGAGCATCAGGATCCCGGACGTCTCGCGGTCGAGCCGGTGCACGAGTTCGAGGAATTTCGCGCGCGGACGCGCCTGGCGCATCTGCTCGATCACGCCGAACGCGACGCCGCTGCCGCCGTGCACCGCGACGCCGGCCGGCTTGTTGATGACGAGCATCGCGTCGTCTTCGTACAGCACCTCGAACTGCGCGGGCGGCACGATCGGCGTGTCGGCGCGCGCGAGGTCGGCCGCCGCCACCCGCACGGGCGGCACGCGGACGACGTCGCCGAACGCGAGGCGGTACTGGGCGTCGACCCGACCCTTGTTGACGCGCACTTCGCCGCTGCGCAGGATCCGGTAAATATGGCTTTTGGGCACGCCTTTACAGACGCGCAACAGGAAATTGTCGATCCGCTGACCGGCCGAGTTTTCGTCGATCTGGATCATCGATACCTGGCCGCTCGCGACCGAATTCTGGGATATTTTGCCTAACTCATTCATACTGAATATAATTTTGCCCAGCCTGACGTTGAGGGTGGCCTGACAGGCCGGCCCCGGCTGAATCGGGCAAGGCGCAAGCGCAAACTGCTATTTTACTTGCGCCGGGGGTCCGCTGCTCGCCCCTAATCAAAGAGATGCAGCAAGTTGCACGCACGGCGCCGCCCGTCGGCAAGGATCGCGCCCACAGGCGGATTCGGTCGGCAAGGCGCCGCGGTAACGGAAAGTTGGTTGAAAAGAATTTGATCGGCAGCCCGGCGGCGCGAAGTGCGTCCGCAGGCTGCCGGTTGCGAAAATTACGGCGTTGCGCCCGATTTGGCCCCGCGAAGGTGCGGGGCTTGGCGACGTCAAACCAGGGAAGTACACCCCAAGCGGGAAAGTCGGGCTGGATTCGATACTCCCCGCTGCGGCCCAAGCCGCAGCATCTGCCGCCCGTCGGCGCGCGCGACGCATTGCGCGCGCCCGTGGCAATGCCCGGACTCAGGCTTAGCGCGCTTGTGCAGCGTGCGGTGTGTGAACGCCGTGCTTTGAAACCGTATTCGCAGGTGCCCAACGGCCGCCGGCCCCGTCTTTCGGGCCCAAGCGCCTCTTCAGGCAATTCTCCCCGCCATCCTTCCCGCTCCAGCGTGCTTGTGACAACACAACAAGGTGCGGCCTGCCGTCGTTCCCGCCCTCGCGACTGACAACCGCGAGGCGCCGGCAGCGGAGCCGCCTGGAGTCGTTCATGAAACGCATGCTGTTCAATGCGACGCAGCAGGAGGAGCTGCGCGTCGCCATCGTCGATGGACAAAAGCTCATCGACATCGACATCGAGACAGCCGGGCGCGAACAGCGCAAAGGCAATATCTACAAAGGTGTCATCACCCGCATCGAGCCGTCGCTCGAAGCGTGCTTCGTCAACTACGGCGAAGACCGCCACGGCTTCCTGCCGTTCAAGGAAGTCGCCCGCCAGTACTTCAAGGAAGGCATCGACATGCGCTCCGCGCGCATCCAGGATGCCCTGCGCGAAGGCCAGGAGCTGATCGTCCAGGTCGAGAAGGAAGAGCGCGGCAACAAGGGCGCCGCCCTCACGACCTTCATCTCGCTCGCCGGCCGCTACCTCGTGCTGATGCCGAACAACCCGCGCGGCGGCGGTGTGTCGCGCCGGATCGAAGGCGACGAGCGCCAGGAACTGCGCGAAACCATGGCGCAGCTGCAGATTCCGGACGGCATGAGCATGATCGCCCGCACCGCGGGCATCGGCCGCAGCGCCGAGGAACTGCAGTGGGACCTGAACTACCTGCTGCAGCTGTGGCGCGCGATCGAAGCGGCGTCGCAAAGCGGCAATGCCGGCCAGCCGATGCTGATCTATCTGGAATCGAGCCTCGTGATCCGCGCGATCCGGGACTATTTCCAGCCCGATATCGGCGAAATCCTGATCGACACGACCGAGATCTATGATCAGGCCCGTGCGTTCATGGACATCGTGATGCCGGACAACGTGTCGAAGGTGAAGCGCTACCACGACGACGTGCCGCTCTTCTCCCGCTTCCAGATCGAGCACCAGATCGAGACCGCATACTCGCGCACGGTGCCGCTGCCGTCGGGCGGCGCGATCGTGATCGACCACACCGAAGCGCTCGTCGCGATCGACGTGAACTCGGCGCGTGCGACCAAGGGCGCGGACATCGAGGAAACGGCGACCCGCACGAACCTCGAAGCGGCGGACGAAGTGGCCCGCCAGCTGCGCCTGCGCGACCTCGGCGGCCTGATCGTGATCGACTTCATCGACATGGAGTCGGCCAAGAGCCAGCGCGAAGTCGAGCAGCGCCTGAAGGACGCGCTCAAGCACGACCGTGCGCGCGTGCAGATGGGCAAGATCTCGCGCTTCGGCCTGATGGAACTGTCGCGCCAGCGCCTGCGCCCGGCCCTGTCGGAAGGCAGCCACGTGACGTGCCCGCGCTGTAACGGCACCGGCCACATCCGCGATACCGAATCGTCCGCGCTGCAGGTCCTGCGGATCATTCAGGAAGAAGCGATGAAGGAAAACACCGCGGCGATCCACTGCCAGGTGCCGGTCGAGGTGACCGCCTTCCTGCTCAACGAAAAGCGTCAGGAAATCAACAAGATCGAGTCGCGCTTCAAGGTCGGCATCGTGCTGATCCCGAACAAGCACCTCGATACGCCGCACTACAAGCTCGAGCGCCTGCGCCACGACGACGCGCGCCTCGACGATCCGCGTGCGTCCTGGAAGATGGCCGAGGAAGCCGCCCGCGAACTGGAGTCGGAAACCGGCTACAGCAAGCGCGCAGCCGACGTGAAGCCGAAGCAGGAAGCGGCCGTCAAGGGCATTACGCCCGAGCGTCCGGCCCCGAGCCCCGCACCGCAGCGTCCGGCCGAGCCGGTTGCGGCGCCCGCCCCGGTCGCCGCGGCAAGCGGCGGCTTCATCGGCTGGCTGAAGGGTCTGTTCGGCATGTCGCCGGCTCCGGCACCCGCGCCGGTTGCTCCGGCACCGGCGAAGGAGCAGGCTGCCCGTCCGGCGCGCGGCGAGCGCACCGAGAAGTCCGAGCAGCGCGGCGAACGCGGCGGCGATCGCAACCGCAACCGCCGTGGCGGCGCCCAGCAGGCTCAGGGCGGTCGCGGCGACCAGGCAGCGGCAGTCCGCGGCCAGTCGCAACGCCAGGAACGCGAAGGCAAGGAAGCTCGCGAGCCGCGTGAACCGCGCGAGGGTCGCGAACTGCGTGAGGGTCGCGAGCCGCGCGAAAGCCGTGAAGGCCGCGAAGGTCGTGAGGGCCGTGGCCCGCGCGAAGGTCGCGAACCCCGCGAACCGCGCGAAAGCCGTGAACCGCGCGAGAACCGCGAACCGCGCGAGCGCACCGAGCAGCCGGAAGCCGTCGAGGCAGCCGGCCGCGGCGAGCGCCAGGAACGCGGCGAACGTCGCGAGCGCGGCGAGCGCCGCAAGCCGACGCAACACGCGGCTACGCTCGAGACCGTCACCCGTGGCGAGAACCATCCGGAAGCGGAAGCCGACCAGGCCGCAGCCGTCGCCCTGCCGGGCGCCGATATCGCAGCCGACGCGGAAGCCGGCGCACGTGACGGCGAGGAACGTCGCCGCCGCCGCCGCGGCCGCCGTGGCGGTCGTCGCGAGCGCGAGGACGAAGGCGCAGTCATCGACCACGCCGAGCAAGGCGCGGACGGCGAAGCCGCCGTGCAGGCCGTGACGACGGAAGCCCCGAGCGCGGTCGAGCCGGCCCATACGGCCGCACCAGCCGCCGTGGCAGCCGTCGCCGCAGCGGGCGCCGTGGTTGCCGAGGCCGTAGTCGAACAGCGTGCCGAAGCAGTCGCGCCGGCCGCGGTCGAGCCGCAACCGGCACCGGTTCGTGTCGAAGCGACGCCGGTCGCGCCGATCGAGCCCGCCCCGGTCGCCCTGGCAGCCGAATCGGCACCGGTCGCGCCGGTCGCTGCTCCGGACGCCGGCCCGGCTCCGGTCGCGGTTTCGCCGACCGATGCGTTCGAAGTGCCGGCCGCGCCGGCTGCCGTCGAAGCGCCGCAGTCCGCGCCCGTCGAGCAAGCCGCGCCGGCACCGGTCGTCGCTGCCGAAGCTGCGCCGGCAGCCGTCGCACCGGCTCACGTCGAAGCTGCACCGGTCGAAGCCGTTGCCGCGCCGGCTCCGGCGCCCGTGCAACCGGCCGCTGCGCCCGCTTCGGCGAGCCTCGATGTCGTGCTGGAACAGGCCGGTCTCGTGTGGGTGAACACCGATGCCGACAAGTTCCGCGCTGCCCAGGAAGCCGCGTCGCACCTGCCGCGTGCGGCCCGCGTGCCGCGCGAGCGCAAGGCGCTGCCGCCGGTCGACACGACCCCGATGCAGCAGGTCGAAACGTCGCACCATTAAGCGGCGCATCGCCCGACCAGGAAAAGCCCGCCTCCGTGCGGGCTTTTTCATTTCCGCGCTGCGGGTTTCCGCCCACCGGCCCGGCCGGCCGCTTGCGGCTAAAATAGAGGCCTGGCTCGCACTTCTTTCAACATGTCCCGACGCATCATTCCTCTCGCCGACGTCAGCGGGATGCCGGATATCTCCGGCGTCGCGCACACTCCTGACGGCGCCCTGGCCGACACGTTCGCCAGGCCGCTGCGCGACCTGCGTATCTCGGTGACGGACCGCTGCAACTTCCGCTGCGTGTACTGCATGCCGCGGGACGTGTTCGACAAGGACTACCCGTTCCTGCCGCACAGCGCCCTGCTCACGCACGAAGAGATCGAGCGCGTGGCGCGGCTGTTCGTCGCACACGGCGTCGAAAAGATCCGGATCACGGGCGGCGAGCCGCTGCTGCGCAAGAACCTCGAATTCCTGATCGAGCGCCTCGCGCGCCTGACGACCCACGACGGCCGCCCGCTCGACCTGACGCTGACCACCAACGGCTCGCTGCTCGCGCGCAAGGCGCGCGCGCTGAAGGACGCCGGCCTCACGCGCGTGACGGTCAGTCTCGACGCGCTCGACGACACGCTGTTCAAGCGCATGAACGACGCCGACTTCGCGAGCGCCGACGTGCTCGACGGCATCTTCGCCGCGCAGGCCGCCGGCCTCGCGCCGGTCAAGGTCAACATGGTCGTGAAGCGCGGCACCAACGACGGCGAGATCCTGCCGATGGCCGAGCGCTTCCGCGGCACGGGCGTGATCCTGCGCTTCATCGAATACATGGACGTCGGCACGTCGAACGGCTGGAACATGGCCGAGGTGCTGCCGTCCGCGGACGTCGTCGCTCGGATCGCCGAGCAGTTCCCGCTCGTGCCGCTCGACCCGCACACCGCGGCGGAAACCGCGCAGCGCTGGGGCTACGCGGACGGCAGCGGCGAGATCGGCGTGATCTCGAGCGTCACGCAGGCATTCTGCGGCGACTGCACGCGCGCGCGGCTGTCGACCGAAGGCAAGCTGTATCTGTGCCTGTTCGCGTCGACGGGTCATGACCTGCGCGCCCTGGTGCGCGGCGGCGCCAGCGACGCCGAGATCGCGACCGCGATCGCCCGGATCTGGCAGGCCCGCACCGACCGCTATTCGCAGCTGCGCGGCAGCGCGGCCGCCGATACCGCGCCCGACGGAGCCGGCAAGCGCGTCGAAATGTCGTACATCGGCGGCTGACGCGCGCCGCCCGCCCCGACTTCCCGCGATGTCCGCTTCCGCCTCGCCCTCCATCGCCGGCCTGCTGCTCGCAGGCGGCCGTGCCACACGCATGGGCGGCGCCGACAAGGGCCTGCAGCTGCTCGACGGTACGCCGCTCGCGCTGCACGTGCTGCGCCGGCTCTCGCCGCAGGTCGACGAGACGCTGATCAGCGCGAATCGCAATGCCGATCGCTACGCCGAGCTCGGTGCGCCGTTCGACGCGCGCATCGTGCCGGACGAAACACCCGATTTCCCCGGCCCGCTCGCGGGCCTGCTCGCCGGCATGCGGGCAGCGCGCGCGCCGCTCGTCGCGTGCGCGCCGTGCGATACGCCCTATTTGCCGGCCGACCTCGTCGCGCGGCTGCACGCGGCGCTCGACGCGCAACAGGCCGACATTGCGATGGCGGTAACCGTCGACGCGCGGCACACGCGTTCGCCGCAGCCGACTTTCGCGCTGCTGCGCACGTCGCTTGCAGACGATCTCGCCGCAGGACTCGCGGCCGGCGAACGCAAAGTCCGTGCGTGGTACGCACGCCACAAGACGGTCGAAGTCGAGTTTCGCGACGAGCGTGCGTTTTACAATGCCAATTCCCGGCAGGAACTCGCCGCGCTGGCCCGCCGCTGACGGCACCGGCCTCCGTTCCCGCCCGCCGCATGCGCCTTCGCGCTCAGGCGCCCTCCGGCGCGCCACCGGCCACGAACCCGAAACGCCTTGCGGCGCAGTCCGACTGATGACCACGCAATCCTCGCCCGCCTCCCGAACCGCACCCGATTCCGCTGCCCCGCTGTCGCTCGCCGACGCGCAGGCGCTCGCATGCCGGTTCGTGGTGCCGGTCGACGCGTGCGACACGGTATCGCTGCATGACGCACTCGACCGCGTGCTTGCGGTCGACGTGAACGCGCCCTTCGACATTCCCGCGTACGACAACTCGGCGATGGATGGCTATGCGTTCGACGGCAGCGCAGGCGCGCCTGCAGCGGCCGCCGACATCACGCTGACGGTCGCCGGCACGGCGTTCGCCGGCCATCCGTTCGATGGCGCGGTGGCGCCCGGCGCGTGCATCCGCATCATGACCGGCGCGCCGATGCCGTCCGGATGCGACACGGTCATTCCGCAGGAACGCGTGCGCGTCGACGGCGGCGTCATCCGCTTCCCCGCGCACGATGTCGCGCGCGGCGCGAACTGCCGCCGGGCCGGCGAGGATCTCGCGCGTGGCGCGTGCGCGCTCGCCGCTGGCCGGATCCTGCGCCCGTCCGACCTCGGCCTGCTCGCCTCGTTCGGGTTGCGCGAAGTCACGGTGCGCCGCCGCGTGCGCGTCGCCGTGTTCTCGACCGGAGACGAACTGCGCGAACCCGGCGAGCCGCTCGACCGCGGCACGCTGTACGACAGCAATCGCGGGATGCTGATCGCGATGCTCGAACGGCTGCACATCGACGCCCTCGATCTCGGGATCGTCCGCGACGACCCGGCCGCGCTCGAACGCGCGCTGCGCGATGCCGTCGCCGCGCAGGCCGACGCGGTGATCACGTCGGGCGGCGTGTCGGTCGGCGAAGCCGATTTCACGCGCGACGTGATGGCGCGGCTCGGCGACGTGACCTTCGCAAGCCTCGCGCTGCGGCCCGGCCGGCCGCTCGCGTGCGGCACGCTCGCGCGCGCGGGCGACGCCGCCGGCCACGTGCTGTTCTTCGGGCTGCCCGGCAATCCGGTCGCATCCGCCGTAACGTTCTACGCGATCGTGCGCCCCGCGCTGCTGACGCTGGCCGGCGCACACACGTCGCCGCCGGCGACGTACACGGCGCTCAGCACGCAGGCATTGAAAAAGCGTCCGGGCCGCACTGAATACCTGCGCGCCGTCGCGACGCGCGCCGCCGACGGCCAGTGGCACGTCGCACCGGCCGGTTCGCAGAGCTCCGCCTCGCTGAGCGGTCTCGCGGCCGCCAACTGTTTCATCGTCCTGGGCCACGATTCCGCGGCAGTCGGCGCGGGCGCCCCGGTCGACATCCTGCCGCTTGACGGCCTGATCTGAATTCCAATCGGTATATCTCTACGGGGGCAATCCGCACATGAAGAAACAAATCTCGTCGATCGCCGCGGGACAGACCGCGAAGGCGCTGATCCTCGTCTACCTGACGTTCAGCGTGCCGATCGTGCTGCTCGGCATCCTGGTCGCGTACATCCGTTACGGGATGGTCGAGCTGAGCACGATCCTGAGCGCGCTGCTGCTGAACGCGATCCTCGGTTTCGTGCTGCTGTGGATCGCCTGCCACGCATACAACTGGGTCGCGTCGCGCTTCGGCGGCATCGAGATCGTGCTGTCCGATCCGCCGGAGGAAGCGTGAGCGGCACGCCGCTGATCCGCGCGGCCGAAGCGCGCGATGTCGGCGCGATCCTCGCGCTGATGCGCGAGCTGGCCGAGTTCGAGAAGCTCACGCACCTGTTCGTCGCGAGCGACGCCGATCTCGCCGACGCGCTGTTCGGCGAACGTCCCGCCGCCGAAGCGCTGGTGGCCGAGCGCGACGGCGCGATCGTCGCGTATGCGCTGTTCTTCCACAACTATTCGACGTTCCTCGGCCGTCGCGGCCTGTATCTCGAGGATCTGTACGTGCAACCGTTGCAGCGCGGCACGGGCCTCGGCACCGCGATGCTGCGGCAGCTCGCGGCACTCGCCGTCGAGCGCCGCTGCGGACGCTTCGAATGGTCGGTGCTCGACTGGAACCAGCCGGCGATCGACTTCTACGAGAAGATGGGCGCGACCGTGCTGCCGGACTGGCGCATCGTGCGCGTAACCGGCGACGCGCTGGACACGCTCGCCGCACGCTGAACGCGTGCCGGCCCCGCCGGTCGTCGCTGCCTTAAAAGAAAACGGGCGCCGCGGCGCCCGTTTTTCGTTCCAGCGGTTGCACCTGCACCCGTCATGCGTCATACATCATCCGCATCGGCGCCGTCCGCACCTTCCGCGCCGAGCAGCCCGGCCGCCGTATCGCCCGGCAGCGCCTCGACCTGCTTCAGCTTGCGGTTCATCACGCGGGTGCGCTGCTCGGCCGCCTCGATCGAGCGCGTGACCGTTTCGAGCTGCGCCTTCGTGCGCGCGAGCACATCGCCGAACTTGCCGAACTCGGTCTTCACCGCACCGAGAACCTGCCACACTTCGCTCGAGCGCTGCTCGATCGCGAGCGTGCGGAAACCCATCTGCAGGCTGTTCAGCAATGCGGTCAGCGTGGTCGGCCCCGCCACCGTCACGCGATAGTCGCGCTGCAGCTGGTCGGTCAGCCCCGGGCGACGCAGGATCTCCGCATAGAGCCCCTCGGTCGGCAGGAACAGCAGCGCGAAATCGGTCGTATGCGGCGGCGCGACGTACTTCTCGGCGATCGTCCTCGCCTCCATCCGCACGCGCGCTTCCAGCGCACGGGCCGCTTCCTCGACCGCCACCGAATCGGCGCGTTCCTGCGCGTCGATCAGGCGCTCGTAGTCCTCGCGCGGAAATTTCGCGTCGATCGGCAGCCACACCGGCGGCGCGTCGCGCGTGCCGGCGTCGCGCCCCGGCAGCCGGATCGCGAACTCGACGCGTTCGCCGCTCTTCGGCACCGTCGCGACGTTCTTCGCGTACTGGTCGGGCGTGAGCATCTGCTCGAGCAATGCCTCGAGCTGCACCTCGCCCCAGGTGCCGCGCGTCTTCACGTTGGTCAGCACCTTCTTCAGGTCGCCGACGCCGGCCGCGAGCGTCTGCATCTCGCCGAGCCCGCGGTGCACCTGCTCGAGCCGGTCCGACACGAGCTTGAATGATTCGCCGAGCCGCTGCTCGAGCGTCGCATGCAGCTTCTCGTCGACGGTGCGGCGCATCTCTTCGAGCTTCGCCGCGTTGTTCGTCTCGATTTCCTTCAGCCGCTGCTCGAGCGTCGCACGCACTTCGCCGATCCGGCGATCGTTGGCCTCGGTCAGTTGCGTGAGCTGCCGGTTCAGCGTGTCGCCGAACAGCCGCAGCGCGACCGTCTGCTCTTCGCGCGCCTGCTGCGCCTGGCGCTGGGCGCTCTCGCGCATCGCGTCGAACTGCTGCGCGTTGCCGGCGACGAGCTTGCCGAGCTGTTGCGCGAAACCTTCGATCTGGTTGTTCTGCACGGTCGCGATGCTCGTCAGCTGCGTCGCGAGCGTCTGCTGCAGCTGCGAGAAACTGCCGGCCAGCTCGGTGCGCGAGCCGCGCGCGTTCTCGACGATCTCGCCGCGCAGCTCGCGTTCGAGCCGCTCGACCGCGAGCGCCTGTGCGTGCGCGGCGTCCTCGATCTGGTCGCCGAGCACAGCCGCATCGTCGTGGCGGCCGCCGCCGCGCACGATCGCGACGACCGCCACCGCAAGCGCGACGGCCAGCAAGACAACCGCCGCCAGCAACAACATCGTCGTCATGCGCGCGGCTTCCCGATCACGTCAGGGTTGATCGGGTTCGGCGGCTGCCCTGCGCGCGGCCCTTCGCCCAGCGCGGCGATCAGGTTGTCGGCCGCGAGGTCCGCCATCGCGCGGCGCGTCTTCTCGGTCGCGCTCGCGATGTGCGGCGTCAGCACGACGTTCGGCACCTCGAGCAGCGCCGGATGGACGCTCGGCTCGCCTTCGTACACGTCGAGGCCGGCCGCGGCGATCGTCCCGGCACGCAGCGCGGCGGCCAGCGCCGCGTCGTCGACGATGCCGCCACGCGCGATGTTGGTCAGCGTCGCGGTCGGCTTCATCTTCGCGAGCTCGGCAGCGCCGATCGTGTGATGGTTCTCCTTCGTGTACGGCAGCACGAGCACGACGTGATCGGCGCGCGCCAGCAACGCGTCCTTCGATACGTATTCGGCGTTCAGCTCGGCCTCGATCTCGGGGGCAACCCGCGACCGGTTGTGATAGATCACCTGCATCCCGAAGCCGCGCGCGCGGCGTGCAAGCGCCTGGCCGATGCGCCCCATTCCGATGACGCCGAGCGTCGAGCCGTAAATGTCGCTGCCGAGGAACCCGTCGTACGCCCACTTCTGCCAGTGCCCCGCGCGCAGCCAGTGCTCGGATTCCGCGATCCGGCGCGCGGCGGCCATCATCAGCGCCCAGCCGAAATCCGCGGTCGACTCGTTCAGCACGTCGGGCGTGTTGGTGCCGAGCACGTTCGCCGCGTTGAACGCGGCCATGTCGAAGTTGTTGTAGCCGACCGCCATGTTGGACACGACGCGCAGGCGCGGCGCCGCCGCCAGCGCGGCCGCGCCGACCGGATCGCCCGCCGTCAGCGCGCCGTCCTTGTCGGCGAGACGCGCGGCGAGCGCATCGGCGGCGAGCGCGTCGCCGTTGTTCCAGTCGACTTCGAAATACTGCTCGAGCCGCTCGATCACGTCCGGAAAAATCGGACGTGCGACCAGGATCTTCTGCATCGCCATCTCCGCATGCCGCGACCGGAACACGGCGCGGCATGCGCCGCCGGAACCGTCCGCGCTTGATTGAAAATCGTCAGACTAAGCCGTGAAGAAAATCCACGACGTCAGCAGGAATACCGGTACCAGCACCACGAACGCCCAGCCGAGATACGCGAAGAAGCTCGGCATCTTCACGCCGCGCGACTCCGCGATCGCCTTCACCATGAAGTTCGGCGCATTGCCGATGTAGCTGTTCGCGCCCATGAACACCGCCCCTGCGGAAATCGCGGCGAGCGTCGTCGCACCCGTCGTCATCAACGATTGCGCGTCGCCGCCCGCGAGGTTGAAGAACACGAGGTAGGTCGGCGCGTTGTCGAGGAACGACGACAGCAGGCCGGTCGCCCAGAAGTACATCGCGTCGATCGGCTTGCCGTCGGGCCCCGTGACGAGATGGACGATCTGCGCGAACGCACCGTCCGAACCCGCGCGCAGGATCACGATCACCGGCGCGATCGTCACGAAGATCCCGGCGAACAGCTTCGCGACCTCCTCGATCGGCGCCCAGTTGAACGCGTTGCCCTCGCGCGCCGAGCGCGGCGTCAGCGCGAGCGATGCGAGCGCCACGACGACGAGCGCGACGTCGCGCACGAGATTCTGCAGCGCGACGTGCGTGCCCCACACGTCGAACGTGATGTCGGGTTTCCAGATACCGCTCATCAGCACGAGGCCGATCACGGCCGCGAGCAGCACGAAGTTGACCTTGCCGTCGATCGACAGCGCGGCATCGTCGGGCGTCGGGTCGAGCGCGGCCGGCCGCTCCTCGCCGCCCTTGCGGTAGAAGTACGTATCGAGCACGAAGAACAGCGCCAGCAGCACCGCGCAGATGAACAGCATCGGCAGCGCGAGATGCGTGGTCGTCCAGAAGAAGCTCACGCCGTTCAGGAAACCGAGGAACAGCGGCGGATCGCCGAGCGGCGACAGCGAGCCGCCCGCGTTCGCAACGAGGAAGATGAAGAAGATCACGACGTGCACGACATGCTTGCGGTTATCGTTCGCGCGCAGCAGCGGGCGGATCAGCAGCATCGCGGCGCCCGTCGTGCCCATCACGCTCGCGAGCAGCGTGCCGAGCGCGAGGATCGCCGTGTTCAGCTTCGGCGTGCCGTGCAGGTTGCCGTTTACGCAAATGCCGCCGGCGACCGTATAGAGCGCGGTCAGCAGCACGATGAACGGGATGTACTCCTCGAGCAGCGCGTGCACGAGCGTGCCGAATGCCGTGCCCGCGCCGAACGCGACCGAGAACGGGGCCAGGAACGCGATCGCCCACGCCGCGGCGATCTTGCCGAAATGGTGATGCCAGAACACCGGTGCGACGAGCGGAAACACCGCGATGGACAGCAGGACCCCGGCGAACGGGATGCCCCAGAGTGCGGACAGCGTGGCACCGTCGAGCGTGGCGGCCGATGCGAACGCGGGAACGGCGCCAAGCGCGGCTCCCGACGCCATGCCCGCCCAGGCGGCATGTCGTTTCATGCAGAACTTCCTTGTACAAGTGAGTCGAGTGAGGATGGATCGGGCGCGCGTCATGCGCCGCGCACGATGATCGCGTGAACGCGGTACGGGCCGTGCGCGCCCAGCACGATGGTCTGCTCGATATCGCCCGTGCGCGACGGGCCCGATACGAAATTGACCGCGCGCGGCAGTTCGCCGCGCTCCGCGCGAATCAGCGCGAATGCGTCTTCATGGCCCGCGACGATCCGCGACGCCGGCACGATCGCGATGTGCGTCTCCGGCAGCAGCCCGGCCGATGCATAGGTGTCGGGGCTGGACAGCAGCACCAGCGAACCCGTTTCGGCGGTCGCGCAGAAGCAGCCGGTCAGCCCGACGAGGTCGCCGTCGCGCGGCTTGCGGCATTCGACCGACAGGCCCGCGCCGGCCCAGTCGAGCTCGGCCAGCGTGCGCCATGCGACGGCCTGCATCGGCAGGCCGTGTGCGGAAAGATAGCGGGCAGCGGCGGCGGGCGCATCGGCCAGAGTCGCGACTTCGTCGACCGTCGTCGACAGGCGCGCCGCTTCATCGACGAATGCGGCGACGAGGTCGGCCGGCATCGGCGGGCGCGGCCCCTCGGGATGGCGGGCGAGATAGTCGGTGACGCCGTCGCGCTCCGTTGCATCGGGTTCGGGCGCGCGTCCTTGCGCCGCGCGAATGCGTGCGAGGATCTGGCGACGGGCAGCGGAAGTGTCCATGAACGGTCCTCGTGACGTTGGCGTGCGATACCGTCGGATTATACCGGCCGCCCTCGCCGCGACGCACCTGGCCGGATGGCCGACGCCTACTGCGATGCGTCGTCGTCGACCGGCTGCGCGATGCCGAACACCTGGCGCAGGTATGCGAGATACGCCTTGTCATCGCACATGCTCTTGCCCGGCGAATCCGACAGCTTTGCAACCGGCTGCCCGTTGCAGCGGACCATCTTGATCACGATCTGCAGCGGCACGTAGCCGAGATCGTTCGTGAGGTTGGTGCCGACGCCGAACGCAAGCTTGCAGCGGCCGCGGAACCGTTCATACAGTTGCATGACCTTCGGGATGTCGAGCGCGTCCGAGAACACGAGCACCTTGGTGCGCGGGTCGCAGCGGTTCGCCTCGTAGTGGCGCAGCATGCGCTCGCCCCACTCGAACGGATCGCCCGAATCGTGGCGCGCGCCGTCGAACAGCTTGCAGAAGTACATGTCGAAGTCGTTCAGGAACGCGTCCATCCCGTAGACGTCCGACAGCGCGATCCCGAGGTCGCCGCGATACTCCTTCGCCCACATCTCGAAACCGTAGGTCTGCGAATCGCGCAGCCGCGGGCCGAGCGCCTGGCAGGCCTGCAGGTATTCGTGCGCCATCGTGCCGAGCGGCGTCAGGTCGTGCTTCATCGCGTAGAACACGTTGCTCGTGCCCGCGAACTGCGGCCCGAGCCCGTCGCGCAGCGTCAGCGCGACCTCCTCGTGCCACACCTTCGAGAAGCGCCGGCGCGTGCCGTAGTCGGCGATCTTGCAATCGGCGAACTCGGGCTTCGCGCCGAGCAGCTTGACCTTCTCGCGCAGCCGCTCGCGGCCTTCGCGATAGTCGGGCTCGCGCTGCGTATTGCGGAAATAGACCTCGTTGACGATCGCGAGCACCGGGATCTCGAACAGGATCGTGTGCAGCCACGGCCCCTCGATCACGATGTCGATCTCGCCGCTGCCCTTCGGCGAAGGCGTGATCGAGATGTATTTCTCGTTCAGGTGGAACAGCGCGAGAAAGTCGACGAAATCGCTCTTGATGAAGCGCATGCGCCGCAGGTAGTCGAGTTCGACGTCGGTGAAGCGCAGCGAACAGAGACCGCGCACCTCGTCGCGGATCTCGTCGATGTACGGCACGAGATCGACGCCGGGCGTGCGGCACCGGAACCGGTACTCGACGTTTGCGGCAGGAAAGTGATGCAGGACGACCTGCATCATCGTGAACTTGTAGAGATCCGTGTCGAGCAGCGAAGTGATGATCATGATTACGGCACCGCCAATATCGTGACAGGGCCCCGGCGCACCGCGCGCCGCCCGGTCTGTCGGCCATGTTACCCGAATGCGGGCCCGACCATCGTGAAACCGTCCCTGCCCGGCACCGGCGCGGCATCCGCCGTCAGCCCCATAAACTAATCACGAAACGATATAAGCCGGAAAGCCGACCACGTCATGCGGGTTTTGCGCTTCAGTTACAATGCCGCTTTTGGCGCAAACGCCACCCCATATATACCGCCAAGCAGGAGCGTTTTGATGACTCACGTTGTGACCGAAGGCTGCATCAAGTGCAAATACACGGATTGCGTGGATGTGTGCCCGGTGGATTGCTTCCGTGAAGGTCCCAACTTTCTCGCCATCGATCCGGACGAGTGCATCGACTGCGCCGTGTGCGTCGCCGAGTGCCCGACCAATGCGATCTATGCCGAAGAAGACGTTCCGGGCGACCAGCAGCAGTTCACCGAGCTGAACGCCGAGCTCGCGAAGAACTGGCCGTCGATCACGAAGACCAAGCCGGCGCCGGCCGACGCGGACGAGTGGAAGGACGTGCAGGAAAAGCTGCACCTGCTCGAGCGCTGATCGCGCGGCGGCGCCGCAAAAATTTTTGTGCGCCGCGGCCCAAAGGTGTTGACAGGTTAGCCACCACTCCATACAATCTCGTTTCTCTGCTGTTGTTGTTTGTTCCCCGATAGCTCAGTCGGTAGAGCGCCGGACTGTTAATCCGTAGGTCCCTGGTTCGAGCCCAGGTCGGGGAGCCAGACAGCGAAAGGCCCGTCATGCGACGGGCCTTTTGTTTTTCCGGCGCCCGTCGGGCACCGCCGCGCATGCTAGAGTCTCTGTCCCGCATTCGCATCCGGTTCCGTCGATGAAGCACCGCCCCCTTTCCGCCGCGCCGCTCGCCCTCCTGCTTTCCGCCTTTGCCGCCGCGCCGCTCGCGCACGCGGAGGAAGTCGGCAGCGTCAACACCCATTTCCGCGTGACGGGCTCCGACCGCGTGGTCGTCGAAGCGTACGACGATCCGCTCGTGACGGGCGTCACCTGCTACGTGTCGCGTGCGCGCACCGGCGGGATCAAGGGCACGCTCGGCGTCGCCGAGGATCCGAGCGAAGCGTCGATCGCGTGCCGGCAAGTCGGCCCGCTCAGCTTCAAGGAGCCGCTCAAGCAGCAGACCGACGTATTCAGCGAACGGATGTCGTTCATCTTCAAGACGCTGCACGTCGTGCGCGTGGTCGACAAGAAGCGCAACACGCTCGTCTACCTGACCTACAGCGACCGCATCGTCAGCGGCAGCCCGAAGAACGCCGTCACCGCGGTGCCGATGCCGGCCGGCACGACGATTCCGGTCAAGTAAGCCCGCGCCTGCCGGGCGCGCGAGCGCTACACTGTCGATTCGACCGCCCCGCGCCCGACCATGTCCGCCACCCGCCTTCCCGACTCCGCACGCTACTGGCGCACGCCGCTGCTGCCGGATGCGGATCTGCTCACGGCTACCTATCGCGATCATACGTTCGCGCCGCACTGGCACGACGCGTACACGATTCCCGTGATCCTCGAGGGCGCGGAGCGCTACACGTGTCGCGGCAGCGGCCATGTCGCCGAAACAGGCACCGTGCCCGTGATCAATCCCGGCGAAGTGCACACCGGCTCGCGCGCGACCGACGAAGGCTGGTGCTATCGCGTGAGCTATGTGCCGGTCGACTACATTCGCGCACTCGCCAGCGCGATCGCCGGCCGGCCGCAGGATGCGCCGTGGTTCCCGTCCGACGTGATCCGCGACACCGATCTCGCCGCGCGGCTCGCACTGGCCCACCGGATGATGGAGGCCGGCAGCGAACGCATGCCGTCCGCCCACCCGCATGGCCAGCCGGTCGATGACGTTCCGGCGGCCGGCGTTCCGGCGGCCGGCGTTCCGGCGGCCGGCGTTCCGGCGGCCGGCGCTCCGGGGACCGGCGCACCGCGCGCCTACGATCCGCTCGCCGCCGAAACGGCGATGCTCGATGCGCTGTCGACGCTGATCGCACGCCATGCCGACGCGCGGCTGCAGCCCGCGGTGCTCGCGGCCGACGAGCCGCGCGTCGATGCGATGCGCGAACGGCTCGCCGCCGATCTCACGTGCACGGTCACGCTCGACGACGTCGCGCGGGCCGCCGGCCTGTCGCCGTTTCACGCAGCACGCCTGTTCACCCGCACGACCGGGATGCCGCCGCATGCGTGGCGCAACCAGTTGCGGCTGCAGCGCGCGCTCGCGCCGTTGCGTGCGGGCGTGCCGATTGCCGACGTCGCCGCGGCCAGCGGCTTCGTCGACCAGAGCCATTTCACGCGACATTTCAAACGGATGTTCGGCGTGCCGCCCGGACGCTGGCAGGCGCGCTGACGCGCGCGCTCCCCCCGCATTCGACAACACGCGACTGCCGGCCCGCAGGTTGCGCCTCCGGCACCCGCGGGCGCAAGAACATACAAGCCGCCGCGACATCGGCCCGCTATCCTCCATTTCATGGAGAAGCGTCCCTTGAATCCCACCCCCGCACCATCGCCCCCGCCTCGCCGTCCGTTCAACGAATGGCTCGACGGCGCACGCGACACGATCCCGATGATGATCGGCGCGGCGCCGTTCGGCGTGATCTTCGGCACGCTCGTCGGCGGCGGCCCGCTCGCCGCATGGCACGGCGCGCTGATGTCGCTCGCGGTGTTCGCGGGCTCCGCGCAGTTCATCGCGCTCGGCCTGATCGCCGGCAGCGCGAGCTTCGTCGTCGTGCTCGCGACGACACTGATCGTGAACCTGCGTCACCTGCTGTACAGCGCGACGCTCGCGCCGTACGTCGCGCACCTGCCGCTGCGCTGGCGCGCGACGCTCGGCGCACTGATGACCGACGAGGTGTTCGCGGTCGCCTACGCGCACTACCGGCACTTCCCGCCCGGTGCGATCGGCCCCCACTACTTCCTCGGTTCGGGCCTCGCGATGTACCTGAACTGGCAGGTCTGGACGCTCGCGGGCATCGGCTTCGGCGCGGCCTTCCCGGGCCTGCAGTCGCTCGGCCTCGATTTCGCGATGGCGGCGACCTTCATCGCGATCGTCGTCCCGCAGCTCGGCACGCTGCGCTATCTCGCGGCCGCGGCGACCGCCGGCACGCTCGCATACTTCTGGCAGGGCTGGCCGTACAAGCTCGGCTTGCTGGGCGCGGTCGCCGCCGGCGTCATGATCGGCGTCGCGCTCACGCTGATGCACGAGCGCTCGCGCGCCGGTTCACGCACGGAGGCCGCCTCGTGAGCTACGCGCTGTTGATCCTCGGGATGGCCGTGATCACCTATGCGATCCGGACGACGCTGTTCCTGTTCGGCGAGCGGCTGACCTTCCCGCCGCTCGTACGGACCGCGCTCGGCTTCGTGCCCGTCACCGTGCTGACCGCGATCATCGTGCCGATGACCGTCTCGCCGCACGGCGGCACGGCCGAGCTGACCTGGCGCAATCCGCAGCTCGTCGGCGCGCTCGCCGCCGTACTGGTGTCGGCGACGACGCGCCGGCCGCTCGTGACGATCGCGGTCGGGCTCGCGGTGTTCTTCTTCTGGCAAGGGGTCGTGATGCCGCACTGGCTGCCGGCCTGAGCGAACTTCACCGGCCGCGCTCAAGTTTCCGTCCGGCGCGCCGATAAAGGGGATGAAGATCCGCCATCGGCCTCGGCGCGAACCGGTCCGTCGACGCTGCGCCCGTACCGGTGCACGGCGTCGGGCGCCGGCACGCGCGGGCCGCCATCGAGACGACCCATGGGCCAGATCACCCTTTCCCTCAAGGACGACACGCTTGCGTCCCTGCGCAAGGACTACGACGCGTTCGTGCGCGTATCGCTGAAACTCGACCCGCAGTTCGCGACGCCGTCGTTCGAGGATTTCCTGCGCGCCAAGCTGCTCGACAACATGGTGCCGCTGACCGAGCATGCCGTGCAGCGGATGCTTGAAGGCGGCCAGTACGCATGGGCGAAACGCGCGCTCGACAAGGAATTTCCGGACGTCGTCGCGATCCTGATGCGACAGGCCGGCGAATTCGGCTTCGGCTTCGCGTCGCGCTCCGAATGGACGCCCGACGAGCTCGCGAAGGCGTGCCGCGACTGGGCCAAGGCGATCGTCGCCGAAGCGCAGGGCGACGCGTCGCTCGTGGATCCGCTCGCCGCGCAGATCAAGAGCGCGGTGCACGACATCCAGGCGCTCGAGGAAATGATGCAGACGCCTGCGTGGCGGCTCGCGGAATCGCTGCGCCAGCGCGTCTACGAGGCAAAGCTCGCGTGCGAGATGAGCGTCGGCAGCGCCGCGCGCGACAAGCTCGGCGAACTGCGCGGCCTGCTGCGGCTCGGACTCGCGCACGGTTCGTTCCAGAAACAGGAAGCGCAGCAGATCATGGAATACCTGCGGCTGCTGAAGCCCGAGATCTTTGTCGACGAGCCGTACGACGTATTCGCGCGGCTCGCCGCGTGGCTGCGCAGCGTGTTCGCGCCGTCCGCCATGCGGCCGGCGCCCGGACCGGGGCCGGAACAGCGCCGGCCATGACGGCCCGCCCCCGCGAATGAAGAACGGCCCGGTTCGCGCGAAGCGAACCGGGCCGCCGTTCGATCGCCGTCACGACGCGCCGTCCGGGGCGAGCGTCGTGCGGCAGTCGGGCACCGCTTACTGCGTGGCGCCCGAGGCCGATGCACCGCCCTGCACGCCGGCCGACGCGCTGCCTTCGGCCGCCTCGTCGCCCACCTTCGACTTCGCCGAGCCTGCATGGTGCTTGGCCGACTTCGTCGCATGCTTCGCGTGCTTCTTGACCGAGTGGACCGACGACGCCGCCGTATCCTTCGCGCCGTCGGCTGCCGCACCCACCGCATCGGTCGCGCCGCCGACCGCATTGCCCGACGCGTTCGCGCCGGCTCCGCCTTGCATCGCCGCGTCGGCACCTGCCCCTGCTGCCGGCGCCTGCGTCTGCACGCCGGCGCCCGCGGCGCCCTGTGTCGCGGCGCCCGTCTGCGCAAATGCGGCCGAAGTGGCGAACGCCGTCAGCGCGGCACCGATCAGCATCGTACGAATCCTGGACATGACAATCCTCCTCAAGAAGTTGTGGGCGCGGAGCGCATCGATACGCTCCGTCGCGTCCCCTGCCGCAACACGCAGCAGGTACGACGAAAGACCCGCGGGCCGCCCGGCAGGTTCTCGAATCTCTCAGACTGTTACCCACCGTTTCATTTGCTGACGAATCGCTCACAGTCCTTAACAACTGCGGCGCGCGAGCCTGAACGAACGTCCGCGCTCGCGCGCCAGGCCGCCGTGCCGTATGATGCGGGGCGATTCCTCCCGCGCATCGCGCGCTTCCTTCGTCATGCCCAATCTGGATTTCACGCTGACCGGCGAATACGTCGAACTGCACAACCTTCTCAAGATCACCGGCCTCGCGGACAGCGGCGGCACCGCGAAGATGTTCGTCGCGTCCGGCGCGGTGAAAGTCGACGGCGTGGTCGAGCTGCGCAAGACCTGCAAGATTCGCGCGGGCCAGGTCGTGCTGTTCGGCGATACGCGGATCGCGGTTCACGACGCATAGCGGTTCCCCCTGACCGTGACATGGCCATCGGCGCACGCGTTCGACACCGTTCGAATAAAGCCGTAAGCTAACCGTCTCTCAAAATAAATACAGACAGCGCGGGCCCGCACCCGCGCGAGCGCCCATTCCATGTCGCATTCCGGTCTTACGCGGACGGCCGCCGCGCCGCCGTCCCTGTCCAGTCATGCCGCCGATACCGCACGCCTCGCCGCGCCGCTCGCGATCGCGCAGCTCTCGCAGATGGCGATGAGCGTCACCGACACGGTGCTGCTCGGCTCGCTCGGCCCCGATTCGCTCGCGGCGGGCGGCCTCGGCGCGAACTTCTTCTTCGTCATCGTGACTGTGCTGCAGGGCGTGCTGTCGTCGGTGAGCGTGAGCGTCGCCCATGCGCGCGGCGCGCAGGCCGAGGATCGCGTGCCCCACATCTACTGGACCGGCTTCGTACTGTCCTTGCTGCTCGCGATTCCGGCGATCGTCGCGCTGTCGCTGTCCGAACCGATCCTGCTGATGTTCCACGAGCCGCCGGCGCTCGCGCGTCATGTCGGCGAATACACCGGCATCCTGCGGTTCGCGGCGCTCGGCAGCCTGATCGGCGTCGGGCTGATGCGCGCCTTCCTGCCCGCGATCGGGGCCGCACGGCGCCTGCTGTGGGTATCGATCGGCGGCGTCGGGGTCAACGGCGTGCTGAATTACGGGCTGATCCACGGCGCATTCGGCTTGCCGCGGCTCGGCTTCCTCGGCTCGGCGGTCGCGACGACCATCACGATCTGGCTCACCGCGCTTGCGCTGATCTGGCTGCTGCACGGCCGCCAGCGGTTCCGCCACTTCGTGACCGCCGCCCGCCCGAAACTGCCCGTGATGGGCGAGCTGATCGGCATCGGCTGGCCGGTGGCGATCACGTACGGGGTCGAATCGATGCTCTTTCTCGCCACCGGCCTGACCATCGGCGTGCTCGGTGCGACGTCGCTTGCCGCGCACCAGATCGCGCTGAACGTCGCGTCGGTCGCGTTCATGGTGCCGCTCGCGATCGGCCAGGCCGCCAACGTGCGGGTCGGCTACTGGGTCGGCGCCGGCGAGCCGGTCGCCGCGCGGCATGCGGGCTTCGTCGCGCTCGGCCTCGGCGTCGCGTTCATGTCGCTGTCGGGGCTCGTGCTGATCGTCGCGCCGCATGCGATCGTCGGCCTGTACCTGCACCTCGACGACCCGGCCAACGCGGCGACGGTATCGCTTGCGGCGTCGCTGCTCGGCATCGCCGCGGTGTTCCAGATCGTGGACGGGATGCAGACTGTCGCGTCGGGCGCGCTGCGCGGGCTGCGTGATACGCGTATCCCGATGCTCGCGGCGACCCTCGGCTACTGGGGCATCGGCTTCCCGACCGGTTACTGGCTGGCGTTCCATGCGGGCCTCGGCGCACGCGGCCTGTGGTGGGGACTCGCGGCGGGCCTCGCCAGTGTCGCCGTGCTGATGGCATGTCGCTTTCACATGAAGACCGCGTCGCTCATCGCATCGACGCGCTGAACGCGACACGACGCAAAATCGCCGCCGGCGCTATGCTAGGGCCTGCTCGCGCGCATAACGGGCTTGCGCTGGCCGCGAATGATTTTTTCACCTCAGGGGAACGTGCGTTGCCGGCCCTGCGCTGAAGACCCAGGACGCCGCGCCAGCGGCGCGACCGCCTCACGATACGCCAGACGCCGCGCGACGCGCGGCCTTTCCCCTTCCCAAGAGGAGTGCATCATGAACGAAGCAGTTCGGATGGAACGCGACACGTTCGGCGAGATCGCCGTGCCGGCCGACCGGCTCTGGGGCGCGCAGACCGAGCGCTCGCTGCAGAATTTCCGGATCTCGACGGAGAAGCAGTCGCCCGAGCTGATCCACGCGCTCGCGATCGTCAAGCGCGCCGCGGCCGCCGTGAACCAGTCGCTCGGCGTGCTGGCCGACGACAAGGCCCGCGCGATCATCGACGCGGCCGACGAGATCATCGCGGGCAAGCATCCGCGCGAATTCCCGCTCGCCGTGTGGCAGACGGGCTCCGGCACGCAGACCAACATGAACCTCAACGAGGTGATCGCGAACCGGGCGAGCGAGCTGCTCGGCGGCGAGCGCGGCGAAGCGCGCAAGGTCCACCCGAACGACGACGTGAACCGCGGCCAGTCGTCGAACGACGTGTTCCCGACCGCGATGCACGTCGCGGCCGCCTACGCGATCGTCAACCACCTGCTGCCCGCGCTGCGTACGCTGCGCGCGACGCTCGACGCGAAGTCCAGGGCCTTCGCCGACATCGTGAAGATCGGCCGCACGCACCTGCAGGACGCGACGCCGCTCACGCTCGGGCAGGAATTTTCCGGCTATGTCGCACAGCTCGACCAGGGCGTCCGGCACGTCGAGTCGGCGCTGCCGCACCTGTACGAGCTCGCGCTCGGCGGCACCGCCGTCGGCACCGGGCTGAACGCGCACCCGGAGTTCGCGGTGCGCGTCGCCGACGAGATCGGCCGGCTGACGAAGCTGCCGTTCGCGACCGCGCCGAGCAAGTTCGAGGTGATGGCCGCCGCCGACGCGCTGGTGTTCGCGCACGGCGCATTGAAGACGGTGGCGGCCGGCCTGATGAAGATCGCCAATGACGTCCGCTGGCTCGCGAGCGGGCCGCGCTGCGGGCTCGGTGAACTGTCGATTCCGGAAAACGAGCCGGGCAGCTCGATCATGCCGGGCAAGGTGAACCCGACGCAGTCGGAAGCCGTGACGATGCTGTGCTGCCAGGTGTTCGGCAACGATGTCGCGGTGAACGTGGGGGGCGCCAGCGGCAACTTCGAGCTGAACGTGTTCCGGCCGATGATCGCGCACAACGTGCTGCAGTCGGTGCGGCTGCTCGCCGACGGCGCGCAGAGCTTCAACGACCACTGCGCGGTGGGCATCGAGCCGAACCGCGCACGCATCGACCTGCTGCTGAACGAATCGCTGATGCTCGTGACGGCGCTCAATCCGCACATCGGCTACGACAAGGCCGCGCAGATCGCGAAGAAGGCACACAAGGAAGGCACGACGCTGAAGGCCGCCGCGCTCGCGCTCGGCTACCTGAGCGAGGCGGAATTCGATGCGTGGGTGCGCCCCGAAGAGATGACCGGATCGCGGTAATCGGGAATTTGACGCGATGACGGGTGCGGCGCGAACGCGCGGCGCCCGTTGCCGTCAGACAGTGCCCTTCGCCACTTCCTCGGGCTTCATCTCGACGATCTTGTCGAGCGCGGCACGCACGTCGGCTGCATACTTCGCGAGCACCTTCTGCTCGTCGGTCTCGGGCACGAACGGCGGCACCGGCACCGGGTTGCCGTTCTCGTCGACCGCGACGAACACGACGAGGCAGTCGGTCGTCTGGCGCAGCACGCCGCCCTTCGGATCGCCGGCATGCACGGACACATGGATGTGCATGCTGGTGCGGCCCGTCGCGACGACGCGCGCCTTCAGCTCGACCAGGTTGCCGACGAGGATCGGTCGCTGGAAGCGGATATTGCCGACGCTGACCGTCACGCAATAGCGGCTCGACCAGACTGCCGCGCACGCATACGCGACCTCGTCGATCCACTTCATCAGCGCGCCGCCGTGCACCTTGCCGCCGAAATTCACGGACGACGGCTCGGCGAGGAAGCGGAATACGGTTTCGGTGCGGTCGAGGGCGGCCGGTACGGGGGACGGTTGGGACATCGTGGTAGCTCCAGGCGGCGGGGTACTGCGATCGGCGCATTATACGTTGCACTGCGGCAACTCGTCGCAGTACCCGCCGCGCGGCCGCGACCGCCCGCCGATCCACACGTTGAACCCGGCATCGGCTCCGGAAACCGGCGCCCGTCAGCGGCGCACCGTGATTCCCTGATCGATCGTCCCATACATCTCGAGGCTGCCGCCCCGCTCGCCGGCGCCCGCACCGCCCTGCACACAGGCCGCGCAGACGAACGCGGCCGCCAACAGGCAGAAAATCGTCTTCATCATTGCATCGTGTCGCATCCGGCGGCCCACTGCCGCCGTGTCCGGCCATTCTACGCGTGCGCGGCCGGCGGTCGCGGCCGTACGCGCCCTGCCCGCATCCGACATTTCATCCGGACACGAAACATCGAATGTGCGCAGCGCCTACACTGCAGTCATTCCGCCCGACGAGACACGACGATGACCGATCCAGACGACCACCACTTTCCGGGCCTGAGCCGGATCGGCGCACTGATCGCCGACCCGGGGCGCGCCGCGATGCTATGGGTGCTGATGGACGGCAGCGCGCGGCCGGCCGGCGAACTGACGATGATCGCGGGGTTGTCGCCGTCCGCCGCGAGCGCGCACCTCGCGCGCCTGACCGAAGGCGGCATGCTCGCGCTCGAGGTGCGCGGCCGGCACCGCTACTACCGGCTCGCGTCGGCCGACATCGCGGCGTCGCTCGAGGCGCTCGCGAACGTGGCCCGAGCGGCCGCGCCGAACCGTCCGGTGCCGCCGCCGTCGCGCACGGTGCCGGCCGAGCTGCGCTACGCGCGCACCTGCTACGACCACATGGCCGGCGAACTCGCGGTCCGCATCTTCGACGGGCTCACCGCGCGCGGCTGGCTGCGCGCGGACGGCGATGCGATCGAGACCACCGAGCTCGGCGCACAGGCGCTCGCGCGCTGGGGCATCGACGTCGCGCAGCAGCGCGCGCGCCGGCGCCGCTTCGCATGCGGCTGCCTCGACTGGAGCGAGCGCCGCGCGCATCTCGGCGGCGCGCTCGGCGCGGCACTGCTCGACAGCTTCTGCGCCCACGGCTGGATCGAGCGCACTGCACGGCCACGCGTGCTGCGGGTCACCGTGCCCGGACAACAGGTTTTCGACGACTGGCTTACGTCCGCTTGACACGCGCATTGCGGCCGGACGACAACGGCGCGCGATGGACAGGTTTTGTTACATCGCGTGCCATTCGATTTACAAAACACCGAGCACTGAAACAGGCCAAGCGGATATTGTGAACTGGACGGCACGAATCGACGCGCCGCGATAACGACGAAGACGCTCATCATGGCCTCCCTGTTCACGCTCAAGCGAACCTCCCGCTGCACGCTGCTCGCGTTTGCCGCGCTGGCGACCCTGCCCTCCGCATTCGCGCAAGCGACACAGGCCGCGCCGTATGCGGCCGCCTCCCGGCAGCCGGGCGGCGATCCGCCGAGCCGCGTCGCCCGGCTCAACTACATGTCGGGTGCCGTGACAACGGAGCCGGCCGGCACCGATACGTGGTCGTACGCCGCCGTGAACCGGCCGCTGACGACGGGCGACCAGCTGTGGAACGACGCCGGCGCGCGCTCGGAGGTGCACATCGGCTCGACGGCGGTGCGACTCGGCGAATCGACGAGCCTGTCGGTGCTCAACCTCGACGACACGACGACGCAACTGAAGGTCGGACTCGGCACCGTCTCGACACACGTGCGCGATCTGCCGTCCGGCGGGTCGTACGAAATCGATACGCCCAACCTCGCGCTCGGCATCACGGGCCCCGGCGACTATCGCGTCGATGTCGCGCCGAACGGCGCGAGCACGACGGTCACCGTGCGCAGCGGCAGCGCGACCGTCTACGGCAGCAACGGGCAGTATCCGCTGTCGCCCGGGCAGCAGGTCGTGTTCACCGGCACCGATCTGCAGGTCGCGCAGCAATCGGCCGCGCCGCCCCCCGATGCGCTCGACCAGTGGGCCGCCGGCCGCGATGCGGCCGAGCAGCGCTCGGTGTCGGCTCGTTACGTCTCGCGCGACGTGCCCGGCTACCAGGACCTCGACGCGAACGGCACGTGGCGCGAAACCCCGAATTACGGTGCGGTCTGGGTGCCGAACGACACGCCGGCCGACTGGGCACCGTATCACGACGGTCACTGGATCTGGCAGGCGCCGTGGGGCTGGACGTGGGTCGACGATGCGCCGTGGGGCTTCGCGCCGTACCACTACGGCCGCTGGGCCTATGTGGACGACAGCTGGGCGTGGGTGCCCGGTCCGATGGTCGTCAGCCAGCCGCCCGTCTATGCGCCGGCGCTCGTCGCGTTCGTGGGCGGCGGCGGCGGTCCCGACTGGAGCGTCGCGCTGACGGTCGGCGGCGTCGCGGCAGCCGGCTGCGCATGGTTCGCACTCGGCCCGGGCGAACCGTGGCATCCCGGCTGGGGCGGCTGGAGCCCGCATTACTACGATCGCGTGAACCGGAACATCGTGGTGAACAACGTCACAGTGAACAAGACCGTGAACGTGACGAACATCACCAACATCACGAACATCAACAAGACGTACATGAACTTCCGCGCGCCGCACGCGATCACGGCCGTGCCGGCGTCCGCGTTCGTGCACGGCCAGCCGGTCGCACACTTCTCGCAGCACGTCGATCCGCGGCAATGGCGCAATGCGCACGTGATGCCGGGCACGCCCGGCATTGCGCCGGTGCGCCAGAGCTTTACCGGCGGATTGCGCACGGCCAGCCACCGTCCACCGGCGTCGATCGGCCAGCACACGTTCGTCGCAACGCGCAATCCGGCGGTGCCGGCCGCATATCGCGACCAGGCGGCCGCCCATCTCGCACGGCAAGGCCAGCACGTGTCGGGCGCGGGCGCGCCCGTCGTCAGGACCAGCGTGCCGGCCGACTATACGGCTCGCCCGGTTCGCGTGCCGGGCAATCCGAAAGCCGGTGCATGGGCGATGCGCAACGTGCAGCTCGTGAATCCGCACGGCCCCGTCGTGCAACCGGCGCACGCGCCGCACGAAGGCCAGCCGGCCCCGGCACAGGCTGCACGGCCCGGTGCACCGATGCCGGTCGTGCCGAATGGCGCGCGACCGATGAACGGCGAAGCTCCCAATGCACCGCGCTTCGCCAACGGCGCGCCGCCACAGGCGCCGGGTAATCCGGCTCCGCATCAGGCCTTGGGCCCGGGGAATGGCGTCCCGCATCCGCCGACGGCCGGCAACGAACCGACCGGGCGCGACCACGCGCATGCAGCCGCGGCGCCCGCCCCTGTCTGGATGCAGCCGCACACGCCGATGGAGCGTCAGCGCCCGACGCCGCCGGCCGCGCTCCACGCAGCGGGCCAGAATGCGTTGCCGCCCGTGCGCGGCGCGGCGCCGGCCCCGCATCCGGAAGGCGCGCCCGGAACGCAGCCCGGCGCGCGGCAGGAAACGCCGCGCGCGTTGCCGCAACCGCGACTCGACACGACCGCGCAGATTCCGCAGCCGCGTCCGCGCCCCGATTTCTCCGCACCGGCCCAGCATGCGCAGTCGCGTCCGGAGCGGGCTGCTCCGGCACCGCGACCGCGCCCCGACTTCGCGCAACCGGCACCGCACCGCGAAGTCGCACCGCCGCGTGTGAACGAATCCCGCCCGCCCGCGGTGCATGAAATGCCGCGACCGCAGGCCCCGCGGATGGAGCCGCGACCGTCGATGCCCGCGCCGCGCATGGACCCTCGGCCGTCGATGCCCGCACCGCACATGGAACCGCGGCCGCAACCGGCGCCGCATGTCGAGGCGCCGCACCCGAGCAATCCGCCACCCGGCGGTCACGACGAGCGGCGCCATCAATGACCGTCGCCCGATGAAGCAAATAGGCCCGACCGGCAGGTGTGCCGGTCGGGCCTTCTTCATTCTGCCGGGGGCGGTCGCGCAACCCGTTCCGCCAGCGGACGCCGCTGCTCAGACTGCCATCGGCGCCGTCAGCGGCTCATGGTGCCGGTAGCCGACGAGCGAGAAATCGGACGGCTCGATCTGCTCGAGCCATTCGGGCGCATACACGCCCGTCTTCGCGTAGTCCGGCACGCGCTCGGCGATCTCGAGCCGCGGGCTCTCGTACGGCTCGCGCGTGAGCTGCTGCTGCAGCATGTCGAGCTGGTTCTCGTAGACGTGCGCGTCACCGATGAAATACGTGAACCAGCGCGGCGTGTAGCCCGTCAGCCGGCCGACGAGCGACAGCAGCGCGGCGCCTTCCGTCAGGTTGAACGGCGTACCGAGCCCGACATCGTTGCTGCGGATGTACAGGCACAGCGAAATCTCGCGCTTCGTGACGTTCGGCAGGAACTGGTACAACAGATGGCACGCGGGCAACGCGATCTGGTCGAGTACGGCCGGATTCCATGCGTGAAACAGGATGCGGCGGTCGGCCGGGTTCTCCATGATCGTGTCGAGACACTGGCGCAACTGGTCGATCGCCTTGTACAGCAGCACCTTCGGCGCACCGTCCTCGTCGAAGCGTGTAACGATCCGGAAACCGCGGCGCGTCGCGTCGGCGATCTGCGCATCGGCGCCCGCGTCGAGCACCTTGTAGCCGGGCCACTGGCGCCATTGCACGCCATACACGTCGCCCAGGTCGTCGATGCCCTGGCGATACGGATTCGCGAGCCACTGAGCGTTGTCGTTCGCGTTCGCATCCCACACCTTGCAGCCGAGCGCGCGGAAATCGGCCGCGCTGCGCGACGCGCGCAGGAAACCGACCAGTTCGCCGATCGCGGACTTGAACGCGAGCTTCTTGGTCGTCACGGCCGGAAAACCTTGCTGCAGGTCGAACCGCAGCATCGCACCGGGCATGCTGATGGTGCGGATGCCGGTGCGGTTCTCCTGCCAGGTGCCGGTGTCGAGGATGGTGCGAACGAGATCGAGGTACTGTTTCATGCGGGTTCCTTCGGCCGCGAGGGCGGCCGTACCCGCCAATTTTAGCAAGCGTGATGCGGAACCTCCGGCAACGGCGCCGAAAACCCTCCCATCGGGTCGCCGCGATCGCGCATTCCGTGCGCGCACATCAGCCTGTAGAGCGTGACACGCGACACGCCGAGCTCGCGCGCGGCATCGGCGAAACGGCCGCGGTGACGCAGCAGCGCCTGCTCGATCGCCTGCCGTTCGGCCGCTTCCCTCGCCTCGGTGAGCGAGACAGGCGCCAGTATCGCGAATTCGTTGAGTTCGAGATCGGCCGCGGTAATCATCCTGCCCTCCGACATCACGATCGCGCGGCGCACGCGATTGATCAGCTCGCGCACGTTGCCCGGCCACGAATAGCCGTACAACGCGGCAATCGCGTCGGGCGAGAAGCCGCGCAGGCGGCGATGCGCATCGCCCTTGAAACGCTCGAGCATGTGGCGCGCCAGCAGCTCGATATCCTTGCCGCGCGCGCGCAGCGGCGGCTCCTCGATCTTCAGCACGCACAAGCGATGGAACAGGTCCTCGCGGAAACGCCCTTCGCGCAGCGCCGTTTCCATGTCCACGTGCGTCGCGCAGATCACGCGCACGTCCACCGGCACCGATACATGCGCGCCGAGCCGCTCGATCTTGCCTTCCTGCAGAAACCGCAAGAGGCTCGCCTGGCTCTCGAGCGGCAGGTCGCCGATCTCGTCGAGAAACAGCGTGCCGCCGTTCGCGGCCTCGACGCGGCCGATCTTGCGCTGGTTCGCGCCCGTAAACGCACCGCGCTCATAGCCGAACAGTTCGGCCTGCAGCAGCGTCGACGGAATCGCACCGCAGTTGATCGCGACGAACGGCGCGTGCGCGCGCGCCGAGCGCTCGTGAATCGCGACGGCCGTCAGTTCCTTGCCGGTACCCGATTCACCGGAGACGAACACCGGCGCATCGGTCGTCGCGACACGCCGGATCGTCCTGAAGAGCCCGAGCATCGCGTCGCAGGTGCCGACCATCTCGCCTTCGGCGCGCCCGGCGCCGACCGGCGACGCCACCGGATCGGTCAGCGCGACCATGCCATGCGCATGGCCGACGGTCTCGACGATGCGCGACGTCTCGTACGGCATCGTCACGTAGTCGAAGCAATAGTCACGAATGAGGTGTCGCAGCGTGGCGTCCTGCAACTGGCCACGCCGGGTCGCCGCGATCCAGCCGATGTGCTGGATGCTCAGACACGCTTCGAGTTCGCGCAGATCCGCGGGCCTGAAACCCGGCGAGAAATCGAGCAGGCCGGCGGATGCCACGCCGTGCTGCACGACACGCCGCACGTCGCGTGCGCTTTCCGCGAGATCGACGCGCCACCCGCATTCGTCGAAATGCCCGCGCAACGCGTCGTTCGGTTCGCGCGAGAAATAGATCACATGCCGCTGATCGGCTCCCATATGCCCACCCCGTTCATCAACCGTCTAACGATTGCCGCGCACGCCAGTCGCGTGCGAAAAGGATCGAATCGGATCGAATCGGGTCAGCCGAAGCGGCTCGATTCGCCATGCCGATGCGCGGCAACGACAAGCCTCGCATGATGGCGCTTATCTCGCGTCCAGTTATTTTTTGACCAAGACAGCTTGGTTATAGGCGCCGAACAAGACAAACCGATTGCGGCGCGAATGGGCGAGCGGTCTCATCGCTCAGTGGTCGACGTACATCAATCGTCTGCACATAACGCACGCGCAGCGACACGCGCATGCATCGACACATGCGCCGATTTTCATCCTTGGAGCGTATCGATTGAATCCGCAGTATTCCCGAGCCCCTCCGTTTCACGGCTGAAACATTTCCCGGCGTTTTCCACCGCGATTCACAATGCTCGCGCACAAATCGTAGACGCGACAACGCTCTTCGCCCGATGGCATGCATTTCGCTGAATGCGTAACGGATCGGAGAAGGCGGCCATGCGAACACTTTTTTCACGGTCTTTCGGGCAGGTGACGATTGCGTTCGCGCTCGCGTGCCTGTTCATGCCGGTACGCGCGGACGAAAGCGCGGAACGCGCGCGCGCGCTGCTCGCCGATGACGCACCGGGCATGCAACAGGGCAACCGGTTCATCATCGTACCCGTCGCCGTGCCGCAGCCGCGTTCGTCCGACAAGACATCGGTGACGCTGTGGGACGAGATCCCCCCGCCGTCTCCGCTGCCGCTGCCCGTGCCGCGCCCCGCGCCGCACCCCGGCGACGCGCAGCACGCGATGGAAGAAAAATCCGGGAACGGCGTGCGTCGATGATGCGCACACGATACCGGCGCCATCCATTTAATGAGGATTACATACTGAATTGATGCGAAGCGGGCGATGCCGATCGTGCCCGGTTTCGTCGACGTCACGACGCGAACCGTTTTTGTGTCCGTCCCCCGGCGGGCACTCTTTTTATTCAGGACGTTGTGATGCGAAGGCCGCACATCGTCGCGAGCGGCGACGATGTGCGCGCGCCGGCACACCGGGCCTGCCGGCGCATCCGCACCGAAGCCGGCGCGTGCCGCGGTTCCGGTAGAATCGGCGCCATTCCGGTTCTCTCTTCCCCGACCTTCATGACGACGTTGACCCTGATCGTCGCGCGCGCCCGCAACGGCATCATCGGCCGCGACAACCAGTTGCCCTGGAAACTTCCCGAGGACCTCGCGTTCTTCAAGCGCACGACGATGGGCGCGCCGATCGTGATGGGCCGCAAGACCCACGAGTCGATCGGCCGGCCGCTGCCGGGCCGCCGCAACATCGTCGTCACGCGTGACGCAGCGCGCCGATTCGACGGCTGCGACACCGTCACGTCGCTCGCCGACGCGCTCGCGCTCGCCGCGCGCGACGGGGTGGCAGAAGCGTTCCTGATCGGCGGCGCGCAGCTCTATGCGGAAGGCCTCGCGCTCGCCGACAAGCTGGTCGTCACCGAGATCGATGCGGACTTCGACGGCGACGCGTCGTTCCCGGCCCCCGATCCCGCGCACTGGCACGAAGTGTCGCGCGAGCCGCACCAGGCCGCCGCGCCGAACACCTTCGGCTATGCGTTCGTCGTCTACGCGCGCAGGCGCGACTGACACGCGGCACGCGATAAAAAAGCCCGACCGGCTCATGAAAAACACCCCAAAAGGTTGGATCGATATCCAACTTTTGGGGTGCAGTTCACGCGTGCCGGTCGGGCTTTTTCGTTTCCTGGCGGCCGATGCCGCGCCGCTTACTGCCCGGCGATCGTCATCTGCTCGATGAGCACCGAACCCGTTTCCTTCGTCCCGCGCACGATCGAATCCGCGCCGATCGCGACGATATGCCGGAACATCTCCTGCAGCGTGCTCGCGACGGTGATTTCCTCGACCGGATACTGGATCACGCCGTTCTCGACCCAGAAGCCGGCCGCGCCGCGCGAATAGTCGCCGGTCACGTAGTTCACGCCCTGCCCCATCAGTTCGGTCAGCAAAAGGCCCGTGCCGAGCTTCTTCAGCATCGCGTCGAAGTCGTCGCCCGGCTGCGTGTTCGAGCTGCGCAGCGCGAGGTTGTGCGAGCCGCCCGCGTTACCGGTCGTCTGCGTGCCAAGCTTGCGCGCCGAATAGGTCGACAGGAAGTAACCTTCGACGACACCGTCGTTGACGACGCTGCGCGCACGCGTGCGCACGCCCTCCTCATCGAACGGCGCACTGCCCATCGCGCGCGGCACGTGCGGATCCTCGACGACCTGGACATGCGGTGCGAACACCGGCTTGCCGAGGCTGTCGACGAGGAACGACGTCTTGCGGTACAGCGCGCCGCCGCTGACGGCCTGCACGAACGCGCCGAGCAGGCCCGCCGCGAGCGGTGCCTCGAACAGCACGGGCACCTTGCGGGTGTCGAGACGACGCGCGCCCATTCGCGCGAGCGCACGCTCGGCCGCGTAGCGCCCGACGGCTTCCGGCGCCGCGAGATCGACCGCGCTGCGCTTCGACGAATACCAGTCGTCGCGCTGCATGTGGCGGCCGCTGCCCGCGATCGGCGCGCACGCGATGTAGTGGCGCGAGTACGGGTAGCCGGCAAGGAAGCCGCGCGACGTCGCGAGCACGAACTGCGAATGCTGCGCCGACACGCTTGCGCCCTCCGAGTTGCGGATCTGCGGGCTGACCGCAAACGCGGCGTCTTCCGCGCGGCGTGCGAGCTCGACGGCCTCGTCGGCCGTCAGCGCCCACGGGTGATAGAGGTCGAGGTCGCGCGGGTCGGTTTCGAGCAGTTCCGCCTCGGCGAGGCCGGCCGCGTCGTCCTCGGCCGTGAAGCGCGCGATGTTGTACGCGGCGGCGACGGTATCCTTGATCGCGGCCGGCGAGAAATCCGACGTGCTCGCGTTGCCGCGCTTCTTGCCGATGAACACCGTCACGCCGACCATCTTGTCGCGGTTGTGTTCGATCGTCTCGACCTCGCCGCGGCGCACCGACACCGACAGGCCGTCGCCTTCGGAGATTTCGGTCGCGGCGTCCGTCGCGCCGAGCGCCTTCGCATGGCGAAGGATGTCCGAGGCAATTTCTTTGAGCTGGTCCTGCGTGTGCGGGAAATAGCGCGCTTGTACGTCGAGATTGGCTGCCATCGTCGTGATATCCGGTGGCGGGCGAGCCGCCCGCATGTTCAAAATGTTGCGTATCCCGCGATCATAGCAAGGTCCGGGGCCATATACCGACAAGCTTGGGGTGTCCGCGCCGCGATACAATGCCGCCCATGACACGCAAAACCCGAATCCAGCCGATCGAGCACGCCGACGACGACACCGGCAACGGCTACGATCGCCCCAGCAAATCCCAGTTGAAACGCGAGATGCACGCGCTGCAGGAGCTCGGCCAGGCGCTGGTCGACCTGCCGAAGGACGCGCTCAAGCGCATGCCGATGCCCGAGGCCCTCGCGGACGCCGTGCGCGAGGCGCGCCGGATCACCGATCACGAAGGCAAGCGCCGCCAGCTCCAGTATGTCGGCCGCGTAATGCGCTCGCTGACCGACGAAGAAACCGCCGCGCTGCGCACCGCGCTCGACGCCCAGCGAGGCGTGAACAGGGCTGCAACCGCCCGCCTGCACTGGATCGAGCGCACGCGCGAACAGCTGCTCGCCAGCGACGACGCGCTGACCGAATTCCTCCACCAGCACCCCGAAGCCGACATCCAGGAAGGCCGTACGCTGATCCGCAACGCGCGCAAGGAAGCGCAGCAAGGCAAGCCGCCGCGCTATTTCCGCGAACTGTTCCAGTGGATCAAGACCGCGAGCGGTACGGACGAGGCTGACAGTGACGAGGCTGACGGCGACGACGCGCCGGACGATGCCGGAGACGACCATGACGACGAAGCCTGACCACCCGGACGAGCTCGTGGTCGGCCTCGTGTCGATCAGCGACCGCGCCAGCACGGGCGTCTACGAGGACAAGGGCATCCCGGCGCTGCAGGAATGGCTCGCCGGCGCGCTGCGCTCGCCATGGCGCGCCGAAACCCGGCTGATCCAGGACGACGCGCCGACGATCTCGGCCACGCTGGCCGAACTCGTCGACGTGGCCGGCTGCGATCTGGTGCTGACGACGGGCGGCACCGGCCCCGCGCGCCGCGACGTGACGCCGGAGGCCACGCTGGCCGTGGCGACGAAGGAAATGCCGGGATTCGGCGAACAGATGCGGCAGATCAGCCTGAATTTCGTGCCGACCGCGATCCTGTCGCGGCAGGTCGCGGTGATCCGCGAGACGGCCGACCACGCGGCGCTGATCATCAACCTGCCCGGCCAGCCGAAGTCGATCCGGGAAACGCTCGAAGGGCTGCGCGACGCTGACGGCAAGTCGACCGTGCCCGGCATCTTCGCCGCGGTGCCCTATTGCATCGACCTGATCGGCGGCCCGTACATCGAGACCGACGCCGCGGTGGTCGCGGCGTTCCGGCCGAAGAGCGCGCGGCGCTGAGCGCGTATCGAGCGCCGGGCGCGTGCCGGCCCGCTCAGGCGGCCGGCGCGGACTCGCCTGCCGGCGCCGACGCGGCCGGAATCAGGAAATGCTCGCGGTAGTACTTCAGTTCGTCGATCGACTCGTGGATATCGGCGAGCGCGGTGTGCATCGCGCGCTTCTGGAAACCCTTGTAGATCGCGGGCTGCCAGCGGCGGCACAGCTCCTTGAGCGTGCTGACGTCCAGGTTGCGGTAATGGAAGAACCGCTCGAATTCCGGCATCCAGCGCGCCATGAAGCGGCGATCCTGGCAGATCGAGTTGCCGCACATCGGCGACTTGCCGGGCGACACGTACTGCGCGAGGAACGCCTCCAGCTGAGCGGCGGCGTCCGCCTCGGTCACGGTCGACGCGCGCACGCGGTCGATCAGGCCCGAGCGGCCGTGCGTCGACTTGTTCCAGTCGTCCATCTTCGCGAGCGTTTCGTCGCTCTGGTGGATCGCGAACACGGGGCCTTCCACCGCGATGTCGAGCGTGGAATTGGTCACGACGACCGCGATTTCGATGATGCGGTCGTTATCCGGGTCGAGGCCCGTCATCTCCATGTCGAGCCAGACGAGGTTCAACTCGTTGCGCACGAGCGCGGGCTGGCTGGTGGAAGCGGCGGTATCGGTCATGGGTCATCCTGGAAAATGGCGGACGGCGGGCGGCATCGCGTGAGCGGGCCCGGTCCGCAAGAACATATAATTCTCGCATAGAACCCTTTGGCGCCTCAGATGTCACCCTTTTCGTTCACCCTGCTGTTCGCGATCGCCGTGCTCGCGATGGTCGTCACCAAGCTGTGGCTCGCGTCGCGGCAGATCCGCTTCGTCGCCGCACACCGCAACGGCGTGCCCGCGCAGTTCAGCGCGACCATTCCGCTGACCGCCCACCAGCGCGCGGCCGACTACACGGTCGAGCGCACGCGGCTCGCGATGTTCGAGATCGTCGTCAGCGCGGCCGTGCTGGTCGGCCTCACGCTGCTCGGCGGCGTCGGCGCGCTCGACACGCTGCTGACGGGCTGGCTCGGCCGCGGCTACGGGCAGCAGGTCGCGCTCGTCGCCGCCGTCCTCGCGATCACGAGCGTGATCGACGTGCCGTTCGAGTACTACCGCCAGTTCGGGATCGAGCAGCGGTTCGGCTTCAACCGGATGACCAAGCGCCTGTTCTTCACCGACATGCTGAAGAACACGCTCCTCGGCGCCGTGCTCGGCCTGCCGCTGCTGTTCGTCGTATTGTGGCTGATGAACCAGGCCGGCAGTCTGTGGTGGCTGTGGACCTGGATCGTCTGGGTCGCATTCCAGATGCTCGTGCTGCTGATCTACCCGACCTTCATCGCGCCGATCTTCAACAAGTTCGAACCGCTGAAGGATGAGGCGCTGCGCACACGCATCGAGTCGCTGATGAAACGGTGCGGTTTCGCGTCGAAGGGCCTGTTCGTGATGGACGGCAGCCGCCGTTCCGCGCACGGCAACGCGTACTTCACGGGCTTCGGCGCATCGAAGCGGATCGTGTTCTTCGACACGCTGCTCGCGCGGCTGACCGGCCAGGAAATCGAGGCCGTGCTCGCGCATGAACTCGGCCACTTCAAGCGCCGCCACGTGATGAAGCGGATGCTGGTGTCGTTCGTGCTGAGCCTCGTGCTGCTCGCGCTGCTCGGCTGGCTCGCGCAGCGCACGTGGTTCTACACGGGGCTCGGCGTCACACCGTCACTCGACTCGAGCAACGCGGGCGCCGCGCTCGTGCTGTTCTTCCTCGCGATCCCGGTGTTCCTGTTCTTCGCGACGCCGTTCAGCAGCCTCACGTCGCGCAAGCACGAGTTCGAGGCCGACGCGTTCGCGGCCAGCCAGACCGACGCGCAGGATCTCGTCAGCGCGCTCGTGAAGCTCTATGAGGACAACGCGTCGACGCTCACGCCCGACCCCGTCTACACGGCCTTCTACTACTCGCATCCGCCTGCGTCGCAGCGGATCGACCGCCTGATGCAGCACGCATGAGCCGGCCGACATCCCGCAAGCCGGCCCCGCGCGCACCGGGCGCGCCGCGTGTCGAAGGCCGCGTGATCGCGGCGCACGGTCGCCACTACATCGTCGCCCCCGGCGACGGCGGCCCGATGCTGCAGTGCTTCCCGCGCGGCAAGAAAAGCGAGATCGCGGTCGGCGACCGCGTCGTGTACGAACAGGCATCGGCCGACCAGGGCGTGATCGTCGAGATCGGCGAGCGGCGCAACCTGCTGTACCGTTCCGACCAGTTCAAGTCGAAGCTGTTCGCGGCCAACCTCGACCAGTTGCTGATCGTGCTCGCGACCGAGCCCTATTTCAGCGAGGATTTGCTCGGCCGCGCGCTGATCGCGGCCGAAGCGAACGAACTGAAGCCGCTCGTCGTGCTGAACAAGATCGACGTCGAGGCCGCGCTGCCGGTCGCCCGCGAGCGCCTCGCACCCTACCGCGCGCTCGGCTACGACGTGCTCGAACTGTCGGTGAAGGGCTCGCCCGACGATGCGCGCGCGCAGCTGATGCCGCATCTGGCCGGCCATTCGACGATCCTGCTCGGCCAGTCCGGGATGGGCAAGTCGACGCTCGTGAACCTGCTCGTGCCCGATGCCGAGGCCGCGACCCGCGAAATCTCGGCCGCGCTCAACAGCGGCCGCCACACGACGACGTTCACGCGCCTGTACCCGCTCGAAGGCGGCGGCGCGCTGATCGATTCGCCGGGTTTCCAGGAATTCGGCCTCTACCACCTGACCGAAGGCCGCCTCGAGCGTGCGTTTCCGGAATTCCGCCCACTGCTCGCGGACTGCCGTTTCTATAATTGCCATCATCTGCAGGAGCCGGGCTGCGCAATTCTCGACGCCGTCGCCGATGGCCGCATTGCGCCGTCGCGGCATGCGCTTTACGCGCAGCTCGTGCACGAGGCAAGCCAGATCGTCCGCTGACCGCGCTGCGGGCAGAAGGCGGCCTGGCCTTCACCGACAGGAGCCGCGATGCGTTTCAAGGCCCCCGATCTTGCAACCGCGCAGCATTGGGCGAACGTGCTGCAGGTGGCCGGCATCGGTTGCGAGCTGCACAACTGCTACGCGACCGGTGCGCTCGGCGGCCTGCCCGCCGACGCATGCGCGCCCGAGCTGTGGCTCGATGACGAGCGCGACGACGCGCTCGCGCGGCGGCTCCTCGATGCGGCGTCGCACGGCCCGTCGGCCGGCGCCGCGCCGTGGCGCTGCCGCCAATGCGGCGAGGCGCTCGAGGCCCAGTTCACCGCCTGCTGGCAATGCGGCGCCGTGCGTGATCCGCGCGACGACTGAACGGATTGACCTGACGCACGGCAAAAAGGCCGGCATCGAGCCGGCCTTTTCATTTCATCGGGCGCCGAGCGAGCGCGTCACGACACCCAGACCGCCAGCGTCAGCAGCAACAGCAGGATCATCCACAGGATCACGGCGCGCCACACCAGGCCGACCGCCGACTGCAGCGTACGCGGCGTGCAATCATCACCAACCGTCAACGGCCCGCTGTCGCCGACCGCCAGCGCGTCGAGGCTCGACGGTTCCGCGAGCGGCCCCGCGAGGCGCGCGCCGAGCGCGCCGCTACCGGCCGCGAGCAGCACGCCGTCGTTCGGGTCGGGCCACTGGCGCGTGTGATTGCGCCACGCGTAGATCGCATCCTCGAAGTTGCCGACGATCGCGAAGCCGAGCGCGGTCAGCCGCGACGGAATCCAGTCGATCACGAAGAACGCGCGCTGCGCGAACGTCGAGAACGCGGCCGTGCGATCGTCGGCCGGCGTCGACCAGCTGCGTGCGAGATACTCGGAGATGCGGTACAGCACGGCACCGGCCGGACCGATCGGCAGCACGTACCAGAAGAACACGCCGAACACGTGGCGATGCGACGCTACGACCGCATGAATCAGCGTATGGCGGACGATTTCGCCGACCGGCATGTCGACCGTGTCGAGGCCCGTCCATTCGTGCAGGATTTCTCGCGCGCGCGGCACATCGTCGTTGTTGAGCGCGAGATGGATATCGGTGAAGTAGTGGCTGAACTGGCGGAAGCCGAGCGTGAAATACACCACGACGACGTTCCAGATGAACGCGAGCACGAAGCTCACCTTGTACAGCAGGAAGTAGACCAGTGCGACGACCAGTACCCACGGCAGCACGACGGCGAGCCATGCGAGCACGCCATGCTTTTGCTTGCCGGCGTCGAGGCCATGCGCGACGGTTTCCGCATGAAACTGGAACAGCGCGAACACCGGATTGCTCGGCGACAACGCGCGGACCTGTTCGATGATGAGAGCGAGGAGAACCGAAAAGAAAGTCATGCGTGGCGCCGTCTTCGGAGTTATGTCATTTTTTGCATAACGATAGCACAGCGTAAGCGACGCATGGCTGCTGGCGCGACGGGCCGGGAGCCGGCCGCGTGGGCAGGATCAGTCGGGATGTTATCCGGCTGCCAAGAAGCGGTACAGATTGCGCAACATGGCGGCAGTTGCGCCCCAGATGAAGTAATGCCCGGTCGATTCACCATTCGGATAGGGCATCGCAAAAAAACGACGTTCGCCGCCTTCCCAGCGGAACACGCGCACCTGGTGGTTCGCTGGACTCATCAGGAACGCGAGCGGCACCTCGAAAATCTCGGCGACTTCGAACGTGTCGGCCTGCACGGTGAACGGCGGATGCACGAGCCCCACGACGGGCGCCACGCAGAAGCCGGTACCCGTCAGGTAGTCGGGCAGCGCACCGAGAATCTCGACCCGTTCGGCGGCCAGTCCGATTTCCTCCTTCGCCTCGCGCAACGCGGTCGCCGTCGCATCGCGATCGAACGGCTCGCGGCGGCCGCCGGGGAAGCTGATCTGTCCGGCATGGTCGTTCAGGTGATCGGCGCGCTGGGTCAGCAGCACGGTGAGGCCGCTCTCGCGGACGACGAGCGGTACGAGGACGGCGGCGCTGCGCGGATCAACGCCCTCCTGCAATCGTGCGTCGCTCGGCTCGACACTCCATTCGAGCGTGCGCGCGAAACGCTCGCGCAGCCCGGGCGGCGTCATCAGGCGGGAATCGATGGATGGCAGGCCGGCACCGGTGCCTTCGACCGGCAGCACTTCGGGGTCAATGATGGGGCGGCGATTCAATGGGGCTCTCGGGTTCGTGACGTATCGAGCATATTGTCGCGCCAGAATGAAAAAAGCACCCGGGAGGGTGCTTTTTCCTTACAGCTCTTACTCTTGGGAAGCTGCTGCGGCGCGATCCTTCGACACCAGCTTTTCCTTGATTCGAGCCGACTTGCCCGAACGCTCGCGCAGGTAGTACAGCTTCGCGCGACGCACATCACCGCGACGCTTCACGACGATGCTCGCCAGCAGCGGCGAGTAGGTCTGGAACGTACGCTCGACGCCTTCGCCCGACGAGATCTTGCGGACGATGAAGTTCGAGTTCAGGCCACGGTTGCGAATCGCGATCACGACGCCTTCGTAAGCCTGAACGCGCTTGCGGTTACCTTCAACCACGTTCACGTTCACGATCACCGTATCGCCCGGGGCGAATTCGGGGATCGTCTTGCCGGCGAGCGCGCGCTCGATTTCTTCCTGCTCAAGTTTTGCAATCAGATTCATCACAGACTCCTAAAGCCATCTTGTCGGCGTTTGCACCCGCCTGCTTCCAGGCCTGGCCCCGATAGAGGATGGATTCACATCAGGCACCGCGCACGCATGCACGGCACCGCCATTTCCCGCCCGCGACGCCGCCTCAGGAGGCGTTCTTCGCTTCGCGTGCGAGGTTCGCAAGCCACGCCTCGTCGGCACGGCTCAGCAACTTCTCGCGGCGCGCCCGGACGATCAGGTCCGGCCGCTTCCGCAACGTATTCTTCAATGCTTCCTGGCGCCGCCACCGCTCGATCTCGGCATGATGCCCGCCGAGCAGCACGTCCGGCACGCGCATCCCCTCGTATTCCTCGGGGCGCGTGTAATGCGGACAATCGAGCAGCCCGTCGGCGAAGCTGTCCTGCACGGCCGACTGCGCATCGTTCAGCACGCCGGGCAGCAGGCGCACGACGGCATCCATCATCGCCATCGCCGGCAGTTCGCCGCCGGACAGAACGAAATCGCCGAGGCTGATTTCCTCGTCGACGCAACGGTCGAGCAGACGCTGATCGATCGCCTCGTAGCGGCCGCACAGCACGATGACACCCGGCTCCTGCGCCATCCGCACCGCACGTTCGTGCGTGAACGGCGCACCTTGCGGCGACATCATCACCACACGCGTGCTCGCGACGCCCTGCTCCGCCTGCGCTGCCTTCGCAGCGCCGATCGCGGCCTCGAGCGGCCTGGCCAGCATCACCATGCCCGGACCGCCGCCGTACGGACGATCGTCGACCGTGCGGTAGTTGTCCGTCGTGAAATCACGCGGGTTCCAGGTGCGCAGCCCGAAGCGCTCCTGCTTCACGGCCCGGCTGGTGATTCCCCAGTCGGTCAGCGCGCGGAACATTTCGGGAAAGAGCGTGACGACGTCGAACTGCACCGCGCTCTCCGTAACCTGGTTCATTAGTAATCGGCGTCCCAGTCGACGACGATGCGACGTGCCGCCTGATCCACCGTCTTGACGTATACGCCGACGAACGGAATCAGCCGCTCGTCGGTGGTCGGCTGACCATCCTTGCCGACTGCCGGATACTCGACGCGCATGATCGAATGCACGCCGTTGTCGATCATCCCGCTCACTGTCCCGAGCGCCACCGATTGCTCGTTGACGACCTCGAGGCCGATCAGGTCGACCCAATAGAATTCGTCCGCGGCCAATGCCGGAAAATCTTCCCGGCGCACGAACACGCGAAAGCCGCGCAAAGCCAGTGCGGCATCGCGGTCGCTGACACCCGCGGCATGCGCGACGACAGTGTCGCCGTGCGTCTTCGACTGCAGGATGCGGGCGGACAACCGCTCCCCACCCCGTTCCAGCCACCAGCAGCGCGCGTTAAGCAGCGCGTCGCCGCCGCGACCGGCGTCGGCATGCGTCGCCACCTTGATCCAGCCCTTCAGGCCGTAGGCGTCGACCACTGCCCCGACCTCGACGGCATCGTCGGGCCAGGCTTGCGCCGCTTCGAGACTGCCCTGCTCGGCAGCCCTACCGGCGCTCGCGACAACGTCGCGCTCGACCGGCTTGCGGACGAATGCGCCAAACGACGCTCGCCCGCGCTTTGCGTTACCGGAATCGTGACCGGACATCAATGCTCCTTGCAGCCGGCACGACCGGCACACCGCGCCATGTTAGGCAGCCGGTTGCGCCTTTTGCGCTTCCTTCACGAGACGCTGGACGGTCGGCGACAGTTGCGCGCCAACACCTTGCCAGTACGTCAGGCGGTCCTGAGCGATACGCAGCGATTCGCCCTTCGTAGCGACCGGGTTGTAGAAGCCGACGCGCTCGATGAAGCGGCCGTCACGACGGTTACGCGAATCGGTAGCAACGATGTTGTAGAACGGGCGCTTCTTCGAGCCGCCGCGAGCCAGACGGATGATAACCATATGAAATCCTTCGGGAAAACCGGGTTCGAAACTACTGAAACGTGCGATTATAGCCGGAAACCAAAGCCACAACAAACACTTACGCGCAAAAATTCCGCAAACGCCCTGTCCGCCGGGCATACAATCGTCGTGTCCACGACGCTCCCCCGCCGCCATGCCGCCATTTCGCGTCACTCCGGCGCGCCGCGTACAGCGCCGCCTCGCGGGCTTGCTGGCCGGCCTCGGTACCTGCCTCGCAGCCACCGCGGCTTGCGCCGCACCACCGGTGGGCGAACTCGTCGTGCCGCCCGGCTTCCATGTCGACATGCTGACCGACGCCGTTCCGACCGCGCGCGAAATGGCGTGGTCGCCGCGCGGGATTCTGTATGTCGGCTCGCGAGAAGGCCGCGTGCATGCATTTGCGCTGCAAGAGGGCCGGATCACCGCCCGCTACGTGATCGCATCGGGGCTCGACATGCCCGTCGGGGTCGCGTATCGCGACGGCGCGCTCTATATCTCCGCGGTATCGCGCATCCTGCGCCTCGACCACATCGACGACCGGCTCGCCAGGCCGCCCGCGCCGGTAGTCGTGACGGACGCGCTGCCGACCGATCACCAGCACGGCTGGAAATTCATCGCGTTCGGGCCCGACGGCAAGCTCTACGTGCCGACCGGCGCGCCGTGCAACGTGTGCCTCGCCGATCGCGGCCGCTACGCGATCATCGCACGGATGAACGCCGACGGCAGCGGCCGCGAAGTATTTGCCCGCGGCGTGCGCAATACCGTCGGCTTCGCATGGCACCCCGATTCGGGCGAGCTATGGTTCACCGACAACGGGCGCGACCTGATGGGCGACGACGTGCCCGACGACAAGCTGAACCGCGCGCCGCGCGCGGGACTCGACTTCGGTTTTCCGTACTGCCACGGCGGCGACACACCCGACCCCGAATTCGGGAGCGCCGACGTGTGCCGCCGCTATGTGCCGCCCGTGCTGAAACTCGGCGCGCACGTCGCCGCACTCGGCATGCGCTTCTATACGGGGCTGATGTTCCCGGCGTCGTATCGCAACAACGTCTTCATTGCCGAGCACGGTTCGTGGAACCGCAGCACGAAGGTCGGCTACCGCGTGATGCGCGCGGTCGTGTCGGCCGACGGCAGCCACGCGCGCCAGACACCGTTCATTACCGGCTGGCTGCGCGCGGACGGCACCGCGTGGGGACGCCCGGCCGACGTGCTGCCGCTGCCGGACGGCTCGCTGCTCGTCAGCGACGACTACGCGGGCGCCATCTACCGCGTCACCTATGCGGCACCTTGACGCAGGCGAGGGGTGACCGGGCCCGACCGGGCATCGTAGAATGCGTGCCGGGCCGAGCGCCCCGCGCCGGCCTGCCGGCCGCCCATGCCAACGACAATCCGCCGCCACCCATGTCCAGCAGCACCGCACCGTCCCGCCGCTTCCGCTCCAAGACGCTCACCGCCGCCCTCGCGTTCCTGTTCGGTTCACTCGGCGCGCACCGCTTCTACCTGTACGGCTTGCGCGACATGTACGGCTGGGCGCACCTGCTCGCGACGATTGTCGGGATTCCGGGTTTCATGCTGCTCGCCGCGACCCAGCGCAGCGCCGGCCTCGGCTGGTGGCTCGCCGTGCCGGGTGCGATCTCGCTGCTGGCCGCGTTCCTCGCCGCGCTCGTCTACGGCCTGCGCCCCGACGAAAAATGGGACGCGCAATTCAATGCCGATACGGGCAAGCACAGCCGGTCGGGCTGGACGGTGATCTTCATCGTGATCTTCTCGCTGCTGATCGGCGCGTTCCTGCTGATGACCGCGCTCGCGCTGTCGTTCCAGACGTATTTCGAATCGCAAGTCGAGGCGGCGAAGCAGATTTCGCAGTAAACGCCGACACGCGTCGGTCAGAACAGGCTCAACTGCATGTCGTCACGCGACTTCGCGCCGCTTGCGCCCGCCACCGTACGCCGAGTTGCCGCCCCGGCCGCCGGCGCACAGCGAAACTGCGACAGATCCAGAATGCCGTTCGCGCGCTCGTTCAACCCGAGCCGCTTCACGGCCTGACGGAAACGCTGACGCAACAGGTCGGCCCAGATCCCCTCCCCCTTCATCCGTTTCGAGAAATCCGAGTCGTAGTCCTTCCCGCCGCGCATGTCGCGCACGCGGTTCATCACGCGCTCCGCACGATCGGGGAAATGCGCGGAGAGCCAGTGCTTGAACAGCGGCGCGACCTCCCACGGCAGCCGCAGGATGATGTAGCTCGCATGCGTCGCACCGGCTTCCGCACAGGCTTCCAGCACGCGCTCCATGTCCGGCTCGGTGACGAACGGGATCATCGGTGCGATGCTGACGCCCACCGGCACGCCCGCGTCGCGCAATGCGCGGATCGTGCGCAGCCGGCGCGCCGGCGTCGCCGCACGCGGCTCGAGCGTGCGCGCGAGATCGGCGTCGAGCGTCGTGATCGTGACCGCGGCCATCACCTGCCCGCGTTCGGCCATCGGGGCCAGCAGGTCCAGATCGCGCTCGATCAGCGACGATTTCGTGATCGCGGCGAACGGCAGCCCGCGATCGTGCATCACCTGGATCACGCTGCGCGTGATGCGCAGATCGCGCTCGACCGGCTGGTATGCGTCGGTATTGACACCGAGCGCGATCGGCTCCGGCACGTAACGCTTGCGCGAAATCTCGCGCTCGAGCAGTTCGGCCGCGTTGACCTTCGCATAGATGCGGCTCTCGAAATCGAGCCCCGGCGACAGGCCCAGATAACTATGGGTCGGCCGTGCAAAGCAGTAGATGCAGCCATGCTCGCAGCCGCGATACGGATTGAGCGACACGCTGAACGGAATGTCCGGCGACTGGTTGTGCGTCAGGATGCTCTTTGCGCGCTCCTCAAACACCTGTGTGCGCAGCGAAGCGGGCAGATCGGCGTCGTCCGATTCATGCGTCCAGCCGTCGTCGACCGCTTCGCGCAGCGCCGTTTCGTACCGCCCCTGGAGGTTGTCGACCGCACCGCGCCCCTTGCGGGGCGCCGGCGGCGCTATCGGAAATTCGTTGTCGGACCGACCGTCCATGCGCTCACCCATTCGCCTGCACCCAATACTGTATATTTATACAGTATTGGGTGCAGCATGCCAAGGGCGGGATAGAAGGACCGACAGCGGGTCGCAGCCGCGGTCATTCGCCGACCGAAATCGTCAGCGTCTCCTTGATTTCCTCCATCACGACATAGCTCTTCGACTGCACCGCGCCGGGCAGCTGCAGCAGGATGTCGCCGAGCAGCTTGCGATAGTCGGCCATTTCACCGATCCGCGCCTTGATCAGGTAGTCGAAGTCGCCGGACACGAGATGGCATTCGAGCACCTCGTCGATCTTCATCACTTCGCGACGGAACTGCTCGAACATGTTGCCGCCCTTGTGGCCGAGCGTGATCTCGACGAACACCAGCAACGCGGCGCCGAGCTGGCCCGGATCGACGCGTGCGTGATAGCCGGTGATGACGCCGTCGCGCTCCATGCGCCGCACGCGCTCGATGCATGGCGTCACGGTCAGTCCGACCTGTTCCGCGAGGTCCTTCATCGCCATCCGGCCGTCGTCCTGGAGCAGTTTGAGGATGCGCCGGTCGAGCTTGTCGAGCGAGCGTACTGGCTGGCGTTGCGTTCTCATTTGTTTATGCTGAAAACCTGAAAAATACGATAACAAAACCTACACATTCGACAATACCATAGCGCAAAAAACTAGATCAGATAGAGGTTACACGGAGACGCAGGTGCGCCCGGCCTCGACCTGAATCCTTCCATCTGGAGCAGCTATGCGAGTCGTCATTCTGGGCAGCGGTGTGGTGGGCGTGGCAAGCGCGTATTACCTCGCGCGCGCCGGTCATGAAGTCACGGTGATCGACCGCGAGGCCGGCCCGGCACTCGATACGAGCTTCGCGAACGCGGGCCAGATCTCGCCCGGCTATGCCGCGCCGTGGGCCGCGCCCGGCGTGCCGCTGAAGGCCGTCAAGTGGATGTTCGAAAAGCACGCGCCGCTTGCGATCCGCCTCGACGGCACGCGTTTCCAGCTCCAGTGGATGTGGCAGATGCTGCGCAACTGCACGGCCGAGCGCTATGCGGTCAACAAGGGCCGCATGGTCCGCCTCGCCGAATACAGCCGCGATTGCCTGCAGGCGCTGCGCGCCGACACGGGCATCCAGTACGAAGGCCGCACGGGCGGCACGCTGCAGCTGTTCCGCACGCAACAGCAACTCGACGGCGCGGCGAAGGACATCGCGGTGCTGCAGGAAGCGAACGTGCCGTTCGAACTGCTGTCGCCGGCCGAACTGAAGCATGCCGAACCGGCGCTCGCCGCCGTGTCGCACAAGCTGACGGGCGGCCTGCGCCTGCCGGGCGACGAAACGGGCGACTGCCAGCTGTTTACGACGCGCCTCGCGGCGCTCGCGGAATCGCTCGGCGTGAAGTTCCGCTACAACACGCCGATCGACGCGCTCGCGATCGCGGGCGGCAAGATCGCCGGCGTGCAGTGCGGCAGCGAGATGGTGCGCGCGGATGCGTACGTCGTCGCGCTCGGGTCGTACTCGACCCGCTTCGTCTCGAACCTGATGAAGATCCCCGTCTACCCGCTGAAGGGCTATTCGATCACCGCGCCGATCGTCAACGAGGCGGCTGCCCCCGTCTCGACGGTGCTCGACGAAACCTACAAGATCGCGATCACGCGTTTCGACCAGCGCATCCGCGTCGGCGGCATGGCCGAGATCGTCGGCTTCGACAAGAACCTGCGCACAGCGCGCCGCGAGACGCTCGAAATGTGCGTGAACGACCTGTTCCCGGGCGGCGGCGACACGTCGAAGGCAACGTTCTGGACGGGCCTGCGCCCGATGACGCCGGACGGCACGCCGATCGTCGGCCGCACGCCGGTCTCGAACCTGTTCCTCAACACCGGCCACGGCACGCTCGGCTGGACGATGTCGTGCGGGTCGGGCCAGTTGCTCGCCGACCTGATCTCGGGCAAGAAGCCGGCGATCCAGGCCGACGACCTGTCGGTGCATCGCTACCTGAAGGATGTGGCCGGCCAGCCGCGCCCGGCATACGCATAAGCCGGAACGGCCCGCTGCGGCAAGGGTCGGAGCGGCATCAACGAAAGGGCGCCCTGCTGAACTGCACCCCAAAAGTTGGATGCGAATCCAACCCTTGGGGTGTTTTTCATGCGAGGCGCCTTTTTCGTTGCAGGGAACGCGTCGCCGGACCGGAACGGGTCCGCCATCACGGCGAGCTCGCTCTCGTTGCCCTTCGCGCCGACGATCGACGCTTCGGCCTGCCTGCCTGACCGCATCAGGACACGTTCGTCGCAGCATTGCGTGATCGCGATCTTCGTTCGCATCGAAGAATGCCCTCGCCCACTCCGGCCGTGGCGCAAAAAAAGGGGCGCTCATCGCGCCCCTTGTCTTGCTGCGTAACTTACCGCCGAAGCGGCATGCCGCGTCAGCCGAGCTCGTTCACGAGTTCCGGCACGAGCGCGAACAGATCGCCGACGAGGCCGTAATCGGCCACGCTGAAGATCGGCGCTTCCGGATCCTTGTTGAT
>NZ_QTPQ01000032.1:0-103968 GCF_003853425.1 Burkholderia sp. Bp9140
TGAAATACAAAACGCCCGATGCGGTGCATCGGGCGTTTTAGGTCAAAACTACTGTCAACCTATTCCAGGACTTGACACGGCTGCGGCCGGCGGTGCGCTCAGCGCGACGACTTCGCGCCGTGCCGCGCGGCCATTCGCGCGAGCGCGGCCTGCAGTGGCGACGGCTCGAGGTGATCAGCGAGTTCGCGCAACGCGGCGGCGCCGACGGTCGTCATGCGCGCCTGCTTCACGTGCGGCGGCTCCGGCGCGTCCTTCGGCCGCACGCGCACGCGCAGCGCCGAAACCGGCCAGCCGCGTTTCTGGAGATCGGCGAGCAGGCGCGGCTCGACCTGCCGGAGCCGGGCAGCGAGCGCGTTGTGCGCGGCAAAGAGGGTCAGGGTGCCGTCCTTGATGGAGCCCGGTTCGACATGATTCGCAAGATAGTCGGGCAGCAGCGCGGCGAGGTCGCGCTGCAGCGACGCGACCTGTTCGACGCCGGCGCGCAGCGCCGCGAACGCGTCGGTGCGGTTGAGCACTTCGGACACGGGTTGCGGGCGATACGCGGGGAGCGGGCCGAAACGCTTGGAAAATCGGTTCATCGAGGCATTCTTCGGGCGCGCACGGGCGCGGACGTTGACGCCGATTGTACCCGCGCCGGCCCGCGCACGGGCGGCTTTCGGGCCGTGTGCCCGGTTGCCCGCGCGGGTTCGGCACGCGGCGCGAGTCCAGCCGGGACACGGGCGCATGCTTTCCCGCGTGCTAAAATTCCTCGTTTGATTCCACTAATTCGCTAAGCCGCCGAGGCTCGGGCGTCGGGGCGCGCAACACGCGCCGGGCGCCGGTGCTGCGACGCAGGATCCGATCCGATGACAACCGGTTTTCTCCAGAAAATTTTTGGCAGCCGCAACCAGCGGCTCGTCAAGCAATATCAAAAGACCGTCGCGACGATCAATGCGCTCGAAACGCAGATCGAGCAGCTGACGGACGACCAGTTGCGCGGCAAGACGGATGAGTTCCGCCAGCGGATCGCGGGCGGCGAGTCGCTCGACAAGCTGCTGCCCGAGGCGTTCGCGGTCTGCCGGGAGGCGAGCCGCCGCGTGCTGAAGATGCGCCACTTCGATGTGCAGATGATCGGCGGCATGGTGCTCCACTACGGCAAGATCGCGGAAATGCGCACCGGCGAGGGCAAGACGCTCGTCGCGACGCTGCCGGTGTACCTGAATGCGCTGGCAGGCCGCGGCGTGCACGTCGTGACGGTCAACGACTACCTCGCGCAGCGCGACGCCGAATGGATGGCGCGCCTCTACAACTTCCTCGGGCTGTCGGTCGGCATCAACCTGTCCGGCATGGAGCACGACCAGAAGCAGCAGGCCTACGCGTCGGACATCACCTACGGCACGAACAACGAGTTCGGCTTCGACTACCTGCGCGACAACATGGTCTACGAGACCGAGGCGCGCGTGCAGCGGGCGCTGAACTTCGCGGTCGTCGACGAAGTGGACTCGATCCTGATCGACGAGGCGCGTACGCCGCTGATCATCTCGGGCCAGGCGGAAGACCACACCGAACTGTACGTGCGGATGAACGCGCTGCCGCCGCTGCTCGAGCGCCAGATCGGCGAGGAGAAGGCCGACGGCACGGGCGTCGAGAAGCCGGGCGACTACACGCTCGACGAAAAATCGCGCCAGGTGTTCCTGACAGAGTCGGGCCACGAGAAGGCCGAGCGGCTGCTCGGCGAGTGGGGCCTGATCGGCGAGGGCGAGAGCCTGTACGCGCCGCAGAACATCACGCTGATGCACCACGTGTACGCGGCGCTGCGCGCACACACGCTGTTCCACAAGGACCAGCACTACGTCGTGCAGAACGGCGAAGTGGTGATCGTCGACGAATTCACGGGCCGCCTGATGGCGGGCCGCCGCTGGTCCGACGGCCTGCACCAGGCGGTCGAGGCGAAGGAACACGTGAAGATCCAGAGCGAGAACCAGACGCTCGCCTCGATCACGTTCCAGAACTACTTCCGGATGTACGGGAAGCTCGCGGGCATGACGGGCACGGCGGACACCGAAGCGTACGAATTCAACGAGATCTACGGCCTCGAGACGGTCGTGATCCCGACCAACCGTCCGCCGAAGCGGATCGACAAGCAGGACCAGATCTACAAGACGGCCAAGGAGCGCTACGACGCGGTGATCCGCGACATTCGCGAGTGCTACGAGCGCGGCCAGCCGGTGCTGGTCGGCACGACGTCGATCGAGAACTCGGAGCTGCTGTCGCACCTGCTGAAGCAGGCCGGGCTGCCGCACGAGGTGCTGAACGCGAAGCAGCACGAGCGTGAAGCCGCGATCGTCGCGGAAGCCGGCCGTCCGAACCGCATCACGATCGCGACCAACATGGCCGGTCGCGGTACCGACATCGTGCTCGGCGGCAACGCCGAGAAGCAAGCCGCGTTCATCGAAGTCGACGAAGCGATCCCGGCCGACGAAAAGGCGCGCCGCATCAAGCAGCTGCACGACGGGTGGGAAACGCTGCACGAACAGGTGAAGACCGCGGGCGGCCTGCACATCATCGGCACCGAGCGTCACGAATCGCGCCGGATCGACAACCAGCTGCGCGGTCGTGCGGGCCGCCAGGGCGACCCGGGTTCGTCGCGCTTCTACCTGTCGCTCGACGATCCGCTGCTGCGCATCTTCGCGGGTGACCGCGTGCGTTCGATCATGGATCGTCTGAAGATGCCGGAAGGCGAGGCGATCGAGGCCGGCATCGTCACGCGTTCGATCGAATCCGCGCAGCGCAAGGTCGAAGCGCGCAACTTCGACATCCGCAAGCAGCTGCTCGAATACGACGACGTGTCGAACGACCAGCGCAAGGTGATCTACCAGCAGCGCAACGAACTGCTCGAAGCGCACGACATCACCGAGACGATCGCGGCGATGCGTCACGGCGTGATTACCGAAGTCGTCCGCCAGTTCGTGCCGGAAGGCAGCATCGAGGAACAGTGGGACGTGCCCGAGCTCGAGGAAGCGCTGCGCAACGACTGGCAGCTCGACCTCGCGATCCAGGAAATGGTGAACGAGTCGTCGTCGATCGCGGCCGATGAGATTCTCGAGGCCGTGACGACCGCCGCCGACGAGCAGTACGAGGCGAAGGTCGCGATGGTCGGCCGCGAATCGTTCAGCGCATTCGAGCGTTCGGTGATGCTGCAGACGGTCGACCGCCTGTGGCGCGAGCACCTTGCGGCGCTCGACCACCTGCGCCAGGGCATCCACCTGCGCGGCTATGCGCAGAAGAACCCGAAGCAGGAATACAAGCGCGAAGCGTTCGAACTGTTCGCCGCGATGCTCGAGGCGATCAAGCAGGAAGTCACGCGCATCGTGATGAACGTGCAGATCCAGTCGCCCGAGCAGCTCGAGGAGGCGGCCGAGCAGATCGAGGAGCGCGGCGGCCATCTCGAGAACGTCGAGTACCAGCATGCCGACTACGCGGAATCCGGCGCACCGGTCGCGAACGTCGCGGCCGCTACCGCGGCGACGGCGACGGCCGACATGGTCGGCAGCGCGATGACCCATAGCGGCCCCGGGGGCGAGATGCCGAAGGTCGGCCGCAACGACCCGTGCCCGTGCGGCAGCGGCAAGAAGTACAAGCAATGTCACGGGAAGCTGTCATGATCGGCGGCGGCGCGCATTCGCGTGCCGCTTCGTTCGCAGCTTCGAGTCAGTGAAGTGAGTTGCGGCGGCCGGCTCGTGCGGCCGTCGGTTCTTCCAATCAATGCCGGCGCGTGCCGGCATTTTCCATCCGGCAGGTGTGCCCCATGGCTGTCAATTTTCCGTCGATCGATCCCGCCCAACTGCATCCCGTCGCCGGCGTCACGCTCGGCTGGGCGGAAGCGAACATCCGCAAGCCGAATCGCAAGGACGTGCTGGTCATCTCCGTCGACGAAGGGGCGACGGTCGCCGGCGTATTCACCGAGAACCGCTTCTGCGCCGCACCCGTGATCGTGTGCCGCGAGCACCTGGCCAAGGTGCGCACGGGCGGCGCGGGCATCCGCGCGCTCGTCGTCAATACGGGCAATGCGAATGCGGGCACCGGCGAGCCGGGCCTCGCGAACACCCGCGAAACCTGCGCGGAACTCGCACGCCTCGCGGGCATCGAGGCCGCACAGGTGCTGCCGTTCTCGACCGGGGTGATTCTCGAGCCGCTGCCGATCGACCGCCTGAAGGCAGGGCTGCCGGCCGCGCTCGCGAACCGCAAGGCCGCGAACTGGCACGACGCCGCGCAGGCGATCATGACGACCGACACGCTGCCGAAGGCCACGTCGCGCCAGGTGACGATCGACGGCCACACGGTCACGCTGACGGGCATCAGCAAGGGCGCGGGCATGATCAAGCCGAACATGGCGACGATGCTCGGCTTCCTCGCGTTCGATGCGAACGTCGCGCAGCCGGTGCTCGACACGCTCGTGAAGGAAGTGGCCGACCGCTCGTTCAACTGCATCACGATTGACGGCGACACGTCGACCAACGACTCGTTCATCCTGATCGCGTCGGGCAAGAGCACGCTGCCCGCGATCACGTCGACCGACTCGCCGGCCTATGCGGCGCTGCGCGACGCGGTCACGCAGGTCGCCCAGGTGCTGTCGCAGCTGATCGTGCGCGACGGCGAAGGCGCGACGAAATTCATGACGGTGCAGGTCGACGGCGGCAAGAGCGTCGCCGAGTGCCGCCAGATCGCGTATGCGATCGGTCATTCGCCGCTGGTGAAAACGGCCTTCTACGCATCCGACCCCAACCTCGGCCGGATTCTCGCGGCGATCGGCTATGCGGGCGTCACGGATCTGGACGTCGGCAAGATCGATCTCTATCTCGATGACGTGCTCGTCGCGAAGGCCGGTGGCCGCAACCCGGCCTACCAGGAAGAGGACGGCCAGCGCGTGATGAAGCAGAGCGAAATCACGATCCGCGTGCTGCTCGGCCGCGGCGACGCGCAGGCAACCGTCTGGACGTGCGACCTGTCGCACGATTACGTGAGCATCAACGCGGATTACCGCTCCTGATCGGGAGCGCTCGAACGACATGGACAAGCTCGAACAGTTCCTGACGCGCGCGGAAGCGCTGCTCGGCCGCCTCGAGGGGATGCTGCCGCCCGCACCGGCGGCAGTCGACTGGAATGCCGCCACCGCGTTTCGCTGGCGCAAGCGCCAGGGGCGCGGCTATCTGCAGCCGGTGCCGGCCGCGTCGACGATCACGCTCGGCGACCTGCACAACATCGATCGGCAGAAAGGGCTGATCGAGCAGAACACGCGACAGTTCGTGCAGTGCAAGCCGGCGAACAACGTGCTGCTGACCGGGGCGCGCGGCACCGGCAAGTCGTCGCTGATCAAGGCGTGCCTGAACGCGTACGCGAAGGACGGGCTGCGCCTGATCGAAGTCGACAAGGACGACCTGCACGATCTCGGCGACATCGTCGAGCTGATCTCGCAGCGTCCGGAGCGGTTCATCGTGTTCTGCGACGACCTGTCGTTCGAGGAAGGCGAATCGGGCTACAAGGCGTTGAAAGTCGCGCTCGACGGTTCGATCGCCGCGCAGTCCGACAACGTGCTGATCTACGCGACGTCGAACCGCCGCCATCTGCTGCCCGAGTACATGAGCGACAACGAATCGTACAAGCATCTGCCGGACGGGGAGATCCACCCCGGTGAAGTCGTCGAGGAAAAGATCTCGCTGTCGGAGCGCTTCGGCCTGTGGGTCAGCTTCTACCCGTTCAAGCAGGACGACTATCTCGACATCGTCGCGCACTGGCTGCGCCATTTCGGCTGCGCGGCCGCGGAGATCGAGACGGCGCGCGGCGACGCGCTCGTCTGGGCGCTCGAGCGCGGTTCGCGCTCGGGGCGCGTCGCGTGGCAGTTCGCGCGCGACTGGTCGGGTCGCAAGGAGCAGGCATGAGCGTGGATTTCGCAGCGGGCGCCATGCAAGCGCCCGACGGCCGCAAGGTGACGGAAGTCGCGGTCGGTGTCATGGTGCAGCCGGACGGCCCGGTCGGCCGCTGCCGCTACCTGCTTGCGCAGCGGCTGCAGGGCAAGCCGTACGAAGGCTACTGGGAGTTCCCGGGGGGCAAGCTGGAAGCCGGCGAGAGCGTCGAGGATGCGCTGGCGCGCGAGTTGCACGAGGAACTCGGTATCGTCGTCACGGCCAGCCATCGCTGGCATACGCTCGAGCACGATTACCCGCACGCATACGTGCGGCTTTATTTCTGCAAGGTGACGGGCTGGACAGGCGAGCCGCACAGCAAGGAAGGGCAGGCGTTCGTGTGGCAGCAACTGCCGGTCGACGTCGCGCCGCTGTTGCCGGCTGCGCTGCCGGTGCTGGACCTGCTCGAGAAGGAAGCCGCGTCGCAATGACGCCGCGGCGGCCCGCCTGAAAAGCGGGCCATATCGACGGACGGGCGGTGCCGGGCGCCGCTCAACTGTCGTGGCGGCCGTCGGTGCCGTCTTCCTCCGACGACGGACCTTCGTCGGAGGATCCGCCGATCCGGTACTTTTCTGCGGCCCATGCGCCGAGGTCGAGCTGCTTGCAGCGGGCCGAACAGAAAGGGCGGAACTTGTTTTCAGGTGTCCAGCGCACTTCTGCGCCGCACGAAGGACATTTCACAACGGTAGTCATACGAAAGCGTCGAACCGGCGCACGGCCGTTACAGATTGCACAGTGTCAGATGGAACGGCACGTCGATGTCCACCGCGCGCGGCCGCACGTCGCCGTCCTGCATGGTGAACCGTACCCACAGCATGTATTTGTTGGCGCTTGCTTCGGGAATCACGCGCAGCTCCGGCGGCACGCGCACCTGCATCAGTTGGTAGCTACGCCCCGACAGCATCTGCTGGTAGCTGCCCTGCATCGCCATCACCTTCGACGCCTGACCCGATTCGCGTGCGAGCCGCAGCACGATTGCCGCCGCGTCGCGCAGCGGCAGCAGCGGCATGATCCATTTCGCGATGTCCTGGCGCCGCTGCTCGGCGGGCCATTGCTGCCACGCGTAGTACGACGGCAGGTCGAACTTGCACGTGCCGCCGGGAATCACCGCGCGGCTGCGGATGCTGGCGAGCCACTCGTTGTCGACCAGATGCTGCCCGGTCTTGCCCTGCATCTGCGCAAGATTGGCGAGCGTCTGCTCGATTTCGCCGAGCACGGCTTCGAGCGCATTCTGTTCGATGCCCGGATTGCCGCGAAAGGGAGCGAGCGTCTGACGCTGACGTTCGAGCTCCTTCATCAGATCCGATTTCAGGTCCGCGCGGCCCGTGACCTCGGCGATTTCGAACAGCGTCGTCAGCGCGACGTGATGTTCACGCGGGTCCTCCTGAGCCAAAAAGAACGCGAAGCGCTCGAACAGGTCTTCGAGGCGCAACAGCGTGCGAATTCGCTCGTTGAACGGATACTCGTAAAGAATCAAGCGCGCTCGCCTCTAGGGTAGGGATTGAAACAATGCAGGACATTCTAATGCTCACGCTCTACCCTAGCAACGCACCAATTTCGTACACCATCACGATCTCGCGCGGTGGTCAGCGCGCGGCGGCCGCGAATCCGAGATAGCGTTGGTGCAGTGCATCGACCTGCGCGGCGAGCGCTTCGGGTGTCGTCGCATCGTTGACGATCACGTCGTCAGCCGCCGCGAGACGCGCTTCACGCGTCGCCTGTCGTGCGATGATCGCTTCGACCTGTTCGCGCGTGAAACCATTGCGCCGCATCACACGTGCAATCTGCGTTTCGACCGGGCAGTCGACGACCAGTACGCGATCGCTGCGCGCCTTCCAATTACCTGACTCCACGAGCAGCGGTACGACGAAGATCACGTACGGGCCCTGCGCTTCGCGGGCCTCGCGATCGGTCTCCGCGCGGATCAGCGGATGCGTGATCGCTTCGAGGCGCCGGCGTGCGTCGTCGTCGCTGAAAATCAGTGCGCGCATCTTCGCGCGATCGAGCGAGCCGTCGGCCGCGACGAAGTCCGGTCCGAATGCGTGCTCGATCGCGGGCATCGCGAGACCGGCCGGTGCGGTGATGCGGTGCGCGATCAGGTCGGTATCGACGAGCGATGCACCGCGTGCGGCGAACATATCGGCGACGGTCGTTTTGCCGCTGCCGATGCCGCCGGTGAGTCCTATTGCAAACATGTGAGCCTCCGCCGGGCCGCCACGAGGAAGCAAGTCGCCTCCCCGCGACGCAGCGAACAAAGCGGACGCGGGCGGTGCGTCATGTCAGCCGCCGAGCGCCGAATAGAAGGGGGTACCGAAAAACAGCGTGGCGACGCCGCCTGCCGCGAGGAACGGGCCGAACGGAATCGGCTCCTCGAAGCGCATGCGTCCGCGCCAGGTCGCGACGAGCCCGACGATCGCGCCCGTTACCGCGGCAAACAGCACGACCTGCGGCAGCGCGGCCCAGCCCATCCATGCGCCGAGCGCGGCGAGCAGCTTCAGGTCGCCGAAGCCGATGCCCTCGATGCCGCGCAGCCATTTGAACAGCCAGTAGATCGACCACAGGAACAGGTAGCCGGCCATCGCGCCGACCACGGCCGAACGCAGCGACGTGAACGTGCCGCCGAGGTTCAGTGCAAGCCCCGCCCACAGCAGCGGCAGCGTCATCGAATCGGGCAGGTAGCCGGTCCGGATATCGATCGCGCTCATCGCCAGCAGCGCGGTGCAGAGTCCGAACGCGGCGAGTGCGGCGACGGTGGGGCCGAACGCGGCGAGCGACCCGGCGGCGAGCAGCGCACCCGCGAGCTCGACGAGCGGATAGCGCGCGCCGATCGCATGGCCGCACTGGCGGCAGCGCCCGCGCAACATCAGATAGCTGACGAGCGGGATGTTTTCCCACGCGCGCAGCACGTGACCGCAGTGCGGGCAGGCACTGCGCGGGCGCCACAGATCGTAGTGCTGCGGATAGCCGTCGTCCGGCGGTGCGCTCGCGCTGCCGGTCGCTTCGGCGATTTCGGCCTGCCATGCACGCTGCATCATCACCGGGATCCGGTGTACGACGACATTCACGAAGCTGCCGACGCACAGGCCGAGCACGACGGCGAATGCATACTGCACCGCGGGCGGCAGCATCGCCAGCGCGAGCAACGTGCCGTCGGGCGAATCGAAAACGGTGGTCAGGGGCGCGGGCGTCATGGGGCTCGGGTTCGGGCTTGAAAGGCGACAGAATCGGTTGCGATGCTACACCACGTTGCCCAACTGAAGGATGGGCAGATACATCGCGATCACGAGGCCGCCGACGAGTGCGCCCAGCACGATCACGATCAGCGGCTCGCCGAGTGCGGCAAGCGCATCGAGACGTGCGTCGAGCTGGCGCTCGCAGAGTGCTGCGATGTCGGCGAGCATCGTGTCGAGTGCGCCGGTTTCCTCGGCGACGGCGATCGGTTGCACGACGTCGTCCGGGAAGCAGCCCGCCGCGTGCATCGCATCGGCAAGACGCGCGCCGCGCAGCACGCGCGTGGCGATCTGCGCCGTGGCCTGTTCGAACACCGGGTGGCCGGCCGTGCGTTCGAGCGTGGCGAATGCATCGGCAAGCGGTACGCCGGCACCGAGCAGCGTGGCAAGCGAGCGGCACCAGCGTGCGGTCGCGAACCGCGTGAGCGCGCTGCCGACGAACGGCGCATTCAGCACGTGCCGCGCGGCCATGTAGCGCAGCGATGGCGAGCGCCGCAGCGCGTGGCGTGCGGCGAGCCCCGCCGCTGCTGCGCCGGCGACGAACGTGCCGCCCCAGGCCGATGTCGCGGAGGAAAGGGCGAGCAGGGCGCGGGTGGGTGCCGGCAGTGCCGCGCCGAAGCCGTCGAAGATCTGCCGGAACGTCGGCACGACCCATACCATCAGCGCGGCCGAGATCGCGAGCGCGAACACGATGACGGCGACCGGGTAGGCAAGCGCGGCACGCAGCTTGCGCCATTGCACGTCGGCGCGTTCGCGGTGCTCCGCGACGCGGGTCAGCACGGTGCCGAGCGCGCCTGACGCTTCGCCCACCTCGATCAGCTGGCGATACAGCGTGCCGAATTGGGAAGGATAGCGTGCAAGTGCGGCGGCGAAGCGCTGCCCGCCGACGATCTCGCGCGCGAGACCCGCGGCGATGCGCGGCAGCCCGTCGTGCGTACGGGTGCGGGCGAGCATCTCGAGCGACGGTGCGAGCGGCAGTCCGGCCTGCAGCAGGCTCGCGAGCTGACGCGTGAAACGCGTGATCTCCCGTGCGCCGGCTGTCGGTGGCCGGGCCGTGCCGCGGATGTCGAGCGACAGCACCGCGACGCCGTCGCGCGCGAGCGCTGCACGTGCGGCGGCTGCGTCGAATGCGATGATGCTTCCGCGGCACGGTGTGCCGTCGCGACGACGGCCGCGCCACGCGAAGCGGGTCTCGTGCGGCGGTGCATGCATTGCGATCACGCGTCAGGCGTCGCGGCCAGCGCTTCCGCGACGCTCGTCGTGCCGTCGCGAACGTGCGCGAGTGCCGCGTCACGCAAACTGCGCACGCCTTCTGCCGCCGCGCATCGCGCGAGCGCGCCGACGCTTGCGCGCGCGACGATGCGCTCGGCCATCTCGGGCGAAACCGGCATCGTCTGATGCAGGCCGACCCGGCCTCGATAACCGATACCGTGACAAGCGGCACAGCCTTGCGCGACGAACGGGCGCCATCCGGATGCCAGCGCCGCCGAATCGCAGCCCGCATCGCGCAGCGCGCGCGCCGGCGCGTCGGAACGCACACGGCAGGTGACGCACAGACGGCGGACGAGACGTTGCGCGGTGACGAGGCGCAACGCGGCCGCCAGGTTGTACGGCGCGACGCCGATGTCGAGCAGTCGCGCGACGGCTGCCGGCGCGTCGTTCGTGTGCAGCGTCGACAGCACGAGGTGCCCGGTCTGCGCGGCCTTGATCGCGACGTCGGCCGTTTCCGCATCGCGAATCTCGCCGACCATGATGACGTCCGGGTCCTGGCGCAGCAGCGCGCGCAGCGCAGTGGCGAAGGTGAGCCCGGCTTTCTCCGCCACGCCGACCTGGTTGATGCCATCGAGCTGAATCTCGGCCGGATCCTCGACCGTGCATACGTTGTGCGCGTCGCGATCGAGCATCTGCAGCGCGCAGTAGAGCGACAGTGTCTTGCCGCTGCCGGTCGGACCGGTGACGAGCACGAGACCGTGAGGCGTGCGTATTGCGGCCTCCATCGCCGCGGCCTGCCGCGCGTCGAAGCCGAGGCGCGCGAGCGTGAGATCGGGCGGCAGCGTTTCGAGGCGGCGCAGCACGAGCTTCTCGCCGAACAGCGTGGGCAGCGAGCTGACCCGGTAGTCGCCTCGCAGGCCGCCGTCGACCGCGATGCGCAGCCGGCCGTCCTGCGGAAGCCGGCGCTCGGCGATGTCCATGCGGGCGAGCACCTTGATCCGCGTCACGAGCGCGTCGCGCAGATGAGCGGGCGGCCGCACGTGTTCATGCAGGACGCCGTCGATGCGCAGGCGAATGCGCCAGCCCGCTTCGAACGGTTCGACGTGGATGTCGGACGCGTCGCGCACGCGGGCGGCGTGCAGCGTGTCGGTCAGCAGCCGTACGGCGGGCGAGTCGTCGAGTTGCGTCGCATCGAGCGAGCGGGGTGTTTCAGCGGGCGATGCGTCGGTGGTGACAGGCGGCCGCTGCGTGCGCAGCGGCGCCCCGGGAGATGGGAAGTGCATGTTTGCCGGCACGCTGCCGCCTGTTGATCGTGACCGGCAAATGGTCGCGTATCGCGAGCGGCGCCGACAGTCGGCCGTTCGGCTAGCGCGTGGCGGCGCGTGCGCGCGAGCTGCGCGGCTTGAAGAGCTTGACGGTGCGCACGGCCTGGTCGTCGCTGCGCATGACCTCGAGCATCGTGTCGCGGATTTTCATGCACACGTCGCCTTCGGGAATTTCCTCGAGGATCTCGAGGATCAGGCCGTTCAGCGTCTTCGGTCCGTCGGTCGGCAGTTGCAGGTGCAGCCAGCGGTTCAGTTCGCGCAGCGGCGTGCTGGCGGCGACGATGCATTCGCCATTTTCGTCCCAGCCGCCCGCGCGTTCGCCGCGCGGCATCGACGTCGTGAATTCGCCGATCAGTTCCTCGATGATGTCCTCGGGCGTGACGAGCCCCTCGAGTTCGCCGTACTCGTTGACGACGAGCGCAGTGCGCTGCCGGCTTTCCTGGAAGTACTGGAGTTGCTGGACGACCGGCGTGCCCGACGGCACGTAGTACGGCTCGGCAAGCAGCGTGCGCAACGTTTCGCGGTCGAAATCCTGGTTGTGCAGCGCGGTGAGCGTCTTGCGGACGTGCAGCACGCCGAGCACCTTGTCGATGTCGCCTTCGTAGACGACCAGGCGGTTGTGATAGCAGGTCTCGAGCTGATGCAGGATGTCGTCGAGCGGCGCGTAGAAGTTGAGCGACTCGATCTGGCGGCGCGGCACCATCACGTCGTCGACCGTGATGTTCTCGAGGTCGAACAGGTTGAGCAGGATGCTGCGGTGCTTGGTCGGCATGAAGCTGCTCGACTCGAGCACGATCGCGCGCAGCTCATCGGCGGACATCCGCTGGTCGCGGCCCTTCTTCGTATTGATGCGCAGCACCCAGAGCACGCCGTTCGCCAGCGCGTTGACGAACCAGACGACCGGCTTGAACACGCGCATCAGCGGCGCGATCACGAGACTCGCGGGCAGCGCGATGCGCTCGGGAAAGGTCGCGCCGACGATCTTCGGCGCGATTTCCGCGAACACGATGATCAGGAACGCGACGATGCCGGTCGCGATCGACAGCGCGAGGTTGTTACGGCCGAACGTGTGCAGCGCGAGCGACGTCGTGAGGACCGGGATGATCGTGTTGAACAGGTTGTTGCCGATCAGGATCACGCTGAGCAGCAGGTCGGTGCGCGTGAGCAGACCCTGCGTGGTTTTCGCGCCGAGCACGCCCTGGCCGGCGAGGTGCTTCAGCCGATGGCGATTGAGCGCCATCATCGCGGTCTCGGAAATGGAAAAGAAGCTGGAGCAGAGGAGAAGCAGGAAGACGGCGCTGATTTGCGCCCATAAGGGAATTTGGTCCACGCGTCAGAAGGGCAGTGAAGGACAGGGATGGAGGAAATATAGCAGAGGCCGGCGGCCGGGATGTGTCGTGCGTGGCACGAGGGTTCACGCGACCAGGTAAAAAAGGCAAAAAAAAACCGTGCACATGGTGCACGGTTTTTTCAAATCTGGTCGGGGTGAGAGGATTCGAACCTCCGGCCTCTACGTCCCGAACGTAGCGCTCTACCAGGCTAAGCTACACCCCGATTTGGACTCTTCCGACTTCGCCGTCTTCTTCAAGACCGCTGCGTCGTCGAGCAAGAACGTAACTATAACGATGTTTTTTCGAAAAGGGAAGACCTTGGCGAAGAAATTTTTCGAGACAGGCTATCGCTTCTCGTTCGCGGCGCGTTTACGACTGCCGCGACGTCGAGTACGAACACAACGCGAGCAGGCTTTCCTTGTAGATCGAATCCGGGAACGCCGTGATCGCGGCAGCAGCGGCCTGTGCTTCCTGGCGCGCGCATTCGAGCGTATGGTCGAGCGCGCCCGAACGCGTGATCGCATCGAAAATCGTGTCGAAGCGATCGGTGCCGCCTTGTTCGATTGCCTCGCGTGCGAGCGCAGACTGTTCGGGCGTGCCGCGTTCGATCAGATAGATGAGCGGCAGCGTCGGCTTGCCTTCGCGCAGGTCGTCGCCGGCATTCTTGCCCATCGCTTCGGCCGTCCCCGCGTAGTCGAGCCAGTCGTCCATGATCTGGAACGCGGTGCCGATCCGGCGGCCGTATTCGGCCGCGGCGGCTTCGGTCGGCGCATCGGCGCCGGCGAGCACCGCGCCCAGGCGGGCCGATGCTTCGAACAGTTTCGCCGTCTTGTAGCGGATCACCTGCATGTAGCGCGTCTCGTCGACGTCCGCGTCGTGCATGTTCAGAAGTTGCAGCACTTCGCCTTCGGAAATGATCGTCGTCGCTTCCGACAGGATTTCCATCACGCGCATCTTGCCGACGCCGACCATCATCTCGAACGAGCGCGAATAGAGATAGTCGCCTACCAGCACGCTTGCCGCGTTGCCGAACAGCGCGTTGGCCGTCTGGCGGCCGCGACGCAGTTCGGATTCGTCGACGACGTCGTCATGCAGCAGCGTGGCCGTGTGGATGAACTCGACGACGGCGGCCAGCACGTGCCGCTGGTGCGACGTCTCGCCGAGCGCGCCGGCGACGAGCAACAGCAGGGCCGGACGCAGCCGCTTGCCGCCCGCGCCGATGATGTACTCGGCGATCTGGTTGATCAGCAGCACGTCGGACGCGAGGCTTTGCCGGATAACGCGATTCACCTGCTCCATGTCGCTGGCGATCGGAGCGAGCAGGTGGGCGGCGCTGAGTGTGGGGGAGGCGGTGGACGACGACATGATGATCGAAATGGGTGATGCGGCGGATTATAAGTCGAATCCGAGATATCCCGGTCTGTCGGACGTGCCCGCACCGTGATTTTGGCCGTCCGGCCGGCGCTTGCGCGCGGCAATCGTGGATCGGCTTTGACTTGGGCGCTAACCCCATGTATAATCACGTGTTTTCCGCGCGTGGTGTGCGGAAAAATTGGATCCAGAGTGAGGTTCTCAATGTACGCGGTCATAAAAACCGGCGGCAAGCAGTACAAGGTTGCCGTTGGCGAAAAACTCAAAGTAGAACAGATACCGGCTGACATTGACGCTGAAATCACGCTCGACCAGGTTCTCGCAGTGGGCGAAGGCGAATCGATTAAGTTCGGTACGCCGCTGGTCAGTGGGGCTTCCGTCAAGGCCACCGTCGTATCGCACGGTCGTCATGCCAAGGTCACCATCTTCAAGATGCGTCGCCGGAAGCACTACCAAAAGCACGGCGGCCACCGCCAGAACTACACTGAGCTGCGCATCGACGCGATCAACGCGTAAGCGCCTCGGTAAAGGAGCAATCAGATGGCACACAAAAAGGCAGGCGGCTCTTCCCGGAACGGCCGCGACTCCGAGTCGAAACGTCTCGGCGTGAAAGTGTACGGCGGCCAGGCGATCAACGCCGGCGGCATCATCGTGCGTCAGCGCGGTACGCGCATGCACGCTGGCGAGAACGTCGGCATGGGCAAGGATCACACCCTGTTCGCGCTGGTCGACGGTCACGTCAAGTTCGCGACCAAGGGCGCGGACAAGAAGCATCTGGTCATCGTCGTCCCGGCGGCTGCCTAAGTTCAGGCACCCACGGGCTTCGTAGCCGAAAGGCCCCGCAGTCTTCGCGGGGCCTTTTTTTATTTGGCCGCCGGGCGCATGTGCGCGCCGGCGGCTGTCGCGCAACGGCGGGCAATCGGCCGAATGGCAGATTGTTCAAGCGCGCCGGCGCGCGGCACAATAGCGGAAATACTGGTCGGAGTGACGAATGAAGTTCATTGACGAAGCACGAATCGAAGTCATCGCCGGCGACGGAGGCGATGGCAGCGCGTCGATGCGCCGTGAGAAGTTCGTTCCGTTCGGCGGGCCGGACGGCGGCGACGGCGGCCGGGGCGGCAACGTCTACGCGATCGCCGACCGCAACATCAACACGCTGATCGACTACCGTTACGCGAAGAAGCATCTGGCGCGCAACGGCGAGAACGGTCGCGGCTCGGATTGCTATGGCAAGGGCGGTGACGACGTCACGCTGCGCATGCCGGTCGGCACGGTCGTGACCGACATGGACACGGGCGAGCTGATCGCCGATCTGACCGAGCACGATCAGCAGGTAATGCTCGCGAACGGCGGCGCCGGCGGTCTCGGCAACCTGCATTTCAAGTCGAGCACGAACCGCGCGCCGCGCCAGAAGACCGACGGCAAGCCCGGTGAACGACGCATGCTGCGGCTCGAGCTGAAGGTGCTCGCCGACGTGGGGCTGCTCGGCATGCCGAACGCCGGCAAGTCGACCTTCATCTCGTCGGTGTCGAACGCGAAGCCGAAGATCGCCGATTATCCATTCACGACGCTCGCGCCGAACCTCGGCGTCGTGCGGGTCGGCCCGAGCAAGAGTTTCGTGATCGCCGACATCCCGGGGCTGATCGAAGGCGCCGCCGAAGGCGCGGGCCTCGGCCACCAGTTCCTGCGACACCTGCAGCGCACCGGCGTGCTGCTGCATCTGGTCGATTTGGCCCCGTTCGACGAAAGCGTCGATCCGGTCGCGGAAGCGAAGGCGATCGTCGGCGAACTGCGCAAGTACGACGAGGCGCTCTACGAGAAGCCGCGCTGGCTCGTCCTCAACAAGCTCGACATGGTGCCGGAACACGAGCGCGAGGCGCGCGTTGCCGATTTCCTCGACCGTTTCGGCTGGGACGGCCCGGTGTTCGAGATTTCGGCGCTCACGGGCCAGGGCTGCGAAGCGCTGTGCTACGCGATCTACGATTATCTCGCCGAGCATTCGGACGCACATCGCGCGGCGGAAGAGGAAGATCTGGCCGCAGACGTGCGATTCCGCGATGCGCCGCCCGCCGATGGCGGTGCGGCGTCCGGCGACGACGTCTGAGCGGGCCCGAAACGCACCGGGCGTCGGGCCCGGTGCCGGAATTCAATCGCGCCCGGCCGGGCAGGCAGCAGATACAGGAGACAGCGCACGATGCGTTCGATCATCGCGGACTCAAAGCGATTGGTGGTGAAGGTGGGCTCGAGCCTCGTGACCAACGACGGCAAGGGGCTCGATCATGCTGCAATCGGCCGCTGGGCGGCCCAGATTGCCGCGCTGCGCGTGCAGGGCAAGGAAGTGGTGCTCGTCAGTTCGGGTGCGATCGCCGAAGGGATGCAGCGGCTCGGCTGGAGCAAGCGTCCGCGCGAGATCGACGAGTTGCAGGCCGCCGCCGCGGTCGGCCAGATGGGGCTCGCGCAAGTCTATGAAAGCCGCTTTACCGAGCATGACATCCGTACCGCGCAGATCCTGCTCACGCACGCCGACCTCGCGGATCGCGAACGCTACCTGAATGCGCGCTCGACGCTGCTCACGCTGCTGCGGCTCGGCGTCGTGCCGATCATCAACGAGAACGACACGGTCGTCACCGACGAAATCAAGTTCGGCGACAACGACACGCTCGGCGCGCTCGTCGCGAACCTGATCGAAGGCGATGCGCTGATCATCCTGACCGACCAGTCGGGGCTGTTCACCGCCGATCCGCGCAAGGATCCGAACGCGACACTGGTCGCGGAAGCCAGCGCGGGCGCACCGGAGCTCGAGGCGATGGCGGGCGGAGCCGGCTCGAGCCTCGGCCGTGGCGGGATGCTGACGAAGATCCTGGCCGCGAAGCGCGCGGCGCACAGCGGCGCGAACACCGTGATCGCGAGCGGCCGCGAAGCCGGCGTGCTGGTGCGGCTGGCGGCGGGCGAGGCGATCGGCACGCAGCTGATCGCGCGCACCGCACGGATGGCGGCACGCAAGCAATGGATGGCCGATCACCTGCAGGTGCGCGGGCACGTGGTGATCGATGCGGGCGCGGTCGAGAAGCTGACGGCCGGCGGCAAGAGCCTGCTGCCGATCGGCGTGATCGGCGTGCAGGGCGCGTTCGCGCGCGGCGAGGTGATCGCGTGCGTCGGTCCCGACGGACGTGAAGTGGCGCGCGGCCTCACGAACTACAGCAGCGCGGAAACGAAGCTGATTCACCGCAAGCCGAGCGGCGAGATCGAGACGGTACTCGGCTACATGTTAGAGCCGGAGCTGATTCACCGCGACAACCTCGTGCTCGTGTGACCGTCCGGCGAGACGTCGGCCGGCCATGAAAAAGCCCGCATCGTGCGGGCTTTTTCATGGCAACGGGCAGGTAGCCCGTGTCGCGCGGTCAGCGCAGCTGGCTCATCGCGGTGCGATGGAACTTGATGTTCTCGAGAATCTGCTGGGTCGTGCCCTGCGGCATCTTGTTCGAGCAGAAGTAATCCTGGTACAGCGCCGAGTGGTACGCGTTCAGTTCGCCGTTCTCGATACGACGCCAGTCGTTCTCGACCGTGCGGTCCCAGCCGTCGTGATCCGAATTGAGGCCTGCATACTGACGCCATTCATAGGTGTCGCAGCGGATGCCTTCGTAGTTCACGTTACGCGCGCCGGCCGGGCTCGTGATGACGACCGCATAGCGCACGACGCCGTCGGTGCCGACCGCGAGCGACTTCGCATCGACGGAGAACTTGAGCGGCGTGTTCTGCGACACGTTGAACGGCAGCAGGTCGCCCGCTTGCGGCAGCGGCGGCAGCGTGTCGACCGGGTTTTCCTTCCAGTTGCCCTGGCGGTCGAGCAGATAGACGAACTCGCTGTCATCCTTGTTGGAGGGCGCTTTCGAATTCGCGCAGCCGGCCAGGGCCGCCGCCGCGGCGATCGATGCGAGCGCGAGAGCAATCGCTTTCAATATGCATTCCTCGTAAAAAAAGGGCGCGACACCAAGGTCGCGCCCGGTCATGCAGTCCGACTCGTCATTTGCCGACGATCACGCGGGGCGACATCTCGTCGAGCGTGCTCGCCTCCACTTCGATCTCCGAACAGACTACCGATGTGTCGACAATCGTCAGCGTCTGCTGGGCCTGCGCACCGATGACGCGCGGATAGCGCGACGGACGCGGCCCACGCGGCTTTTCGGCTCGCTGCGCCGCCGGGCGGCGCAGGAAGCGCGACAGTTCCGTCAGCGCCAACTGATAGACATCCCGCTTGAACTCGATCACCGCATCGAGCGGCACCCAGTACTCGTTCCAGCGCCATGCATCGAACTCCGGGTGATCGGTCGCGCGCAAACAAATGTCGCAATCGCGTCCGACCATCCGCAGAAGGAACCAGATCTGCTTCTGGCCGCGGTAATGGCCGCGTACTTCGCGTTTGATGAACTTGTCAGGCACCTCGTAACGCAACCAGTCGCGGGTGCGGCCGATTATCTTGACGTGTTCCGGGTGCAGGCCCGTTTCCTCGTGCAGTTCCCGGTACATCGCCTGCATGGGGGTCTCGCCGTACTTGATCCCACCTTGAGGAAACTGCCAGGAGTGCTCGCGGAGCCGCTTGCCCCAAAACACCTCGTTGCGCGCGTTCAAGAGGATGATGCCGACGTTCGGGCGAAAGCCTTCACGATCCAGCATACAACCACCTTCGAATCCTTTAAAATTGCTTTGATTATAAACAGATAACGGGCGCTGCGCACCGTGACGGAGCGAATCCGCGCGGGGTGCACCGGCTGAATTGTCCCTGATTTGTCTGCTACGTCATCTGCGCCATCGTCGTTCGTCGCGCGCAGCTTTTTCACCTTGAAACTTTTTCGGGCGCCCCGCCTGGGGCGCCGTATTTGGAACCGTCCGCATGAAAGCTTCCCGTTTCTTTATCGGCACCCTCAAAGAGGCACCGGCCGACGCAGAGATCGTCAGCCACAAGCTGATGGTGCGCGCCGGCATGATCCGTCGTGTCGCCGGCGGCATCTATAACTACCTGCCGGTCGGCCTGCGTTCGATTCGCAAGGTCGAGGCGATCGTGCGCGAGGAAATGAACCGGGCAGGCGCCATCGAGCTGCTGATGCCGGCCGTGCAGCCGGCCGAGCTGTGGCAGGAGTCGGGCCGCTGGGAACAGTACGGCCCGGAGCTGCTGCGCTTCAAGGACCGCAAGGACAACGACTTCGTGATCGGGCCGACGCACGAGGAAGTCGTCACCGACATCGCGCGCAACCAGATCAAGAGCTACCGGCAGATGCCGGTGAACTTCTACCAGATCCAGACGAAGTTCCGCGACGAGATCCGTCCGCGCTTCGGCGTGATGCGCGGCCGCGAATTCCTCATGAAGGACGCCTATTCGTTCGACAAGGACGCAGCCGGCCTGAACGAGTCGTACCGCAAGATGTATGACGCGTACGTGCGCATCTTCACGCGCCTCGGCCTCGAGTTCCGGGCGGTCGCGGCCGACAGCGGTTCGATCGGCGGCAACTTCTCGCATGAATTCCACGTGATCGCCGATACCGGCGAGGACGCGATCGCCTACTGCCCGACGTCCGACTTCGCGGCGAACATCGAAGCGGCGGAAGCGCTGCCGCTGACGCCCGCGCGCGCGGCGCCGGCCGAAGCGATGGAGAAGGTCGCGACGCCCGGCAAGGCGAAGTGCGAAGCCGTCGCCGAGCTGCTGGCGATCCCGCTCCAGCGCACGATCAAGTCGATCGTGCTCGCCACCGAGAACGAAGGCGCCGAGCCGACCATCTGGCTCGTGATGCTGCGCGGCGACCATGACCTGAACGAGATCAAGGTATCGAAGCTGCCGGGGCTGAAGAACCACCGCTTCGCGACCGAGCAGGAAATCGTCGAATGGTTCGGCACGCCGCCGGGCTATCTCGGCCCGGTCGGCACGAAGAAGCCGGTGAAGGTGATCGTCGATCGCACGGTCGCGAACATGAGCGACTTCGTCGTCGGCGCGAACGAGGTCGACTATCACATCGCGGGCGTGAACTGGGGCCGCGACCTGCCGGAGCCGGAAGTCGCCGACGTGCGCAACGTGAAGAAGGGTGATCCGTCGCCGGACGGCAAGGGTGAGATCGACATCTGCCGCGGCATCGAAGTCGGCCACGTGTTCCAGCTCGGCACCAAGTATTCGGAAGCGATGGGTGCGACGTTCCTCGACGAGTCGGGCAAGCCGCAGCCGATGCTGATGGGCTGCTACGGCGTCGGCGTCACGCGCATTCTCGGCGCGGCGATCGAACAGAACTTCGACGACAAGGGCATCATCTGGCCCGAGTCGATCGCACCGTTCGAGGTCGTGCTGTGCCCGATGGGCTATGACCGCAGCGACATGGTCCGCGAGGCCGCCGACAAGCTGTACGCGGAACTGGCCGCGGCCGGCATCGACGTGATCCTCGACGATCGCGGCGAGCGCCCGGGCGTGATGTTCGCCGACTGGGAACTGATCGGCGTGCCGCATCGGCTGGTGATCGGCGAACGCGGCCTGAAGGAAGGCAAGATCGAGTACCAGGGCCGCCGCGACGCCGAGGCGACGCTGCTGCCGGCTGACGCGGCTGCGGCGGCGGTGACGGAGAAGATCCGCGCCGCCCTCGCGCACTAAGCACCGCGACCCCGGGGGACACGGTGGAATACACCTTCCTGTCGGCCACCGTGCTCCTCGTGCTGATCACGGATCCGCTCGGCAACATCCCGCTGTTCATTACGGCGATGCGGGACGTGCCGCGCGAGCGGCGCGTGAAGCTGATCCTGCGTGAAGTGGGGATCGCGTTCGTGATCCTGCTGTTCTTCATGGTGGTCGGCGACCGCTTCCTGCGGATGATGAGCCTCACCGACCTGTCGCTGCGGCTCGGCGGCGGGATCGTGCTGTTCCTGATCGCGCTGCGGATGATCTTCCCGCATCCGGACGGCGCGCTCGGCAGCGATCCGCGCGCGGGCGGCGAACCGTTCATCGTGCCGCTCGCGATTCCGGCGCTCGCCGGGCCGTCCGCGCTCGCGACGGTGATGCTGCTGACGTCGCAGGCGCCGGGCAAGATGTTCGAGTGGGTCGGCGCGCTGACGGTCACGATGATCGTCTGCGCGATCACGCTGGTGCTGGCCGAACGGATCCAGCAGTGGCTCGGCGAGCGGACCGTCGCGGCGTTCGAGCGGCTGATGGGCCTCGTGCTCGTCGCGATCTCGGTCGAGATGCTGCTGGCCGGCATCCGGGCGTTCGTGCACCAGCTGTAGCACGGGCGGCGTGGCCGACGAAAAAAAGCGGCGCTCCGGGAAACCGGCGCGCCGCTTTTCTATAGGGTGGGCAGGGCGATCAGACGTTCGCGGTCAGCGCACGGATCGTCGGCAGGTTGCGCCAGTAGCCCTTTGCGTCCATCCCGCAGCCGAACACGTAGCGGTCCGGCACCGAGAACCCGCAGAAGTCGGGGTGCAGCGGCTTCGCCTTCGCGAGCGTCTTCTCGCACAGCACGGCGGACATGAAGCGCTTCGCGCCCATGTCGAGGATGCGGTCGCGGATCGCGGCCATCGTCTCGCCTTCGTCGAGGATGTCGTCGAGCACGAGCACGATCCGGTCCTTCACCGATTCGCGCGGTGCGACGCGCCAGTGCATCTCCGGGCTGCCCTGCGTCGTGTTGCGGTAGCGGGTCAGGTGGATGTAGTCGAATTCCAGCGGGAAATCGAGATGCGGCAGCAGCATCCCGGTAAACACCGCGGCGCCGCCCATCACCGAGAGGACGAGCGGGAACGCGTCGCCGATGTCGGCGCGGATCGCGTCGGCCATCCGGGCGATCGATGCGTTGACGGCATCGGCCGAGACGATCTCTTCGGAGTGGTCGAAAATGTGGAGGGCTTCTTCGCGGTTCATGGGTTCTGGCGGGCAGTCGGTATACAAATAAGAATGAAGCAGAACGGCCGGCGCGCGCTACGGCAAAAACCCGCGCGCCGGCCGATGGGCGGAATCAGCGCATGCCGGGCATCATGCCCTTCAGGCCGCGCATCATTTTCTGCATGTTGCCGCCCTTCAGCTTCTTCATCATCGTACGCATCTGATCGTACTGGTTCAGCATCCGGTTGACTTCCTGCACCGGCACGCCCGCGCCGGCTGCAATGCGGCGCTTGCGCGTCGCCTTGATGATTTCGGGTTTCGCGCGCTCGGCGGGCGTCATCGAGCTGATGATCCCTTCCATCCGGCGGATCGACTTCTCGGCCTGGCCCATGTCGGCGCCGGCCGCGGCCTGCTGGAACTGCGCGGGCAGCTTGTCCATCAGCGACGACAGGCCGCCCATGTTCTTCATCTGCGAGATCTGCGCGCGGAAATCGTTCAGGTCGAAGTCGCCGCCTTTCTTCACCTTGTCGGCGAGCTTCTGCGCGGCCTGCACGTCGACGCCGCGCTGCGCCTCCTCGACGAGTGCCAGGATGTCGCCCATGCCGAGGATCCGGTTCGCCATCCGGTCCGGGTGGAACACCTCGAGGCCGTCGAGCTTTTCGGCGACGCCGACGAACTTGATCGGCTTGCCCGTGATGTGGCGCACCGACAGCGCGGCACCGCCGCGCGAATCGCCGTCGAGCTTGGTCAGCACGACACCGGTGAGCGGCAGCGTGTCGTTGAACGCCTTCGCGGTGTTGACCGCGTCCTGGCCGAGCATCGCGTCGACGACGAACAGCGTTTCGGCCGGCTTCAGCGTGCCGTGCAGCGCGGCGATTTCCTGCATCATCGCCTCGTCGATACCGAGGCGGCCGGCCGTGTCGACGATCAGCACGTCATGGTAGTGGCGCTTCGCCCAGTCGACGGCCGCGAGCGCGATGTCGACGGGCTTCTGGTCCGGCGTCGACGGGAAGAAGTCGGCGCCGACCTGTTCGCTCACCGTTTTCAGCTGCATGATGGCGGCCGGGCGATACACGTCGCACGACACCGTCAGCACCTTCTTCTTGTACTTCTCGCGCAGCAGCTTCGCGAGCTTGCCGGCGGTCGTGGTCTTGCCGGCGCCCTGCAGGCCGGCCATCAGGATCACGGCGGGCGGCGTGACCGCGAGGTTCAGCTCGGCGGCCTTGCCTTCGTAGTCGCCGCCGATCACGGCGGTCAGTTCCTTCTGGACCACACCGACGAGCGCCTGACCCGGCGACAGGCTGCTGATCACTTCCTCGCCGAGCGCCTTTTCCTTGACCTTGGCGATGAATTCGCGGACGACGGGCAGCGCAACGTCGGCCTCCAGCAGCGCGAGACGCACCTCGCGGAGCATCTCCTGGGTGTTCGCCTCGGTAAGCCGGGCCTCGCCGCGCAGCGTCTTGACGACGCGCGCCATCCGTTGAGTGAGATTGTCGAGCATGGGGAGCGATGGACAGTGGGGCCCGAAGGCGCAACGGAACCGAACAAAGGGAGCCGTCGCGGGAAGGGGGCCTAGTGTAAACTTCGAACATGGATATTGTACTGTATGCCCTCACCGCATTCCTGTACGGCGGCCTCGCCGTCGCAGGCTGGCGCACGCACCGTCAAGGCGGGGCGCCGCTCGTCGCGAGCGTGCCGGCCGTGCCGGTTCCGGCGTCCGCCGCGTCGGGGATGAGCGGGGCCGGCCGCGCGCTGCTGTTCGCGGCGCTCGTCGCGCACGGCGTGCTGCTGCACATGACGATCTTCCCGCACGACGCGATGATCTTCGGCTTTGCGTTCGCGCTGTCCGCGATGTTCTGGCTCGGCGCCGGCATCTACTGGATCGAGAGCTTCTTCTTCCCGCTCGACAGCCTGCGCCTGCTGGTGCTGCCGCTCGCGTGCGGCGCGTCGCTGCTGCCGCTCGTGTTCGGCGGCGTGCGGGTGCTGCCTTATGCCGCGGCACCGCTGTTCAAGATGCACTTCCTGATCGCGAACATCGCGTACGGCCTCTTTGCGATCGCCGCGCTGCACGCGGTCCTGATGCTGATGGTCGAACGGCGCCTGCAGTCGCTGCGAAGCGGCGGGCGCGACGGTTCGACCGGCTGGATCGCGAGCTGGCTCGAAACGCTGCCGCCGCTGCTCACGCTCGAGAAGCTGCTGTTCCGCCTGATCGGCGCCGGCTTCGTGCTGCTCACGCTGACGCTCGCGTCGGGGATCCTGTTCAGCGAGCAGGTCGATGCGCGCGCGCTGCGGCTCGACCACAAGACCGTGTTCGCGGTGCTGTCGTGGCTGATGTTCGGCGGCCTGCTGGTTGCCCACAAGACATCGGGCTGGCGCGGGCGCGGCGCCGCGCGCTGGGTGCTCGTGTCGTTTGCCGCGCTGCTGCTCGCGTATGTCGGCAGCCGGTTTGTTTTAGAGGTGCTGCTGCACCGCTCCGTGGTTTGAACGCAGGTTTCCGATGCGACAGATTCTTCTCCTGATTCTCCTTTTCTTCGCGGGTTCGTGGCTCACGCGCAAGCTGCGCCAGGCCCAGGAGCACGCGCAGGCACGCACCGGCCGCGATGGCGGCCACGACGGCGCGCCCGGTCACGGCGGCGCCGGTTCGGCACGCCCGAACGGCGATGCGCGCTCGCTGCCCGAGCCGATGGTGCGCTGCGCCGAATGCGGCGTGCATGCGCCGAAGGGCGACGCCGTCGCCGCAGGCGGCGAATACTTCTGCAGCACCGAGCACGCGCAGCGCCACGGCGCACGCGCGAGCGGCCACGACGCGCGATGAGCGACGCAGCGCTGCTGTCGGTCGACGCGCACGGCTGGGTGCGCGAAGCGCGCCACGCGCCTTCGCCGAATGTCGAGGCGCGGCCCGCGGGCGCGGTGCCGACGCTCGTCGTCGTCCACAACATCAGCCTGCCGCCCGGCGAGTTCGGCGGCGACGCGATCGAGTCGCTGTTCCTGAATCGCCTCGATTGCGATGCGCACCCCTATTACCAGAGCCACCTGCGCGGCGTGCGCGTGTCCGCGCACTTCCTGATCCGTCGCGACGGCGAACTCGTGCAGTTCGTGTCGTGCGACGAGCGCGCATGGCATGCGGGCGCGTCCGAGTTCTTCGGCCGGCCGAGCTGCAACGACTTTTCGATCGGCATCGAGCTCGAAGGCGCGGACGACGTGCCGTTCGACGCAGCGCAGTACGCGACGCTTGGCGTGCTCGCACGCACGCTCGCCGCGCGCTACCCGATCGACGCGGTGGCCGGGCATTCCGACGTCGCGCCGGGCCGCAAGACCGACCCGGGGCCGCGCTTCGATTGGCAACGCTTCGCAGGCGATGCCGGCTTTTCCGCCGAATACTTTCCTTTCCGTCAGCACTGAGCGCAGGGTTTTTTGACCGGGGAAAGTTTTTTCTCCGACCAATGCCTTGTCGTGTCTGCACGCGAGCGATGTCAAGACCTCCATCGCAAATTATCCGTTTTGACCTCGTCCGAATGTCCACTATACTTGGTGCCAGTTGAGCGGTTCTGTACTAGATATAGTGTGTGTCGCAGGTGAAACCCGAGCGGCACCGGCCGGCGGGCAACGCCGGCGGACAGGGTTCTCAGGGCGGCGCGCCAGGCCGGGCGGTCCGGGCGTCGCGATCAAGCGCAGCGAACTTCGACGGGGCAGGTATTCATGACGAAGCACACGACCGGACCGGTTGTCGCGCATCGACCGAACCGGCTTCCCCGACGCATCGCTCGCCTCTTACCGCTCGCGCACCCCAATGCGCAGCGTTCGTTTTAATCCGCGGTTCTCTCCGCACCATCCAACACCAGGAGCTTTGCACATGCAAACCACCGACAACGCGACGTCCCAGTACGAGAGCGCCTCGAGCCGTCCGCTCGGCGGGACCGAACAGGGCGCGCAGGCGCTCGCGCCGCAGGCCACGTTCGCCGACTACAAGGTGATCCGCCGCAACGGCAGCGTGGTGTCGTTCGAGCCTTCGAAGATCGCGATTGCGGTGACCAAGGCTTTCCTGGCCGTCAACGGCGGGCAGGGCGCGGCATCGGCGCGCGTACGTGAACTCGTCGAGCAGCTGACGCACAACGTCGTGCGCGCGCTCGTGCGCAGCCGTCCGAACGGCGGTACGTTCCATATCGAAGACATCCAGGACCAGGTCGAACTCGCGCTGATGCGCGGCGGCGAGCACAACGTCGCGCGTGCGTACGTGCTGTATCGCGAGAAGCGTCACCTCGAGCGCCAGCATGCGGGCGAGGAAGCAGCGGCAGCAGGCGGCGAGTCGAGCACCGGCATCAACGTCGTCGACAACGGCGTCGCGCGCCCGCTCGACCTGAACGCGCTGCGTGCGCTGATCGTGTCGGCATGCGACGGCCTCGGCGCTGCGGTTAACCCTGACCCGATCGTCGCGGAAACGGTGAAGAACCTGTACGACGGCGTGCCGATGAGCCAGGTCTACGACTCGGCGATCCTCGCTGCGCGCACGATGATCGAAAAGGATCCGGCGTACAGCCAGGTCACGGCCCGCATCCTGCTGCACACGATCCGCCGCGAGATCCTCGGCGAGGAAGTGGTCCAGGCCGAGATGTCGACCCGCTACGCGGAATACTTCCCGCAGTTCCTGAAGCGCGGCGTCGACGCCGGCCTGCTCGACGACAAGCTGCTGCAGTTCGACCTGAAGCGTCTGGGCGAAGCGCTCGACGCGAACCGCGACCTGCAGTTCGGCTACCTCGGCCTGCAGACGCTGTACGACCGCTACTTCCTGCACGTCGAAGGTTCGCGCATCGAAATGCCGCAGGCATTCTTCATGCGCGTCGCGATGGGCCTGTCGCTGAACGAGATCGACCGCGAAACGCGTGCGATCGAGTTCTACAACGTGCTGTCGAGCTTCGACTTCATGAGCTCGACGCCGACGCTGTTCAACTCGGGCACCCACCGCTCGCAGCTGTCGTCGTGCTATCTGACGACGGTCGCGGACGACCTCGACGGCATCTATGAAGCGCTGAAGGAAAACGCACTGCTGTCGAAGTTCGCCGGCGGTCTCGGCAACGACTGGACCCGCGTGCGTGCGCTCGGCTCGCATATCAAGGGCACGAACGGCAAGTCGCAAGGCGTGGTCCCGTTCCTGAAGGTCGTCAACGACACGGCCGTCGCGGTCAACCAGGGCGGCAAGCGCAAGGGCGCGGTGTGCGCATACCTCGAATCGTGGCACCTCGACATCGAGGAGTTCCTCGAGCTGCGCAAGAACACCGGTGACGATCGCCGCCGTACGCACGACATGAACACGGCGAACTGGATTCCCGACCTGTTCATGAAGCGCGTGATGGAAGGCACCGACTGGACGCTGTTCTCGCCGTCGACCTGCCCGGACCTGCACGACAAGTTCGGCGCCGAGTTCGAGGCGGCTTACACGGCTTACGAAGACAAGGTCGCGCGCGGCGAGATCAAGCTGTTCAAGAAGATCCCGGCGCAGCAGCTCTGGCGCAAGATGCTCGGCATGCTGTTCGAGACGGGCCACCCGTGGATCACGTTCAAGGATCCGTGCAACGTGCGCTCGCCGCAGCAGCACGTCGGTGTCGTCCACTCGTCGAACCTGTGCACGGAAATCACGCTGAACACGAGCGACACCGAAATCGCGGTGTGCAACCTGGGCTCGGTGAACCTCGTCGCCCACCTGGTGAAGCAGGCCGACGGCAGCTACGCGCTCGACCACGACAAGCTGAAGCGCACGGTCAGCGTCGCGATGCGCATGCTCGACAACGTGATCGACATCAACTACTACGCGGTGCCGAAGGCGCGTAACTCGAACCTGAAGCACCGCCCGGTCGGCATGGGCATCATGGGCTTCCAGGACTGCCTGCACCTGCTGCGCACGCCGTACGCGTCGGACGCGGCGGTCGAGTTCGCCGACCGTTCGATGGAAGCGGTCTGCTACTACGCGTACTACGCGTCGACCGAGCTGGCCGAGGAACGCGGCCGCTACTCGAGCTACCGCGGCTCGCTGTGGGATCGCGGCATCCTCCCGCAGGACACGCTGAAGCTGCTGACGGAAGCGCGCGGCGGCTACGTTGAGGTCGACACGTCGGAGTCGCTCGACTGGACGACGCTGCGTTCGCGGATCGCCGCGCATGGCATGCGCAACTCGAACTGCGTCGCGATCGCGCCGACGGCGACGATCTCGAACATCATCGGCGTGTCGGCGTGCATCGAGCCGACCTTCCAGAACCTGTACGTGAAGTCGAACCTGTCGGGCGAATTCACGGTGGTCAACGAGTACCTCGTTCGCGACCTGAAGGAACGCGGCCTGTGGGACGAAGTGATGGTCGCCGACCTGAAGTACTTCGACGGCATGCTGTCGCGCATCGACCGCATCCCGGCCGATCTGCGCGCGATCTACGCGACCGCGTTCGAAGTCGACCCGACGTGGCTGGTCGAAGCGGCATCGCGTCGCCAGAAGTGGATCGACCAGGCGCAGTCGCTGAACATCTACATGGGCGGCGCGTCGGGCAAGAAGCTCGACGAGGTCTACAAGCTCGCATGGCTGCGCGGTCTGAAGACGACCTACTACCTCCGCACGATGGCGGCGACGCACGTCGAGAAGTCGACGGTCGCACACGGTGCGCTGAACGCAGTGCCGACGAGCGGCGGCTCGGGCAGCGGCGGCGCGCAAGGCGCTGCAGGCGGCTTCGGTGCGGCAGGCGGCGATGCATCGTCGGGCGCGGTCAATGCGGCACCGGCGCTGGCGCCGGTCGAGGCAGACGGTCCGGTGTGCACGATGCGTCCGGGCGATCCGGGCTTCGACGAGTGCGAAGCCTGCCAGTAACGCGGCGCGCATGACCTGAAGAAGGTTCGGGCGGCGCGCACGACAACCGATCGAGGTTGAAGTGTGCGCCGCTCTCAACTAAAAAAATGATAAGGAATCTGTAACGCGGCACTTGCGTTGCAGGCAGTGACAAGCGATCGAAACATCCCCGACGACGTCGCGTTTCGATCAGCGTTCGATGCGTCGAGCGCACCTCGCGAACCATGCGCGTCACGCGTCGCGCTCTGCATGAACGACGATGCGTTGCTCAAAGTGTTGTATCGAGGTCGCAACGCGAATCGAAAAAAGGATTTTTCGTGAGCGAACCCTTTTATCGCTCAGGAAAAGATGGTACAAACCGTTCTAAATTGATGGTGAGAATTTATGCTCAACTGGGATGACGAGAAGACTGCCGTAACCCCCGCGAGCGGAGCGCAGCAAAACGCGTTGCGCACCTCCGCAGGGATGGCTGTCGGAATGCAGGCTGCAGCGTCTGCCGCCCATCAGGTCCGTGACATTTTCGAAGGCGATCTTGCGGTGCCCCCGCGAGCATCGGCTGTTCCCGCCGGCGGTTCGGAAGCGCGGGTCAATGTCGCCGACAAGCGCATCATCAACGGCCAGACTGACGTCAATCAGCTGGTGCCGTTCAAGTACAAGTGGGCGTGGGAAAAGTATCTGGCGGGCTGCGCGAACCACTGGATGCCGCAGGAAATCAACATGTCCCGCGACATCGCACTGTGGAAGGACCCGAACGGTCTGACCGAGGACGAGCGCCGCATCGTCAAGCGCAACCTCGGCTTCTTCGTGACGGCCGATTCGCTCGCGGCGAACAACATCGTGCTCGGCACGTACCGCCACATCACGGCGCCCGAGTGCCGGCAGTTCCTGCTGCGCCAGGCGTTCGAAGAGGCGATCCACACGCACGCGTACCAATACATTGTCGAATCGCTCGGTCTCGACGAAGGCGAGATCTTCAACGCGTACCACGAGGTCACGTCGATCCGCGCGAAGGACGAATTCCTGATCCCGTTCATCCATACGCTGACGGACCCGGCCTTCAAGACCGGCACGCTCGAAGCGGATCAGAAGCTGCTGAAGTCGCTGATCGTGTTCGCCTGCATCATGGAAGGCCTGTTCTTCTATGTCGGCTTCACGCAGATTCTCGCGCTCGGCCGCCAGAACAAGATGACGGGTGCTGCAGAGCAATATCAGTACATCCTGCGCGACGAGTCGATGCACTGCAATTTCGGCATCGACCTGATCAACCAGATCAAGCTCGAGAACCCGCATCTCTGGACCGCGGAATTCCGCGCCGAGATCCGCGAGCTGTTCAAGCAGGCTGTCGAACTCGAATACCGCTACGCCGAGGACACGATGCCGCGCGGCGTGCTGGGTCTGAATGCGTCGATGTTCAAGAGCTATCTGCGCTTCATCAGCAACCGCCGTTGCCAGCAGATCGGCCTCGACCCGCTGTACCCGAACGAGGAAAACCCGTTCCCGTGGATGAGCGAGATGATCGACCTGAAGAAGGAACGCAACTTCTTCGAGACGCGAGTGATCGAGTATCAGACGGGCGGCGCGCTGTCCTGGGAATAACCCGCAGCAGCGAACCCGTCACATGATGGAGCAGCCGGTGGCCTCTCGGCCCCGGCCCAAGGTTTAGGAGCAAGAACGCCTGATGCAAAGCATGCCCGGTGCCTTAACGGCCCAACGACATGATCGGCACTTTGCGAACCCTTCAGTGGGATGGGCAAACTTCCCTCCGGAAAAAGCGGACGGCCGTGTGGCGGTCCGCTTGATCAAGCGATTAGGGGTGGCGGCGCGAGGTGCGCCGGCTACCGACTTGATTTGGCGCGCGAGGCCATGGGGTCACGCGCGCCATACCGTATTCATTAGCGTAAGCGCGCGGTATCCGCGTACGCCGATGAATAGCCCGCTTCGAAGCGCACGTCCTGAACAGCGTCCGCGGGAAGCGGGTTTTGACGAAGGGTGTAGTTTGAACTGACTCTCATCTGAACCTGAAGGAGAACAACATGGCTACTGCCAAGAAGAAACCGGCTGCTAAGAAGGTTGCTGCCAAGAAGACCGTTGCGAAGAAGGCTGCGGCTCCGGCGAAGAAGGCCGCTGCAGTGAAGAAGGTTGCTGCCAAGAAGGTCGCGGTGAAGAAGGTTGCCGCGAAGAAGGCCGCACCGGCGAAGAAGGCCGCTGCGAAGAAGGTCGCGGCCAAGAAGGTCGCAACGAAGAAGGTTGCTGCTAAGAAGGTCGCGGTGAAGAAGGTTGCCGCGAAGAAGGCCGCACCGGCGAAGAAGGCCGCAGCGAAGAAGGTTGCAGCCAAGAAGGTCGCAGTGAAGAAGGTTGCTGCGAAGAAGGCCGCACCGGCGAAGAAGGCAGCTGCGAAGAAGGCCGCGCCGGCGAAGAAGGCTGCTGCCAAGAAGGCTGCGCCTGCGAAGAAGGCTGCTGCGAAGAAGGCTGCGCCCGCCAAGAAGGCTGCCCCTGCGAAAAAGGCTGCCGCACCGAAGGCTGCTGCCCCTGCGAAGAAGGCTGCTGCTCCGAAGAAGGCCGTCGTGAAGAAGGCTGCACCGGCAACCACCGCGTCGACCGCATCGGTTGCGCCGGCATCGGGCGTGAAGACCGCGCTCAACCCGGCAGCGGCATGGCCGTTCCCGACCGGCAGCCGTCCGTAATCGCGGCTGACCAGTACCACCCGGACACTCACGTGGTGTCCGCGGGTTGAGTAGCGCTACTCAATCGATCCCGCCATCTGGCTCAGGTGGCGGGATTTTTTTCGTCCGTATTCATCGAAGCGCCGGCCGGCGGCCGGCAGCGCATTGCGGACAAAAAAAACGCATGTGCAGCTTCGCACATGCGTTCGACCGCGGCTTGCGCCGCGTGCTGAGGATGCTCGTTAGTGCGTGACGCGCGTGACGCCGCCGCTCGACAGCAGCCGCACACGCTCGCCGGCGCGGAACATTTCGCCGCTTGCCGCTTGCGTGATCGAGCGCAGGTCGCCGTTGTCGAGGCGCACGGTGATTTCGACACCGTTTGCCGTGCTGAGGTTTTCGCCGACCGCGTTGCCGGCGACCGCGCCGACGAGACCGCCCGCGATGGCCGTCAGGATCGATCCCTTGCCGCCGCCGATCGCGCTGCCCGCGACTGCGCCGAGCGCACCGCCGCCGAGCGTGCCGATCGCGCTGCCGCCGCCGTCGGACTGGATGCGCACCGCGCGGACGCTTTCGACCGTGCCCATGCGCACCGTCTGTTCGCGCTGCGCCTGGCCGACGCTATAGACATCCGCCGAGCCCGGCGCCGTGAAGCAGCCGGCGAGCGTCAGCGTGGCCGTCAGCATGGCCGCGAGCGTGAGGGTTTTCTTGGTCAACATCTTTGCTCTCCCACAATATTCATTTGAGACTGTAACCGAAGGCAGCCTCGAAGCGCGCGTCGATTTCGGCGCGCGTCAGTGCGTAGGTCTGGGGCCCCTGGTGGGCGATCTTGATCGAGCCCATCAGGCTCGCGAGGCGGCCCGTGGTTGCCCAGTCGAGGCCGTTCTCGATGCCGTACAGCAGGCCGCCCCGGAACGCGTCGCCGCAGCCGGTCGGATCGACGACACGTTCTGCTTGCACGACCGGAATCTGTTCTTCGCCGTTTTTGTGAAGAATGGTGGCACCGTGCTCGCCGCGCGTGATGATCAACGCCTGAACCCGGCTGGCGATTTCCTGTTCGGACCAGCCCGTCTTGTCGCTGACGAGCTTGCCCTCGTAGTCGTTGACCGCGACGAAGGTCGCGAGTTCAATGATGCGGCGCAGCGTCGCGCCATCGAACAGCGGCAGCCCCTGGCCCGGATCGAAGATGAACGGGATGCCGGCCTTCGCGAATTGCTCGGCGTGCTGGACCATCCCGTCGAAGCCGTCCGGCGCGACGATGCCGAGCTTCACGCCCGGCACTTCGTCCGCGCGGTTCAGGTGCGACTCCATCATCGCGCCCGGGTGGAATGCGGTGATCTGGTTGTTCTCGAGATCGGTCGTGATCATTGCCTGCGCGGTGTGCGTTTCAGGCACCACGCGCACGCTGGCCTTCGACAGGCCGAGGCTGTCGAGACGCTCGAGATAGCGATCGGCGTCGTTCGCGCCGACCGTCGCCATGATGCGCGCGTCGCCGCCGAGCATGTGCAGCGCGTAAGCGATGTTCCCCGCGCAACCGCCGAATTCGCGACGCATCGTCGGCACGAGGAAGCTCACGTTCAGAAGGTGAACCTGGTCGGGCAGGATGTGCTCGCGAAACCGGCCTTCGAAGGTCATGATGTTGTCGTAGGCGAGCGAGCCGCAAATCAGCGTAGTCAAGGCGTGCGTTCCTGTAGAGAGCAAAGGGAAGCGGCCGCCCGGCCGGTGCGCGCAGACCGTCGGGCCTCGCGCGGCAGGGCCGGGCGGCAGCGGATTACTTCAGTGCGGCGAGCGCTGCGTCGTAGTTCGGCTCGTCCTTGATCTCGCCGACGAGTTGCGCGTGGATCACCTTGTCCTGCGCGTCGAGCACGACGACCGCGCGGGCCGTCAGGCCGTTCAGCGGGCCGCTCGTCACGTCGACGCCGTAGGCGTTCGCGAATGCGCGGCCGCCGCGGAACGTCGAAGCCGTCACGACGTTCGCGAGGCCTTCGGTCGTGCAGAAGCGCGTGGCGGCGAACGGCAGGTCGCCGGACACGACGACCACGACCGTGTCGTCGAGCGACGACGCGGCTTCGTTGAACTTGCGGGTCGACGTCGCGCAGGTCGGCGTGTCGAGGCTCGGCACGATGTTCAGCACCTTGCGCTTGCCGGCGAAGCTGGCGAGCGACAGGTCGGCGAGATCCTTGCCGACCAGCTTGAAGTCGGGGGCTTGCGAGCCGACGGCCGGGAACGTGCCGGCGAGATCGATCGGGTTGCCACCCAGCGTAACTTTGCTCATGTTCGTGCTCCGAAATAGCGCGCCGCTGCGGCGCGCGGGTTGAGACGGCGCGCATGCGCGCGCCGCGGGGCGTCACGGATAGAAGATCTGGACGCGGAAATTCGAGGCGGGCGCGCCGTTCGTGTCGAGACGGACGACCATCGTCTGTGTCGTGCCGGGCGGCAGCCCGGCGTCGATCGGCGTGCCCGGGCGCACGTAGTCGCGCGGCGCGAGCACACGGCGCACGGTCACGTGATTCGTGTCGTCGAGCAGCGTCAGCTCGAGCGACGGGTAGGCGAGCGCGACGCGGTAGCGGTTCGTCAGCGGCACCTTCAGCTCCAGCACGCGCGGGCCGTCGAGCTGGCGCAGGTCGGTCGCGTCGAGCCGCAGGCCGTCGATCGCGCGCGGCGGCGCGACCTTGCAGCCGAGCGGCGCGCACGCCTGGCGGAACCAGCCCTGCGTGACGGGCCAGTAGATCATCACGATTTCGCGCTGCCACCACGCAAGCTGCGCGACGAGCAGCACCGCGAGCGCGGCGGCGACGAGCCCGCCGAAAAAGCCGCCGAGCATCCCGCGGCGCTGCGGCGCGCGCGTCTCGCGCGTGACGGCGAAGTGCGGGCGGTCGTCATCGGTCAGTGCGGCGGGGAAGGGGACGGCCAGTTGGACGGCCAGTTGGACGGCCGGTTCGCTGGCGGCCGCGGCCGGTGCGGCGGTGCGTTCGCCGGCGTGGGTGTCGGGTCCGGATGCGGGTTCGGATGCGGCTTGCGCCGGCCTGAACGCGAAGCGCGGTTCGCGCGGTGCGTGCTCGTCGTCGGGCACCGCGAAGCGCGCGTTGCCAACCGGTTCGGCGGGCTCTGCTGCGGCTTGTTCGGCCGATGGCGTGTGCGCGACGAAGCGCGGTTCGCGCAGGTCGGGCTCGGCAGTCGGCGCAGCCCGCGACGTGCCCGATGCGTCGGTTTCGTGCGGCGTCGCTTCCGGTTCGGCCGGATGCGCGACCGCGGCGTGCAGCTCGGCAGGGGCGGAGGCGATCGGTGCGGGCGTGCCGGACAAGTGAACGACACCGGCCTCCGTGGCCGGCAGCGCGAGCGGCACCAGCGGCTCGGCGCGCACGGTCTGTCCGGTGTGCTGCAGGGACGGGTCGACACCGGCATCGAGCCACGGCGCCCACATGTCCCAGCCTTCCGGCTTGTAGTCGGTATCGGACGCCGACCCGACCGGTACGTCGGTGGCGAAGAGCCGCGCGGGCGCGACGTCGTGTTGCAGGGTGGCGGCCGGCTCGGCCGGCCCCGCTTCGGTCAACGCCGGCTCGGGCTGCTGCGCCGGGTCGGGCACGAGCGACTGCGATGCGTTGAAGACCTGCTGGCAGTGTCCGCAACGCACGAGCCCGTCATGCAGCGAGAGCTGTTCCTGCTGCAGCCGGAAGACGGTTTCGCAATGAGGGCAGCGCGTCGCAAGAAGCATGTCGAGCCGGGCGGCCTGCTGGCCAGAGTGAAGGACAGCGCTATTCTAATGGCTTTCCCGCCGGGTTCCGGCGAGGCATACCCAACCTTCGTGTTCGCGCCAGACCGAGATGTCGACGTAGCGCGCATAGACGGCCGCGACTTCGTCCGCCTGGCGTGCGAGCACGCCCGACAGCGCGATGCGCCCGCCCGGTTTCACCTTCGATGCGAGCATCGACGCCATCAGCTTCAGCGGGTTCGACAGGATATTCGCGACGACGATGTCGAATTCGCCGGCCGGACATGCGTCGGGCAGCCCGTACGTGACATCCGCATGGTTGCGTTCGCTGTTCTGCCGCGCCGATTCGACCGCTTGGCGGTCGATGTCGATGCCGACCACGGGGTTCGCCCCGCATTTCTGCGCGAGGATCGCGAGGATGCCCGAGCCGCAGCCATAGTCGAGTACCGACTGGCCGGGCTTCACCGACTGTTCGAGCCATTCCATGCACAGGCGCGTGGTCGGGTGGCTGCCGGTGCCGAAGGCGAGACCGGGGTCGAGTTCGAGGATCAGCGCGTCGGGGTCGGGTGCGTCGTGCCACGACGGCACGACCCAGATCCGCTCGCCGATCGGAATCGGCTCGAATTGCGACTGCGTGAGCCGCACCCAGTCCTGTTCCTCGACTTCGCGCACGTCGAACTTCGGTGTCTCGGCGACGCCGATTTCGTTCGCGGCCGCCGCGAGCAGCACGGCCGGCTCGTGATCGGGCGACAGCAGCGCGATCACGCGCGAGTGCTGCCACGCGGTGCGTTCGGGAACCAGGCCCGGCTCGCCGAAGAGCGGCTGCTCGTCGGGCGTGTCGGCGTCGGCGTCCTCGACGGACACCGACAGCGCGCCGAGTTCGAGCAGGGCGTCGGACAGCGCCTCCGCATGCTCACGGGCCAGTTCGACGACGAGTTCGCGATAGCTCATGCTTACGCTTCTTCCGGTGCGACCTGCTGCTTCTGGGCGAGCCGGTGTTCGAGGTAATGGATGCTGGTGCCGCCCTCGACGAACTTCGAGTCGATCATCAGCTCGCGGTGCAGCGGGATGTTGGTATGGATGCCTTCGACGACCATTTCCGACAGCGCGATGCGCATCCGGCGGATCGCCTGGTCGCGCGTCGCGCCGTAGGTGATCACCTTGCCGATCATCGAATCATAGTTCGGCGGCACGAAATAGCCATTGTACGCATGCGAGTCGACGCGCACGCCGGGGCCGCCCGGCGTATGCCACGACGTGATCCGGCCCGGCGACGGCGTGAACTTGAACGGATCTTCCGCGTTGATCCGGCATTCGATCGCATGTCCGCGGAACTGGATGTCGCGCTGGCGCAGCAGGAGCTTCTCGCCGGCCGCGATGCGGATCTGTTCCTGCACGATGTCGACGCCCGTGATCATCTCCGACACCGGGTGCTCGACCTGCACGCGCGTATTCATCTCGATGAAGTAGAACTCGTTGTTCTCGTACAGGAATTCGAAGGTGCCCGCGCCGAGGTAGCCCATCTTCTTGCACGCGTCCGCGCAGCGGTCGCCGATACGCTCGATCAGGCGGCGCGGAATGCCGGGCGCAGGCGCTTCCTCGATCACCTTCTGGTGACGGCGCTGCATCGAGCAATCGCGCTCGCCGAGCCAGATCGCGTTCTTGTGCGCGTCCGACAGCACCTGGATTTCGATGTGGCGCGGGTTCTCGAGGAACTTCTCCATGTACACCTGCGGGTTGCCGAACGCACGGCCGGCTTCCTCACGGGTCATGTTGACCGCATTCACGAGCGCGGCCTCGGTGTGCACGACGCGCATCCCGCGCCCGCCGCCGCCGCCCGCTGCCTTGATGATGACCGGATAGCCGATCGCGCGCGCGATCTTCACGATCTCCTTCGGATCGTCCGGCAACGCGCCTTCCGAACCCGGCACGCACGGCACGCCGGTCTTGATCATGGTCTGTTTCGCGGTGACCTTGTCACCCATCAGGCGGATCGTTTCCGGACGCGGGCCGATGAACGTGAAGCCCGACTGCTCGACGCGTTCCGCGAAGTCGGCGTTCTCCGACAGGAAGCCGTAGCCGGGGTGGATCGCCTCGGCATCGGTGACTTCCGCGGCGCTGATCAGCGCCGGCATGTTCAGGTAGCTCAGGTTCGACGGGGCCGGGCCGATACAGACGGCTTCGTCCGCGAGGCGCACGTACTTGGCTTCCTTGTCGGCTTCCGAGTAGACGACCACCGTCTTGACGCCGAGCTCGCGGCACGCACGCTGGACGCGCAGCGCGATTTCACCGCGGTTGGCAATGAGGATTTTTTCAAACATAGCGAGTATTCGTCTCTTCGAGGGGCGCGCGAACGGCGCCTGGCGAGCATCGGCGGCGCGCGGCCGGGTGGGCCGCGCGGGGGACTTAGCCGATCACGAAAAGCGGCTGGCCGTATTCGACGGCCTGGCCGTTCTCGACGAGGATTTCCTTGATCACGCCGGCCTTGTCCGACTCGATCTCGTTGAGCAGCTTCATCGCTTCGATGATGCAGATGGTCTGGCCTTCCTTGACCGTGTCGCCGACCTGAACGAACGGGTCCGCGCCCGGCGACGGCGCGCGATAGAACGTGCCGACCATCGGCGACGTCACGACGTGGCCTTGCGGGACGGCCGGTGCGGCAACGCCTGCGGCGGCCGGCGCGGCAGCCGCGCCGTCGGCCGGCAGCGCGACCGACGGGGCCGGTGCGCTGATCTGCGGGGCAAATCCGCCCGTCGGCTGGACATAGACCGGCGGCGCGTTCTTGACGATACGCACCTTGCCTTCGCCTTCCGTCACTTCCAGCTCGGAGATGCCGGATTCGGAGACGAGGTCGATCAGAGTTTTCAGCTTACGAAGATCCATCGGGAATTCCCCTTTCAATACGTAAAAGCGCCGGTGGGACCGGCGCTGAATCTAGATCGCGAAATCAGCCGCGCGACGCGCCTTGCAGCTTGTCCAGCGCGTACTCGAGCGCGTACAGATAACCTTTCCAGCCGAGCCCGCAGATCACGCCTTCGGCCTGGTCGGAAAAGTAGGAGTGGTGCCTGAACGCTTCGCGGCGATGCACGTTCGACAGATGAACCTCGACGAACGGGATGCCGACGCCGGCGATCGCGTCCCGGATCGCGACGCTCGTATGCGTATACGCGGCGGGATTGATCAGGATGAAATCGGTCTGTTCCTCTCGCGCGGCCTGGATGCGGTCGACGAGCGCGCCTTCATGGTTGCTCTGGAACGACGACAGTTCGGCGCCGGCTTCCTGAGCCCGCGCGGCAAGCGCCTGATCGATCTGCGCGAGCGTGACGCGGCCGTACACCTCCGGTTCCCGGGTGCCGAGAAGGTTCAGGTTGGGGCCGTGCAGCACCAGCAATCGTGTCATGGTCGCTTCTATTTCTGCGGAATTGCGCGAACTTTAGCGCTATTTAGAGAAATTTGTCTAGTTTTGCCGAACGACCGATCGCGCCGGACCTGCAAGAATTACCGGCGCGGCGGCAAAGTATCAGCGAATTCACGTGAATTTGCGGCGATCGACGCACAAATCGCCGCCAACGTGCGCGCGGCCGTTCGGGACGATCACAATGCGTCGAGGGTCTTTTTCAGCTCGGCCGGTTTGATTTGTCCTAATTTTGTCTCGCGAATCTTGCCGTTTTCGTCGATGACGACCGTAAACGGCAGCGCGCCGGCCGTATTTCCGAAATTACGGGCCAGATCGGCGCCCGCATAACCACTGACGAAAACCGGATAGTCGACCTTCACCTTCTGCAGAAAATTCTTCACGTTCTGGTCGGAATCGACGCCGATCCCGATGAAGCGAATGCCTTTCTGCCTGTATTGATGCGACAGCGCGACGAGTTCCGGCATCTCCTCGACACACGGGCCGCACCACGACGCCCAGAAATTGACCACAACCTTCTGGCCCTTGAAGGAAGCGAGCGATGCCGGCTTGCCGTCGACGCCGGTCAGCGACGCCGCCCACAGCTGTTCGACCGGATTGCCCTGTGCGGCGGGCGCCGCGACGGCGATGCCGTCGTCGGCGCTGCCGCCCCGGAACCAGTGGCCGGCGGCGATCCCGCCGGCGACGGCGGCCGCCGCGACCACCGCGAGCGCCAACATGCGTTTCATCATCATTCTTGAATCATTCCGGTTCGGAAGGAGCGTGGCCGGCTTCGAGCAGCACGCGCAAGGCGGCGGCGTCCGCGCGCGCGACCCGGCCGCGGGCATCGGCCTTGACCGCGCCGCGCAGGTCGTCGCTCGCGTAGAGCGCGACGTGAATGCCGATCGCGTCGACGTCACGCCGCGGGCGCCACAGGAAGCTGAGCGTCTCGACGTCGGCGCGGCCGGCGAAATGCCGCGTCTCGGACACGTCGTACTGAACGTTCTGGTTCAGCAGGTAGATCGCGACGTCCTTCGGGTTGTCGGTGAATATCTGCAAATGGATGTCCGAATGCGCGTTCGCGGTGCCGTTCAGCACCGCGCCCGTCACATACGGATTGAACTCGGCGAGCCGGCGCATCCAGTCGAGCGCGATCTCGCGCAGGCGGCGCAGTTCGTCCGGCTGCGTGTCGCTCTGGAACAGGGCGAGGTACTCGCGCAGTTCTTCCTCGATCAGGTCGTTATCCGGCAGCCATTCGCCGGCAACGCGCGTATCGCCGAGCAGTTGGCGCGCGGCCTTGCGCTTCGCGCTGGCGTAATCGAGGCCGTCCTCCGCGATCAGGCGGGCGGCGGACTGGGCGATTTCCTCGCGGGCGCGCCGCGGGTCGACAAGGGGTTTGCGAGACATGATCCGGCAATCATACTCGATCACCGCCACGCCCGAACGCGATGCGGCTGCGTGCCGCCCGCCGCGCCGGCCGGCATCCGGATCCGTCGTTCGGGCCGCCGGGCAGGGCGGACCGTCAGTTACAATAACGGTCTTTGTGTCGCGGCGAAAGTCGTTGGCCGGGTGGCCTGCCCGGCGTGCCGCAGACCTTCCTTTCCGAATCGACGGCGCCCGGCGGCGCGAAAGCATTCATCTATGCACATCCACATTCTTGGCATCTGCGGCACCTTCATGGGCGGTCTCGCCGTGCTCGCGCGCGAGGCGGGCCACACGGTGACGGGTTGCGACGCGGGCGTCTATCCGCCGATGAGCACGCAGCTCGAGGCGCAGGGCATCACGCTGATCGAGGGCTACGGCGCCGAGCAGATCGACCTGAACCCCGACCTGTTCGTGATCGGCAACGTCGTCACGCGCGGCAACCCGCTGATGGAGGCGATCCTCGATCGCGGCCTGCCTTACGTGTCCGGCCCGCAATGGCTCGGCGAGCACGTGCTGGCGGGCAAGTGGGTGCTGGCGGTCGCGGGCACGCACGGCAAGACGACCACGTCGTCGATGCTCGCGTGGCTGCTGGAAGATGCCGGCCTGAACCCGGGCTTCCTGATCGGCGGCGTGCCGCTGAACTTCGGCGTCTCGGCGCGGCTGACCGATTCGAGCTTCTTCGTGATCGAGGCCGACGAATACGATACGGCGTTCTTCGACAAGCGCTCGAAGTTCGTCCACTACCGGCCGCGTACCGCGGTGCTCAACAATCTCGAATTCGATCACGCCGACATCTTCCCGGATCTTGCCGCGATCGAAACGCAATTCCACCATCTCGTGCGCACCGTGCCGGGCGTCGGCCGGATCGTGACCAATGGCCGTTCGGATGCGCTGGAGCGCGTGCTCGCGCGCGGCTGCTGGAGCGAGGTCGAGCGCTTCGGCGTCGATGGCGGCTGGCAGGCGCTGCCGGCCGAGGACGGCGTGCCGGTCGACGAGCGGTTCGCGGTGTATCGCCACGCCGAGCGCGTCGGTGAAGTCGCGTGGCAGGTGCAGGGCGACCACAACCGGATGAACGCGCTCGCGGCGATCGCCGCCGCCCGCCACGTCGGCGTGCCGCCCGCGCAGGCCGCCGAATCCCTCGCCTCGTTCCGCAACGTGAAGCGGCGCATGGAAGTGCGCGGCAGCGTCGACGGCGTGACCGTCTACGACGACTTCGCGCACCATCCGACCGCGATCGACACCACGATCGCCGGCCTTCGTGCGCGCATCGGTCGTCAAAACTCCCGCATTCTGGCCGTGCTCGAGCCGCGCTCGAACACGATGAAGCTCGGCGTGATGAAGGCGCAACTGCCGGCAAGCCTCGCCGACGCCGATCTGGTGTTCGGCTATGGCGCGCCGACCGGGCGCGACGCGCTCGGCTGGAACCTCGGCGACGCGCTCGCGCCGCTCGGCGACAAGGCACGCGCGTTCGACGATCTTCATCTGCTGGTGAAGTCGGTCGTCGCGGCCGCGCGCCCGGGCGACCACGTGCTCGTGATGAGCAACGGCGGCTTCGGCGGCGTGCACCAGAAGCTGCTCGACGCGCTCGGGAGCCGCGCGTGATCCTGTACCTGCACGGGTTCCGGTCGTCGCCGGAGTCGCAGAAGTCGCGGCTGCTCGCCGCGCGCATGGCCGAACTCGGCCGCACGCACGAGTGGCGCTGCCCGTCGCTGTCGGTGTCGCCGCTCGACGCGATCGCCGTCGCGGAAGCCGAGGTGGCCGGTGCGCGCGACGTGACGGTGATCGGCAGCTCGCTCGGCGGCTACTACGCGACCTGGCTCGCCGAAAGGCACGGCTGGAAGGCCGTGCTGCTGAATCCGGCGATCGCGCCGCAGCGCGATCTCGAACAGCATCTGGGCGAACAGCCGTTGTGGCACGGCGGCGGCTCGATCGTCGTCGAACGCCATCACCTGCAGGAGCTCGATGCGCTGCGCGTGCCGGCGATTTCGCGGCCCGAACGCTACTATCTGTTCGCGGCGACGGGCGACGAAGTGCTGGACTACCGCGAGATGCTCGCCCATTACCCGGGCGCGAAAACGCGCGTGATCGAAGGCAGCGATCACGGAATCAGCGAATTTGCCGACTATGTCGACGACGTTCTCGCCTTTTGCGACGACAGAACGTCATGAACCCGGCGTCATGCCGATCGAATTCCCATCATCATGCGGCGCCGCCGGTGCGGCGCCCGGCAGTCTGAACGAGAGTACTGAGTGAACGTTTTCTTCGAGGAATCGGGCAGTTTCAAGGCGGGCAGCGTGCTGTCGCGCCAGGGCGACGCGTTTCAGGTCGAGTTGCCGGGCGGGCGGCGGGCGAAAGTGCGCGCAAAAGACGTGCTGATCGAATTCGAGAAGCCGGCCGCGGGCGAACTGATGCAGGAAGCCGACACGGCCGCGCAGCAGATCGACCTGGATTTCCTGTGGGAATGCGCGCCGGCCGACGAATTCGCGTACACGGCGCTGGCCGCGGAATACTTCGGCGCGACCTACGGCCCGGTCGAGCGCGCGGCGCTGGTGCTGCGGCTGCACGGCTCGCCCGTCTACTTCCGCCGCAAGGGGCGCGGCCAGTACCAGCGCGCGCCGGAAGAGCAGCTCAAGATGGCGCTCGCGTCGCTCGAGCGCAAGCGCCAGCAGGCGCTCGTCCAGGCGCAGTATGAAGAGGAGCTGAAGGCCGGCAAGCTGCCGGAGGCGTTCGCGGGCAAGGTGCTCGGGCTGCTGACGCGGCCGGACAAGAACGCGATCGAATACAAGGCGCTCGAGGCGGCGGCCGGTGCGCGCGGCGTGTCGCCGGCGCGGCTGATGCTCGATTGCGGCGGCATCGCGTCGCCGCGTGCGCTGCACGAGGCGCGCTTCCTCGCGGAATTCTTCCCGCACGGCACGGGCTTCCCGGCCGTCACGGTCGGCGCGCTGCCGGACGACCTGCCGCGCGCGGACGTCGAGGCGTTCTCGATCGACGACATCACGACGACCGAAATCGACGACGCGTTCTCGGTCGAGCACCTGTCCGACGGTCGCGTGCGGATCGGCGTGCACATCGCGGCGCCCGCGCTCGGCATCGTGCGTGGCGACGCGGTCGACGCGATCGCGCGCGCGCGCCTGTCGACCGTCTACATGCCGGGCGACAAGATCACGATGCTGCCGGACGACGTCGTCGACGTGTTCACGCTGAAGGAGGGCGATTACCGCCCGGCGCTGTCGCTGTACATCATCGTCAACCGCGAGACGCAGGACATCGTCGCGAACGAGACGCGCGCCGAACTCGTGTTCGTGAAGAACAACCTGCGCCACAACACGCTCGACGAGCTCGTCAACGAAGAGACGCTCGCGGCCGGCACCGGCGACTACCCGCACAAGGACGACATCGCCGTGCTGTGGCCGCTCGCGCAGGCGCTGTTCGAGAAGCGCCAGGTCGCGCGCGCGGGCTATGGCCTGAAGCGCGAAGTGCAGCGCAACACCGACTACAACTTCTACGTCGAAGGCGAGCACGTGTCGATCACGCCGCGCCGCCGCGGGTCGCCGCTCGACCTGATCGTGTCGGAGCTCGCGATCCTCGCGAACTCGACGTGGGGTGCGTTCCTGCACGATCACACGGTGCCCGGCATCTACCGCTCGCAGCGCGGCTTCGGCGCGCCGGGCCCGAAGCGCACGCGGATGCAGACGACGGCCGCGCCGCACGAAGGCCTTGGCGTCGCGCAGTACGCCTGGAGCACGTCGCCGCTGCGCCGCTACGTCGACCTCGTGAACCAGTGGCAGCTGCTCGCGTGCGTGCAGCACGGCGTCACCGCGAAGCTCGCCGCGCCGTTCAAGCCGAAGGACGCCGACCTGTACGCGGTCGTGCAGGGCTTCGACGACACCTATACCGCGTACGCCGACTACCAGCGCCGGATGGAATACTTCTGGTGCCTGCGCTGGCTCGCGCAGGAGCAGAAGAAGCAGGTGGTCGCGAGCGTCGTGAAGGGCGATCTCGTGCGTCTCGAGGACATTCCGCTGCTGCTGCACGTGCCGGGGCTCGGCGTGCATGCGCGCGGCACGCGCGTGCTGCTCGACGTGATGTCGCTCGACGAGCTGACGATCGAGGCATCGGTGCGGCTGCTGAACGTGCTCGACGCGCCGACCGTGACGAGCGGCGAAGCGGCTGACGACGAGGATGAGGCCGAAGGCGGCGACGACACGCTGGTCGATGCGGAAGACGCGTCGGCGGAAAGCGAGGCCGAAGCGCTGGCCGAATCGGACGGCGTGACGGTCGATGGTGGCGATGCCGCGACCGGCAACGGCCAGGAAACCGAAGAGGGGCGCGCATCATGACCGCAAACGCGTCGACGAGCGGCGCCGACCGCTACGTGGTGTTCGGCAATCCGGTGGCGCACAGCAAGTCGCCGTTCATCCACGCGCAGTTCGCCGCGCAGACGGGCGAGGCGATCGTCTATGAGCACCGGCTCGTGCCGGTCGACGGTTTCGAGGCCGCCGTGCGTGCGTTCGTCGCCGAAGGCGGCCGCGGCGCGAACGTGACGGTGCCGTTCAAGCTCGACGCGCATGCGCTCGCCGACACGCTGTCGCCGCGCGCGGCGGCAGCGGGCGCGGTAAACACGCTGCGCATCGACGCCGACGGCCGCATCCATGGCGACAACACCGACGGCGTCGGCCTGGTGCGCGACATCGAATTGAATCTCGGCGTGTCGCTCGCGGGCGCGCGCATCCTGCTGCTCGGTGCGGGCGGCGCGGCGCGTGGCGTCGTGCTGCCGATGCTCGAGCGCGCACCGCTGTCGATCACGATCGTGAACCGCACCGCGAGCAAGGCCGAGGCGCTCGTCGGCCAGTTCACGCAGGCCGCCCACGATGCGGGCTGCGTGCTGTCGGGCGGCGGCCCGGATGTCGTGCGCGCGGAACCGTACGACGTGATCGTCAACGCGACGGCCGGCAGCCTCGATGCGGCGCTGCCAGAGTGCGACGCGGCCGCGTTCGGCGCGGGCACGCTCGCGTACGACATGATGTACGGCGCGCAACCGACGGTGTTCATGCAGCATGCGGCGACGCTCGGCGCGCGCACGGCCGACGGTCTCGGGATGCTGGTCGAGCAGGCGGCAGAATCGTTCTTCATCTGGCGCGGCGTGCGGCCGGACGGCGCACCGGTGCTGGCCGCGCTGCGCCAGGCGCTCGCGGCGGCCTGACCGGAGCGCGGCGGGTGGTGGCGGTAAGCGGCACGCAGCGTACGCGCACGGTCAGCCCGACCCGCTGGATCGTCTATGCGGGTTCGGTGTTCGCGGGCGCGTGGCTCGCGACGCAGTTGTTCTATCTCGTGCAGATCGCGCTGTGGTCGTTCGTCAATCCCGGTTCGTCCGCGTTCATGCGCACCGACGCATGGTGGCTGTCGCGCGACAAGCCGCCCGCGCAGATCCAGCACCAATGGGTGCCGTACGACCAGATCTCGCGCAACCTGAAGCGCGCGCTGATCGCGTCGGAGGATTCGACCTTCGCGACCAACAACGGCTACGACGTCGACGCGATCCTGCAGGCGTGGGAGAAGAACAAGGCGCGCGGCAAGATCGTCGCGGGCGGCTCGACGATCACGCAGCAGCTCGCGCGCAACCTGTTCCTGTCGCGCGAGAAGAGCTACATCCGCAAGGGGCAGGAACTGATCGTCACGTGGATGCTCGAGACGGTGCTCGACAAGGAGCGGATCTTCGAGATCTACCTGAATTCGGTCGAATGGGGCCGCGGCGTGTACGGCGCCGAGGCCGCCGCACGCTATTACTACAGGATTCCCGCGAGCCGGCTCGGCGCGTGGCAGTCGGCGCGCCTCGCGGTGATGCTGCCGAAGCCGCGCTGGTTCGACGCGCATCGCGGCTCGGCCTACCAGGCGCAGCGCGCGGCCGTCATTGCCCGCCGGATGGGCGCGGCCGAGCTTCCTCAATCGCAGTGAGCGGCGCGATCGCGCCGTCGCATTGTCCGTTCCGTCGCCCGCGCGCCATTGCTGCGCCGCAGCGCATTCGTGTCGCCCGCATGTCGGACCACATCCATTAGACGAAATCGTCTATTTCGCTTGACTGAGCAATGCCTGCGGCGGCGCGGTTTTATTTGCCGACATGGCACGAAATCCGCGTGATTTTAGTGTTTCCCGGTAAACGCGCAGACCGCTGAAAGGCAGCCGAAAAACGATGGTTCGCGAATCGAAGCATTCCTGAAAGGTGTGCACTGCACCGGCCATCAAGCCAATATTTCCAAATTTTTCAAAGCCGACCCGCTCGCGTATATTGGCCAGCGCCTCGGCTTATCGGCCGTAATCGAGGCGGGGGGCGGCCTATCCGGCTGCTCGACACAAAAAACATTCGAGAGAAGGAAGGCAACGATGCCAGCGAGCAAAGCGAAGCTGTTGTTGGGGGTTGTGTTCTCTTCGCTGATTCTGACGGCCTGCAACGACGACGTGACGTCGTCCGCCGCAGCAGGTACCGACAATTCAGCCGATCCCGCCGCGCAGGTGGACAGGCCGTACAACGATCCCAACCGTTATTCGTCGAGTGCGAGCGCGTCGCTCGACGCGTCCGCCGCGGTCGAAAAGGCCGCCGTCACGCATCACCAGATCACGCTGAACGGCCGGACGATCCGTTACACGGCCACCGCTGGCCACCTCGTCGCGCGCAATCCGCAGACGGGTGCACCCGAGGCATCGTTCTTCTACATCGCGTACACCGCCGACAACCAGCCCGCCGCGAAACGGCCCGTCACGTTCCTGTACAACGGCGGCCCCGGTTCCGCATCGGTATGGCTGCATCTCGGCTCGTTCGGTCCGAAGCGGATCCAGACGGGTGACCCGGACGCGAACACGTCGACGTTCCCGTTCGGCGACAACGCGGAAAGCCTGCTCGACACGACCGACCTCGTGTTCGTCGATGCGATCGGTACCGGCTTCTCCGAAGCGATCGCGCCGAACACGAACCAGACGTTCTGGGGCGTCGACCAGGACGCCGGCGCGTTCCGCGATTTCGTCACGCGCTACCTTGCCGTGAACCAGCGCAACGATTCTCCGAAATACCTGTTCGGCGAGTCGTACGGCACGCCGCGCACCGACGTGCTCGCGAACCTGCTGGAGACGGCCGGCGTGAAGCTCGCCGGCATCGTGCTGCAGTCGTCGATCCTGAACTACAACACGAACTGCGACATGGCGAGCGACTATGTCGGCAACTCGAACAACGGCGCGAGCCCGGTGAGCTGCGCGGGCTTCGTGCCGTCCTACGGCACGGTCGGCGCGTACTACCAGCTCGACAATCCGAACCCGTCGAGCCTGCCGCAATACGCGGACCAGATGCGCCTGCTGACGGCCGGCAGCTACGCGCCCGCCGTGAACGCATACCTTGCGGGCCATACGCCGCCGCCGTCGAGTCTCGTCACGACGATGGTGAATTCGACCGGCGTGAAGCAGTCGCTGTGGAATGCGGACTTCAACGTGGTCCCGACCTTCTTCGACAACAGCTTCCAGGTGTCGCTGATCCCGGGCACGCTGATCGGCCGCTACGACGCACGTGTGAACGTGCCGTCGTCGAGCCCGCTCGCCGCGGACGGCGACCCGTCGAGCACGTTCATCACGAAGCCATTCACGGACACGATCGGCAGCTACCTGCCGAACGTGCTCAGGTACAGCGCACAGTCCGCGTATTCGCTCAGCAGCAATGCGATCCAGACCTGGGACTGGTCGCACGACGGCCTCGCGATGCCCGACACGATCCCCGATCTCGCCGCGGCGCTGACGCTGAATCCGTCGCTGAAGGTGTTGTCGCTGAACGGCTATCACGACATCGCGACGCCGTTCTACCAGACCGAGCTCGACCTCGCGCGGCTCGGATCGCAACCGAACCTGACGATCAAGGACTATCAGGGTGGACACATGGTCTATCTCGACGATACGTCGCGTCCGCAGGAGAAAGCCGACCTCGTGACTTTCTACAACGCGGCCGCGCACTGATGCGATGTGCGGGCCTGGCGACGCGCGCCCGTGGGCTCGCCGTTCGCCGGCCGTCGACGACCTCATTCCAGACTGGAGCCTGACATGAAGAAACGTTTCATCGTCGTTGCCGCGGCGCTTGCATGCGCCGGCGTTGCAGCATCCGCATCGGTGTCCGCGTTCGCGCAGGCGAGCGACGCCGCCATCCCGGCACGCGCGCGCCAGGCGCAGCTCGGCGATCCATACGTGCCGCCGGCCGCGCGCAAGCCGACCGCCGGCACGCAGACGACCGGCGCCGCGCTGCATGCGCAGGTGGTGCGCAAGCTCGCGCGGCAGTTCGGCGCGGCCGATACGCAGAACACCGGTTCGATCACCGAAGCGCAGGCGCGCGCGGCCGGCCTCGGCTACGTCGCGAACCACTTCCGGCAGATCGACGCGACCGGTAGCGGCCGCGTGTCGTTCTCCGACGTGCAGCGCTACATGCAGGCGCGCGGCACGAACCAGCAGTAAGCGCGGCGCGCGTGGATAACGGGGGCGGAACCCGCGGCACGTCGGGTTCCGCCCCCGTGCACATGGCATGGCCGTTTTCTCATTATCTGGACAACGCATTCAAATATTGGAGGCGAGTGCGTGCGCTCCTACAATCCGAAGCACATCGACAGCTTCGGACCCACGCATCGCGCGGCGCCCGACGCACACGGAGACACATTCCATGAAGTTCGCCGGGCGCTTTCCTCGGTGCATCGACCGCCGCATTGCCGCGACGCCCGACCTCGTTCCGGCCTCGCGACCGCGGCTTCACCGATTCCGTTGAAGAAGCCTGTTCCATGACCAAGATGCCCGATTCCCTTGCTCTCGACGCCCGGCGCGCGACGCCGGACGATGCGCCGCTGACCGACAGCATCGGCGCGACCAGCACGCCGCTCGACCTTGCCGCGCAGCAGGCCGGCACGCAGACGCTGTTGCGCGGTCTCGCGATCCTCGAAGCGATCGCAAACGGCGCGCGCGACATGCGTGCGATCGGCGCGGCGCTCGGCACGACGCGCAGCACGACGCACCGCCTCGTCAGCAGCCTCGTGCAGGCGCGCTACCTGCGCCAGGTGCAGGGCGGCTACCTGCTCGGCCCGAAGCTGATCGAGCTCGGCACGATCGCGCTCGAGCAGATGCCGCTCACGGCGGTCGCACGGCCGCACCTCGAGGCGCTCGCGGAAGCGACGCTCGACACGATTCACCTCGGCGTGCGCGACGGCGACGACGTGCTGTACATCGACAAGATTCCCGGCACGCGCGGCCTCGAGATGCGTTCGCGCGTCGGCCACCGGATGCCGCTCGCGTCGACCGGCATCGGCAAGGCGATGATGCTTGATCTCGATCCAGACCTGTGGCGCTCGCTGTTCGAGGCCGCGCGGCGCGCGCTGGCCGGCGTCAATTTCAAGCCGGACAACCGCCCCGAGACGAGCGCGTTCCTGCAGCGCATGGCGCATTACGCGGCCGGCGGCTATACGTTCGACCTCGAGGAAAACGAGGCGTCGATCCGCTGCGTGGCCGCGCCGATCCGCGACGCATCGGGCGCGATCGTCGCGGCCGTGTCGGTCGCGAGCACGATCCCGTACATGCCGCACGACCGGATGGACGAACTGATTCCGCTCGTGCGGCGCGAAGCGCGAGCCATTTCCGCGGAGCTGGGCTGGAGCCCGCCGCAGGGTACCCGCAGGATCAAACGATGACCAATTCGACCCGGACCGCTCCGGACGCCAGTTCCGCCGCACCGTCGCTGATCGCGCTCGACTGGGGCACGACGTCGCTGCGCGCGTATCTGTTCGACGCGCACGGCGCGCTCATCGACACGCGCAGCCGCGCGGCGGGCGTGATGCACGTGCCGGCCGGCGGCGCGCGTGCATTCGACGTCGTGTTCGAGGAAGCGTGCGGCGACTGGCTCGACCGCGCGCCGGGCGTGCCGGTGCTGGCCGCCGGGATGGTCGGCAGCGCGCAGGGCTGGCGCGAGGCGCCGTACGTCGCGGTGCCGGCCGGCGCCGACGCGCTCGTCGCGGGCCTCGTCACGGTGACGACGGCGCGCGGCACGACGGTGTCGATCGTGCCGGGCGTGATCGCGGCGGGCGAACTGCCCGACGTGATGCGCGGCGAAGAAACGCAGATATTCGGCGCACTGGCGAACGATCCCTTGCTTGATGCCGATCGTTCAGGGGTACTGATCGGATTGCCGGGCACGCATGCGAAGTGGGCATGGGTGAAGGACGGGCTCATCGAGCGCTTCCAGACCTTCATGACGGGCGAGCTGTTCGCGGCGCTGCGCGATCACACGATCCTCGGCCGCACGATGCGCGCGAGCGCGTTGCCCGACCGAGCGGCATTCGCGCGCGGCGTCGCGGTGGCCCGCGGCGCGCAGCACACGGGGCTGCTCGCGACGATCTTCAGCACGCGCACGCTCGGCCTGACCGACCGGCTTGCGCCCGACGCGCAGGGCGACTACCTGTCCGGTTTGCTGATCGGCCATGAATTGAACGCGCTCGACGCGATGCTCGCGGAGCGCGGCGTCGCGCTCGCGAACCAGCCGCTGCTGCTGATCGGCGACGACGGATTGTGTGCGCGCTACGTCGACGCGCTGCGCGTGTTCGGCTGCACCCATGCGCGTGTCGTCGCGCAGGCGACCGAGCGCGGCCTGTGGTGGATCGCGTCGCGTGCCGGACTCGTGCGCGCGGACGGCGAACCCGTCTGCGCCGATCAATGAACCGATTGAAGAGATTGAAGAGGAACTGCCGATGTCGTCCGACCTTAAGCTGCCCGCGCCGTACACGCCGCATCCCGCACTGATGCGTGCGTTCGACGCGTGCCCGCTGATCGCGATCATGCGCGGCATCACGTCCGCCGAAGCGGCCGACCACGGCCTTGCGCTTCATGAAGCCGGCTTCCGGATCGTCGAGGTGCCGCTCAACTCGCCCGATCCGTTCGGCAGCATCGCGGCGCTGCGCCGCGCGCTGCCGGACGACATGATCGTCGGTGCGGGCACCGTGCTGCGCGCCGAATTTGTCGACCGTGTGCAGGATGCCGGCGGCACGCTGATCGTGATGCCGCACAGCGACGCGGCCGTGATCCGCCGCGCGCGTGAGCGCGGGCTCGCGAGCGCACCGGGTGTCGCGACGCCGACCGAGGCGTTCGCCGCGCTCGCGAACGGCGCCGACGTGCTGAAGATGTTCCCGGCCGAGCAGCTCGGCGTGCCCGTCGTGAAGGCATGGCGCGCGGTGATCGATCGCGCGGTGCCGCTGATTCCGGTCGGCGGGATTGCGCCGGACAACATGCAGCCGTTCCTCGCGGCCGGTGCCAATGGCTTCGGCCTCGGCTCGGCGCTGTACCGGCCCGGCCAGTCGCCGGATGCGACCGCGGCGAATGCACGCGCGTTCCAGGCCGGCCTGCGCGCGGCGCGCGCCGGAGCCGCATGATGGGACGCCTCGCGGGCAAGGTCGCGATGGTGACGGGCGCGGGCCGCGGGATCGGCGCCGCGATCGCGCGGGCGTTCGCGCGCGAGGGCGCGGCCGTCGCGCTCGTCGACCTCGATTTCCCGCAGGCGCAGCGCGCGGCTGCCGCGATCGCCGACGACATCGACGGTGCGCGCGTACTGGCGCTGCATGCGGACGTCGCGCGGCAGGACTCGGTGCGCGACGCGCTCGCGCAGACCGAAGCCGCGCTCGGCACGCTCGACGTGCTGGTGAACAACGCCGGCATCAACGTGTTCGCCGATCCGCTGACGATGACGGACGACGACTGGCGCCGCTGCTTCGCGGTCGACCTCGATGGCGTGTGGCACGGCTGCCGCGCGGCGCTGCCCGGGATGGTCGAACGCGGTCGCGGCAGCATCGTGAACATCGCGTCGACGCACGCATTCCGGATCATTCCGGGCTGCTTTCCGTACCCGGTCGCGAAACACGGCGTGCTGGGCCTCACGCGTGCGCTCGGCATCGAATACGCGGCGCGCAACGTGCGCGTGAACGCGATCGCGCCCGGCTACATCGAGACGCAGCTCACGCGCGACTGGTGGGATGCGCAGGCCGACCCGGCCGCGGCGCGTGCCGAGACGCTCGCACTGCAGCCGATGAAGCGGATCGGCAAACCGGAGGAGGTCGCGATGACGGCCGTGTTCCTCGCGTCCGACGAGGCGCCGTTCATCAATGCCGCGTGCATCACCGTCGACGGCGGGCGCGCGGCGCTGTATCACGACTGACGCAACGATTCGAAAGACCGCACGTGCGACGGCCGCGCGCACGCTGCGTCGAAACCAACAAGCGGCTGCATCCCGTTCGATGAAGGAGACACTGGAGATGAAACGCAGAACGTTCGTAACGCTGGCCGCCGCGGCCGCGGTGGTAATGGGGAGCCCGGTCGCGCACGCGGCCGATCCGGTCAAGATCGGCTTTCTGGTGAAGCAGCCGGAAGAGCCGTGGTTCCAGGACGAATGGAAGTTCGCCGAGATGGCCGCGAAGGACAAGGGCTTCACGCTCGTGAAGATCGGCGCGCCGTCGGGCGAGAAGGTGATGAGCGCGATCGACAACCTGTCCGCGCAGAAGGTGCAGGGCTTCATCATCTGCACGCCGGACGTGAAGCTCGGGCCGGGCATCGTCGCGAAGGCGAAGTCGCACAACCTGAAGATGATGACGGTCGACGACCGCCTCGTCGACGGCGCGGGCAAGCCGCTCGAGGCGGTGCCGCACATGGGGATCTCCGCGTACAACATCGGCAAGCAGGTCGGCGACGGCATCGCGGCCGAGATCAAGAAGCGCGGCTGGAACATGAAGGACGTCGGCGCGATCGACATCACGTACGAGCAGCTGCCGACCGCGCACGACCGCACGAGCGGCGCGACCGACGCGCTGGTGGCGGCCGGCTTCCCGAAGGCGAACGTGATCGCGGCGCCGCAGGCCAAGACCGACACCGAGAATGCGTTCAACGCGGCGAACATCGCGCTCACCAAGAACCCGCAGTTCAAGCACTGGGTTGCGTACGGCCTGAACGACGAGGCCGTGCTCGGCGCGGTGCGCGCGGCCGAAGGGCGCGGCTTCAAGGCGGACAACATGATCGGCATCGGCATCGGCGGTTCCGAATCGGCGCTGAACGAGTTCAAGAAGCCGCAGCCGACGGGCTTCTACGGCACCGTGATCATCAGCCCGAAGCGCCACGGCGAGGAAACCTCGGACCTGATGTATGCGTGGATCACGCAGGGCAAGGCACCGCCGGCGCTGACGCTGACGACGGGCATGCTCGCGACGCGCGACAACGTGTCGAAGGTGCGCGAGGAGATGGGGCTCGCATCGAAGTAAGCGGCTTGCCGGCTGCCGCGGCGATGCGGCGGCCGGCGATCGATGGATCTGCAAGTGGGGAGACGACGTGTCAGCGGCACTGCGTTTTGACAATATCGGCAAGGTATTTCCCGGCGTGCGCGCACTCGACGGCATTTCGTTCGACGTGCATGCGGGCGAGGTGCATGGCCTGATGGGCGAGAACGGCGCGGGCAAGTCGACGCTGCTGAAGATTCTCGGCGGCGAATACCAGCCCGATGCGGGCAGCGTGCTGGTCGACGGCCAGCCCGTGCATTTCTCGAGTGCGGCGGCGTCGATCGCGGCCGGCATTGCAGTGATTCACCAGGAACTGCAGTACGTGCCCGACCTGACGGTCGCGGAAAACCTGCTGCTCGGCCGCCTGCCGAATGCGCTCGGCTGGGTGAGGAAAGGCGAGGCGAAGCGCCACGTGCGCGAGCGGCTCGCCGCGATGGGCGTCGATCTCGATCCCGACGCGAAGCTCGGGCGGCTGTCGATCGCGCAGCGGCAGATGGTCGAGATCTGCAAGGCGCTGATGCGCAACGCGCGCGTGATCGCGCTCGACGAACCGACGAGCTCGCTGTCGCATCGCGAGACCGAGGTGCTGTTCAAGCTGGTCGAGGACCTGCGTGCGCAGGGCCGCGCGCTGATCTACATCTCGCACCGGATGGACGAGATCTACCGGCTGTGCGACGCGTGCACGATCTTCCGCGACGGGCGCAAGATCGCGTCGCACGAATCGCTCGCCGACGTGCCGCGCGAGCGGCTGGTCGCAGAGATGGTCGGGCGCGAGATTTCGGACATCTACCATTACGCGCCGCGCGCGCTCGGCGACGTGCGGTTTTCGGCCGAAGGCGTCGACGGCCCGGCGCTGCGCGAACCGGCGAGCTTCTCGGTGCGCGCGGGCGAGATCGTCGGGTTCTTCGGGCTGGTCGGCGCCGGGCGCAGCGAACTGATGCGGCTCGTGTACGGCGCGGATCGGCGGCGCGCGGGCGAGCTGACGCTCGACGGCAAGCGCATCGACGTGAAGCGCACCGGCGACGCGATTCGTCACGGCATCGTGCTGTGCCCGGAAGACCGCAAGGAGGAAGGGATCATCGCGATGGCGTCGGTCGCGGAGAACATCAACATCAGCTGCCGCCGTCATTCGCTGCGCGCCGGGCTCTTCATCGACCGCAAGACCGAAAGCGCGACCGCCGACCGCTTCATCCAGCGGCTGAAGATCAAGACGCCGAACCGGCGGCAGAAGATCCGCTTCCTGTCGGGCGGCAACCAGCAGAAGGCGATCCTGTCTCGCTGGCTCGCGGAGCCCGACCTGAAGGTCGTGATCCTCGACGAGCCGACGCGCGGCATCGACGTCGGCGCGAAGCACGAGATCTACGACGTGATCTACCGGCTCGCGGAGCGCGGCTGCGCGATCGTGATGGTGTCGTCGGAACTGCCGGAAGTGCTCGGCGTGGCCGATCGCATCGTCGTGATGCGCGAAGGCCGCATCGCGGGCGAGCTGCCGCGCGAGCAGGCGAACGAGCACGCGGTGCTGAGCCTCGCGCTGCCGCAGACGAGCGTCGTCGAGGCGGCCTGACGCGGTGTCAGGTCGCCGCGGGCGACGCACGATATTCGAATCGATCACGCGCGGCGCGGGCCGCGCGATGCAGGAGCAGGAGACACAACCATGCAAGTCAGGGAAAACCTCGCCAGCGCAGCCGTGAAGCCGTCGGCCGACGCGCTGGTTCCACAGCAGAGCGACCGCCAGAAGTGGTGGCAGCACCTCACCGAATACAGCCTGATCGCGATCTTCGCGGTGATGTTCGTGACGATGTCGCTGACGGTCGATCACTTCTTCTCGATCGACAACATGCTCGGCCTCGCGCTGTCGATCTCGCAGATCGGGATGGTCGCGTGCACGATGATGTTCTGTCTGGCCTCGCGCGACTTCGACCTGTCGATCGGCTCGACCGTCGCGTTCTCCGGCGTGTTGTGCGCGATGGTGCTGAACGCGACCGACAACACGTTCGTCGCGATCGTCGCGGCGGTCGCGGCCGGTGCGGCGATCGGCTTCGTGAACGGCGCGGTGATCGCGTACCTGCGCATCAACGCGCTGATCACGACGCTCGCGACGATGGAAATCGTGCGCGGGCTCGGCTTCATCGTGTCGAAGGGGCAGGCGGTCGGCGTGTCGTCGGATACGTTCATCGCGCTCGGCGGGCTGTCGCTGTTCGGCGTATCGCTGCCGATCTGGGTCACGCTCATGTGCTTCATCGTGTTCGGCGTGCTGCTGAACCAGACCGTGTACGGCCGCAACACGCTCGCGATCGGCGGCAATCCCGAGGCGTCGCGTCTCGCGGGGATCAACGTCGAACGCACGCGCGTGTATATCTTCCTGATCCAGGGCGCGGTGACGGCGCTCGCCGGCGTGATCCTCGCGTCGCGCATCACGTCGGGCCAGCCGAACGCCGCGCAGGGCTTCGAGCTGAACGTGATCTCCGCGTGCGTGCTCGGCGGCGTGTCGCTGATGGGCGGCCGCGCGACGATCTCGGGCGTCGTGATCGGCGTGCTGATCATGGGTACCGTCGAGAACGTGATGAACCTGCTGAACATCGACGCGTTCTACCAGTACCTGGTGCGCGGCGCGATCCTGCTCGCGGCCGTGCTGCTCGACCAGCTGAAGAACCGCGGCGCACGCGACTGACCGATTCCACGGAGACGATTCGCATGACCATCGACACTTCCGCGCAGGATCCGCGCGCCGCGAGCGACGCGCGCCATGCGCGCTACCCGAGCCTCGAGGATCGCGCGGTACTGATCACCGGCGGCGCGACCGGGATCGGCGCGGCGTTGGTCGAGCACTTCGCGCGGCAGGGCGCGCGCGTCGCGTTCGTCGATCTCGACGCGCAGGCGGGCCAGGCGCTCGCGGAAAGCCTCGCGCAGAGGCCGGACGTGCGCCACGCGCCGCTGTTCCTCCCGTGCGACCTGACCGACATCGATGCGCTGCGCCATGCGATCGACGCGATCCGCGCGCGGATCGGCGCGATCGCGGTGCTCGTGAACAATGCGGCCAACGATACGCGCCACGCGATCGGCGACGTGACGCCCGCGTCGTTCGACGCGGGCATCGCGGTGAACCTGCGCCACCAGTTCTTCGCCGCGCAGGCGGTGATCGACGACATGAAGCAGCGCGGCGGCGGCGCGATCATCAATCTCGGCTCGATCAGCTGGATGCTGAAGAACGGCGGCTATCCCGTCTACGTGATGGCGAAGGCGGCCGTGCAGGGGCTCACGCGCGGGCTCGCGCGCGATCTCGGCCCGTTCGGGATCCGGGTGAATTCGCTGGTGCCCGGCTGGGTGATGACCGACAAGCAGCGCAGGCTGTGGCTCGACGACGCGGGCCGGGCGGCGATCAAGGCCGGCCAGTGCATCGACGCCGAGCTGCTGCCGGACGATCTCGCGCGGATGGCGCTGTTCCTCGCGGCCGACGACAGCCGGATGATCACCGCGCAGGACGTGGTGGTCGACGGCGGCTGGGCCTGATTGCCGGTGTTCGTGTTCGCGTTCGCGCGGCGCCGCGCGACGTCCCGTATCGCTTCATCGACGAAGGAAAGGAGCTCACCATGACCGCCACGTCCTCGCACGCAGTGTCGTCCACGAGCCAGTCGCGCCGCGCGCGCCTGGCTGCCGCCGCACAGCCGGTCAGCGCCGGCCCGCAGACCGCCGCGTTCGCGCAGGGCGTCGGCGCCGCGCATGCGGCGGCCGTCACGCTGTCGAACGCGGCGCTGCGGCTCGACGTGCTGCCGCACCTCGGCGGCGGCATCGCGCGCTTCGACTGGCGTGGCGACCACGGCGTGCTGGTGCCGGTGTTCCGCCGCTGCGAGCACCCGGAAACGGCGACGGATCCGAACGCGCTCGCGTGCTATCCGCTGCTGCCGTACTCGAACCGGATCGGCAACGGCCGCTTCGAATGCGACGGGCGCAGCGTCGCGGTGCCGCGCAATCGCCGCGACGAGCCGCTGCCGATTCACGGCGACGGCTGGCTCGCGCCGTGGCAGGTGGACGACGCGACCGACACGACGCTGCAGCTGTCGCTCGATCGCGCGAGCGGCGCGCCTTACGCGTTTCGCGCGATCCAGTCGTTCGCGCTCGACGACACGACGCTGTCGATCGCGCTGACGATCGAGAATGCCGGGCGTGCACGGCTGCCGTTCGGGCTCGGCGTGCATCCGTTCCTGGTGCGCGACGACGCGACCGGGCTGGCCGCGGCCGCGGGCGGGCTGTGGCTGTCGGGTGCCGATTTCCTGCCGGTGCGGCACGTGAGCGTGCCGCCGGCCTGGCAGTTCGGTGTCGCTTATCCGCTGCCGGCGACGCTCGTCAATCATGCATTCACCGGCTGGGGCGGCCACGCGACGGTGAGCTGGCCGCGCCGCGGGCTGTCGCTGACAGTGGCGGCCGACGCCGATGCATATGTGCTGTATACGCCGCCCGGCGAGGATTTCTTCTGCTTCGAGCCGGTCGATCATCCGATCAACGCGGTGAACCTGCCGGGCGGCGCGGCCGCGCACGGGATGACGCTGCTCGCGCCGGGCGAGCGGCTCACGCGGCGTTTCGCGTTCACCGTCGAGCGCACCGATACGCGCGCCGATGCGGCCGCGCGCGAGGGACGCCGGCGACGCGGGTAAAATACGCGGTCTACCAACGGTTTGCCGCGAGTATCCGCCATGTCTTCCCCGCTTACTTTCATCGAATCGCTGCGCGCCGCGTGGCAGCGCACGAATTCGCTGCTGTGCGTCGGCCTCGATCCCGAGCCGTCGCGCTTTCCCGTGCAGTTCGACGGCCAACCCGACGCGATCTTCGAATTCTGCCGGCAGATCGTCGACGCGACCGCGCAGTATGCGAGCGCGTTCAAGCCGCAGATCGCCTACTTCGCCGCGCATCGCGCGGAAGACCAGCTCGAGCGCCTGATCGCGCACATCCACCTCCAGCATCCGGGCCTGCCCGTGATCCTCGACGCGAAGCGCGGCGACATCGGCAGCACCGCGGAGCAGTACGCGCGCGAGGCGTTCGAGCGCTATCGCGCGGATGCGGTCACCGTGAACCCGTACATGGGCTACGACTCGGTCGAGCCGTACTTCGAGCATGAAGGCAAGGGCGTGATCGTGCTGTGCCGCACGTCGAACCCGGGCGGCTCGGACCTGCAGTTCCTCGACACCAACGGCCGGCCGCTGTACCAGGTCGTCGCCGACCTCGCGGCGAACCAGTGGAATGCGAGGAACGGCCAGCTCGGCCTGGTGGTCGGCGCGACCTTCCCGAAGGAAATCGAGATCGTGCGCGGGATCGTCGGCGACATGCCGCTGCTGATTCCCGGCATCGGCGCGCAGGGCGGCGACGTGCAGGCGACCGTCAATGCGGGCCGCACCGCCGACGGCACCGGGATGATGATCAACTCGTCGCGCGCGATCCTGTACGCGAGCAACGGCGAGGATTTTGCCGAAGCCGCGGCGCTCGCCGCGCAGAAGACGCGCGACACGATCAACTCGCATCGCTGAAATATGGGTCGCCCGTCGGGGCGGCCCGCTCCGGCAGGCCCGCGAGCGCGGGCCGCCTTGTCCGTTGTTCCCCTCCGCTTTTGTCTCCGCCTGTTGCGGACGACGCTGCTGCGCAACCCGGCGACGGGCGCGTTGACGACGTCGCGGCTGCAGATCAAGGCCGGCAAGTACGACGAGGCCGCGAACCGCGATCTCGTGATCACGCCGTTCCCGATGAACCCGATGACGTGGTACGAAGGCAAGCTCGGCTCGATCGCGGGCTGGATCGACCAGTGGAAGAAGCCGGTGCTCGTCGCGGGCGACACGCCGAAATCGGACGGCTACATGCTGCTGAATGCAACCGACGTCGCGCGCGGCGGCGTGCGCGTGTGGGTGAACAAGAAGGACAGGCAGATGGCCCGGATCCGCGCGTGGTCGGACGAATCGGCCGCGCGGCAGAAGGCGCTCGGCCTGCCGGTCACGGCGGACAGGAACTGGATCGTCGTGAAGCCCGACGCGATCCAGTAAGCGGGGAGGGGCGCCGGCCGCCGCTGCCGGTGCGCCGGTGGATCAGCCCTCGCGCTCGTCGAGCAGCTTCAGCAGCCCGCGCAGCGCATGCGTGGCCGCCTGTGTGCGGATCTGCTCGCGGTCGCCCTTGAACACGAGCGTCTCGACGTCGGTATGCAGCCGGTTGCTCCATGCGAACGACACCGTGCCGACCGGCTTCTTCTCGCTGCCGCCCGCCGGGCCGGCGATGCCGGTGACGGACAGCGCGACCTGCGCGCGGCTGTTGCGCAGCGCGCCTTCGGCCATTGCGCGCGCGACCGGCTCGCTGACGGCGCCGTGCTTCTCGATCAGGTCGGACGGCACGCCGATCATCTCGGTCTTGGCCTGGTTCGAATAGGTGACGAAGCCGCGCTCGAACCACTGGCTGCTGCCGGAGATGTCGGTGATCGCGGCGGCGATCATGCCGCCCGTGCAGGATTCGGCGATGGCGAGCGACAGGTGCTCGTCACGCAGCTTGTTGCCTGCGCGGATCGCAAGCTGGTGGACGACGGAATCGGTTGGCATGCGCGTCGGGAAACGGGAGTCGGAAAACGGTCAGCCGATGACGGAGCGCCACAGGGCGATCACGAGCAGCGTCATGAACGCGGCGATCAGGTCGTCGACCATGATGCCGAGCCCGCCTTTCACGCGACGGTCGAAATAGCGGATCGGCGGCGGCTTGAGCATGTCGAAGAAGCGGAACACGACGAATGCCCACAATTGGCCGATGAAGGTCGCGGGCGTGACGAACAGCATCACGAGCCAGATCGCGACGATTTCGTCCCAGACGACGGCGCCCGGATCGGCGGTGCTCATCTTGCGTGCGGTGAAGCCGGTGATCCACGTGCCGGCGACGAACCCGAGCGCGATCAGCGCCCACCATTCGGGCACCGTCAGGTAGCGGTTGAGCACGACGAACGTCAGCCACCCGAACAGCGAGCCGAACGTGCCGGGCATGAACGGCGCGAGCCCGCTGCCGAAGCCGAGCGACACGATGTGCGCCGGGTGCGACAGCATGAAGCGCGCGGTGGCGCGCTGCGGCACTTTCCGGGCGGCGCCGGGCGCGGCCGCGGTTTGCGCGGTCGTCGGGTCAGTCTGCATGGAAGTGGTCGAAACCGTGCAACGTGAGAGTCAGGGGCGCGCCGGCGGCGTCGCGCCACGCGATCGCGGGCTGCTCCGACGGCGAGGGCAACGCATGTATTGTACCGATTCGCGTGACGCGAACGCCGGCGCTCGCGCCGGCCGCGTCGACCGCCGCGCGGGCCGTGGCCGGCGCGGTGAAGCACAGTTCGTAGTCGTCGCCGCCGGCCAGCGTGCAGCGTCGCTGCACGTCGGGCGGCAGCGTCGCGAGCGCGGCCGAGCGCGGCACCGCGTCCGCGTCGATGTCGGCGCGCACGTTCGAGCGGGTCAGGATGTGCCGCAGGTCGCCGGCGAGGCCGTCCGAGATGTCGAGCGCCGCGTGCGCGACGCCCGCGAGCGCGAGCCCGAGCGCGATGCGCGGCTCGGGGCGCTCGAGCGCCTGCCGGAACGCGGCAGCTTCGGCCGCGCCGGCGCTCCATTCGCCGCGCGCGAGCCCGAGCCCCGCGCGGGCGTCGCCGAGCGTGCCGGACACCCACACGTCGTCGCCGTCGCGCGCGGCATCGCGCCGCAGCGCCGCGTCCGGCGCGACTTCACCGAACACGGTCACGCACAGGTTCAGCGGCCCGCTCGTCGTGTCGCCGCCGATCAGCTCGCAGCCGAATCGCTCGGCGAGCGCGAACAGCCCGTTGCTGAACGCCTCGAGCCACGCGGCATCGGCGCGCGGCAGCGCGCACGCGAGCGTGAACGCACGTGGCTCGGCACCCATCGCCGCGAGATCCGACAGGTTGACCGCGAGCGTCTTGTGGCCGAGCGCGTCGGGCGCGACGTCGGCGAAGAAATGGCGGCCTTCGACCAGCATGTCCGTCGAAATGGCCAGCAATTTTCCGGATCGAGGCGCGATCAGCGCGCAATCGTCACCGATGCCGAGCGTCGACGCACGCGCCCCCCGGGCCGCGCGGCGCGCGAAGAAGCGATCGATCAGCGAAAACTCGGACAAGGCGGCTGGCACGGCGGACGGACCCGGAAGCGATGAAAGGAACGGCATTGTACGCAGCGAACGGCGCCGTTCCTGCACCGTTCAGCCCATTTTTGTCGCGGCTGTTGCACCCGAATCGCCGGTCTGGCGGCCGATGATTGGCGCTACAATGCCGTCGAACAGTTATTCTAATCCGCCCGTCACGAGACACATGTCCACCCAAGCCTCCTCCAAAGCCAAGCTCCGCGAAGCCGCGCTCGACTATCACGAATTCCCGACGCCCGGGAAAATCGCGATCGCCCCGACCAAGCAGATGATCAACCAGCGCGACCTCGCGCTCGCGTACTCGCCGGGTGTGGCGTATGCGTGCGAGGAGATCGTCGAGAACCCGCTCAACGCGGCGCGCTTCACCGCGCGCAGCAACCTGGTCGGCGTCGTCACCAACGGCACGGCGGTGCTCGGGCTCGGCAACATCGGCCCGCTCGCGTCGAAGCCGGTGATGGAAGGCAAGGCCGTGCTGTTCAAGAAGTTCGCCGGCATCGACGTGTTCGACATCGAACTGAACGAGTCGGACCCGCACAAGCTGGTCGACGTGATCGCCGCGCTGGAGCCGACCTTCGGTGGGATCAACCTGGAAGACATCAAGGCGCCGGACTGCTTCATCGTCGAGCGCGAAGCGCGCAAGCGGATGAAGATTCCGGTGTTCCACGACGACCAGCACGGCACCGCGATCGTCGTGGCCGCGGCCGTCACGAACGGGCTGAAGGTCGTCAACAAGGACATCAAGAAGGTCAAGCTCGTCGCGTCCGGCGCAGGCGCGGCCGCGCTCGCGTGTCTCGACCTGCTCGTCGACATCGGCCTGCCGCTCGAGAACATCACGGTGACCGACCTGGCCGGCGTGGTCTACAAGGGCCGCACCGAGCTGATGGATCCGGACAAGGAGCGTTTCGCCCGCGAAACCGAAGCGCGGACGCTGGCCGAAGTGATCGACGGCGCGGACATCTTCCTCGGGCTGTCGGCCGCGGGCGTGCTGAAGCAGGAGATGGTGAAGGGCATGGCCGAGCGCCCGCTGATCCTGGCGCTCGCGAACCCGACGCCGGAAATCCTGCCGGAACTGGCGCTCGAAGTGCGCCCGGACGCCGTGCTGGCGACTGGCCGGACCGACTATCCGAACCAGGTCAACAACGTCCTGTGCTTCCCGTTCATCTTCCGCGGCGCGCTCGACGTCGGCGCGACGACGATCACGCGTGAAATGGAGATCGCGGCCGTCAATGCGATCGCCGAACTCGCGCAGCACGAGCAGAGCGACATCGTCGCGACCGCGTACGGCATCCAGGATCTGTCGTTCGGGCCCGAATACCTGATTCCGAAGCCGTTCGATCCGCGCCTGATCGTCAAGATCGCGCCGGCCGTCGCGCAGGCCGCGATGGACGGCGGTGTCGCGACGCGCCCGATCGAGGACATGGAGGCGTACCGCGTTCACCTCCAGCAGTTCGTGTACCACAGCGGCACGACGATGAAGCCGATCTTCCAGATCGCGCGCGCCGCTCAGGAAGAGAAGAAGCGCGTCGTGTTCGCGGAAGGCGAGGAAGAGCGCGTGCTGCGCGCCGTTCAGATCATCGTCGACGAGAAGCTCGCGAAGCCGATCCTGATCGGCCGTCCGTCGGTGATCGAGCACCGTATCCAGCGCTACGGCCTGCGCCTCACGCCGGGCACGGACTTCACGGTCGTCAACACCGAGCACGACGAGCGCTACCGCGACTTCTGGCAGACGTACTACAAGATGATGGCGCGCAAGGGCATCAGCGAGCAGCTCGCGCGCGTCGAGATGCGCCGCCGCACGACGCTGATCGGCTCGATGCTGGTGAAGAAGGGCGAAGCCGACGGGATGATCTGCGGCACGATCAGCACCACGCACCGCCACCTGCACTTCATCGACCAGGTGATCGGCAAGCGCCCGGGCTGCAGCGTGTACGCGGCAATGAACGGCCTGGTGCTGCCGGGCCGCCAGATCTTCCTGGTCGACACGCACGTGAACGTCGATCCGACCCCGGAGCAGCTCGCCGAGATCACGATCATGGCCGCGGAAGAAGTGCGCCGGTTCGGCATCGAGCCGAAGGTCGCGCTGCTATCGCACTCGAATTTCGGCACGAGCAACGCACCCTCGGCGCAGAAGATGCGCGATACGCTCGCGATCCTGCAGGAACGTGCGCCGGAACTGAAGGTTGACGGCGAAATGCACGGCGACGTCGCGCTCGACGCGGCGCTGCGCAAGGAAATCCTGCCGGAATCGACGCTGGAAGGTGACGCGAACCTGCTGATCCTGCCGAACATCGACGCCGCGAACATCGCGTACAACCTGCTGAAGACGGCCGCCGGCAACAACATCGCGATCGGGCCGATCCTGCTGGGCGCGGCTCAGCCGGTGCACGTGCTGACCGAATCGGCGACGGTTCGCCGCATCGTCAACATGGCGGCGCTGCTGGTCGCCGACGTGAACGCCGCACGCTGAGCCGGAACGAACGCGCGGTGCCGGTCGAGCCGGTGCCGCGCGTCGGGCGAAATTGTAAACAAAAGCAAAAAGAGGCGTGCCCGCAATGGGCACGCCGCGGGCAGGGCGCAAACGCGCTTCCCATAAGCAACAGCAGCATCTCTCCACTCCGGGTAGCGAGCGCGGCAAGGAGGCAGGGTCTTGCCATACGAGAGATGCCGCTCGTATTTTATCTCATGTAAGATAAATGTAGTCTTGTTTCGGTAAAAAATGCGCGATTCGGTGCCGGGCCGGCCTTTCGATTCCCAAACGAACATTGATTCGCGCGGACAATAGCGCTACGCTAACGCCTTTGGTTGGTCGTCAACTACTTGATTTAACAGCGGGAACCCTGGTTCATGGCACGCAAGTGGCTCCGCAACGGCGCGCTCGCGTCCGTCTTCGCGATGTTCGCGATGGGTATCGTCGGTACGCCGACGGGCAGTCTGGTTTCCGCCGCTTACGCACGGCAGGCCGTTTCGGCCGACCTGGCCGTCGGTGGGGTCGATACGATCCCGACCGCCCGTCTGCCGCGCGAGGCCGTGACCACGCTTGGCCTGATCGGCGCCGGTGGCCCCTATCCGTACGAGAAGGACGGCGTCGTCTTCGGCAACCGCGAGCGGATCCTGCCGAAGGCGAAGCGCGGCTACTACCACGAGTACACGGTGCCGACGCCGCGCGCACGCAATCGCGGCGCGCGCCGGATCGTCTGTGGCGGGCCATTGCGCCGGATCGACAACTGTTATTACACGGACGACCACTACAACAGTTTTAAACGTATTGTTGAATGACTTCGGGATGAACGGCATGAGCGACTCCATCTACGCGCACGACACGGCGGCGGCGGAACTGTTCGCGGCCGGCGACGGCAATCTGTTTCAGCGCGTGATGCAACTACACGCGGCGGCACAGGCCGGCGGCGCGGCGGAGCAACAGGAAGCCGAGCCCGGGCTTTCATCGAACGAGGAGCCTATGAGCCTTTTCACGACCGTGCGACCCAACCTCGTGCAGTCGATCCGCGCGTTCCGCGTGCAGGATCTCGCCGACGAAGCCGGCCGGCTCGGCCAGCATTTCCTGTACGCGTATTGCGGCGCCGCGCAGTCGAAGCAGGAGGTGATGGAGACGATCGCGACGTCGTTCCTGTTTCCGAAGCATTTCGGGAAGAACTACGACGCGCTGTACGACTGCCTGACCGACCTCGTCGCGAAGGCCGGCGCGCAGCCCGGTTTCGTGATCGTCCTCGAAGGGTTGCCGATCGCGCAGAAGTTCGACAAGGAAGGGCGCGAGACGCTGCTCGACGTGTTCCGCGAAGCCGCCGAGTTCTGGGCCGAGCGCAAGGTCGCGTTCCGCGTGTTCTATTCGTTCGCGTAAGCGCGAATCGCGCGTATCCATTGGCCGCGCGCCTGCGGCCGATCTGCCGAAAAGCCCGCGTCAAGCGGGTTTTTTTGCGTCCGCGCGACGCGGACGGGCCGGTGCGGGACGTCGCTCGCCGACACCGGCCTGTCATCGGACGCCTTTTTTCGAGGCAATCCCGGTCGGCCCGGCTGCCGCAGCGGTCGCGCCGGGTGCATGAAACAAACCTTCGAGAGAAGGCCGTTTTCCCATGAATACGCGCCGTGCCACCGCGTGCCACGGCGCGTCGATCTCATCACCATCCGCCCCAGCGCGCCGCGAGCGCCGCCAGCACGGCCGCACCGGCGGTCTCGGTGCGCAGCACGCGGGGCCCGAGCGACAACGCAGTGAACCCGTGTGCGCGGGCCGCGTTTTCCTCGTCCGGCGACAGCCCGCCCTCCGGCCCGATCAGCAGCGTGACGGCTGCCGCGGGCGGCGCGTCGGGCAGCGATGCGAACGGGATGCTCGCGCGCGGCGACAGCAGCAACCGCAACTCACCGCCGGCCGGCGCGGCCGGCAGCGTATCGAGCCACGCGCCGAAGCCCCGTACCGCCGCGACCTCGGGCACGCGGTTGCGCCCGCATTGTTCGCACGACGCGCGCACGACGCCGCGCCAGTGCGCGACGCGTTTGTCCGCGCGCTCGCCCGACAGTTTCACGACGCCGCGCGCGGTCGACAGCGGCACGACCGCCGCGACGCCGAGCTCGACGGCTTTCTCGATCACCCAGTCCATCTTGTCGCCGCCGGCGATGCCTTGCGCGAGCGTCACGCGATAGGGCGGCTCGGCCTCGGCCGGGTCGAACGCTTCGATCTGCGCGAGCGCGTTGCGCTTGTCGATCTCGACGAGCCGCGCGCGGTACTGGCCGCCGCTGCCGTCGAACAGCGCGAGCGTGTCGCCGGGCTGCAGCCGCAGCACTTGCGCGTGACGCGCGACGTCGGCCGGCAGCGTGAGCGTCGCATCGGCGTGCAGCGCCGCTTCGACGAAAAAGCGCGGCACGGCCGCGGTGGTGGTGGCTTCATTCATGCTTGATGCGGCTCCGTTCATGCGACCAGGCGGCGTCCGAGCGCCCAGCGGTAGCCGTCGAGATCCTCGATCTGCGCGAAGCGGTCGCCCCAGAACTGGTCCTGCGGCGCGGTCAGCGACTTCGCGCCTGCGTCGAGCGCGCGCTGCCAGGTCGCGTCGACGTCGTCGACATACAGATAGAACGACTGCGGGGCGGTTGCGTGCGCACTCTTCGGCGTAAGGGCGATCGAGCCGAACGCGCCTTCGGGCGCGAACATCACGATCAGCTGCCCGCGATAGGTCATCTCGACGTGCATGATCGCGCCGTCCTCGTCGTGGACGTCGCGCAGCTCGAAGCCGAATGCGGCCTGGAAGAACTCGATGGCAGCCTGCGCATTGCGCACGGCCAGATAAGGCGTCAACCAAGGCACGTTGGCCGGACGTGGATCGGTCATGAAATCTCCTGTCGAACAGTGTTGGCGCTTGAGCGGCTACGCCGGTCCCATGCCTTGCGGTCGGCGGATAGCGGCGCCCGGGGTTCGGTCCCGCGCCGTGCCGCGGCTACGTCGGCGGGCCCCTGTATCGTCCCGGGCCTGTGCGTCGCGGGTCGAGCGACGGAGAAGGCGCGGCCAACCCGCCGAACGAGGCGTTCGCCCGGAAGCTCAGCGGCGAGCGCCCAGTGTATCGCGCAGCGCGCGCGGCAGGGCAAAGAGGGCCGCATGAAGCCGCGCATCGTAGTAGCGCAAGCCCTGCACGCGGCGTGCGGCGAGCCGTTCGTCGATGTCGTGCGCAAACAGCGCGGCCGCATCGAGCGTGTCGCTCGCGATCGCCATCAGCCATTGGGATCCGTACAGCGGCACGTGCGCGGACAGCGGATCGACGACCGCGAAGCTCGCGCGCAGGTCGTCGAGCAGCGCGGCGATGCGCGCCGTGTGGAACACCGGCGAGCCGAGATGCATCGAGATCGCGCCGCACGGTGTGAGGATCCGCTTGAGCCGCGCGTAGAACTCGCGCGTATAGAGGCCGGCCGCCGGCGAATCGGGCGGCGTGAGGTCGAACACGACGAGATCGAAATGCTCGACGGTCGACGCGACGAAATGCGCGGCGTCGCCGATCACGACCTCGACGCGCGGGTCGTCGAGCGCGCCCTGGTGCACGTCGTCGAGATAGCGGCGCGCCATGCCGACCACTTCGTCGTCGAGCTCCGCGACGACGATCCGCTCGATGCACGCGTGCTTGAGCAGCTGGCGCGCGGCGCCGCCGTCGCCGCCGCCGAGCACGAGCGCCTTGCGCGGGCACGGATGCGCGAGCGCGGCCGGGTGCGTCATGCACTCGTGGTACACGTATTCGTCGCCGACCGACGTCATCGGCCGGCCGTCCAGCGTGAACAGGCGGCCGAGCTGCGGGGTTTCCCAGACCTCGATGTGCTGATGCGGCGACGCGACGTGCGCGAGCCGGCGCGCGTTCGGGAAGCCGTACGCGGCGTCGGGAGTGGGATGGAAGAGAAGGGTCGTGTTCACGGGCGGGCCGCTCGGGGCAGGCAGTTCCGACGTCTGAATTATAGGAGGCGCGCGGTTTGGCGGAAAACCGTGCCGGAACACTACGCGCCGACAAGGGAAATGTCAGCCCATCTGTTAAAATGACGAGCTTTGCAGCCTCGTCCGTAGGCTCCGTCCGCTTCGCGTCCGTCAGGCGCCGCACCGCGCGCCGGGAACGATCGACGCCCGAGCTTCCGGATGCCGCCGTGCCCCGTTTCCTCGACTCGTTCTCCGGACTCGACATGACGACTTCGTCTCCCGCCTCCACCACCCTGATGGCCAACGCGATCCGTGCGCTCGCGATGGACGCCGTCCAGCAAGCGAACTCCGGCCACCCCGGCATGCCGATGGGCATGGCCGAAATCGGCGTTGCGCTCTGGTCGCGCCATCTGAAGCACAACCCGACGAACCCGCACTGGGCGGATCGCGACCGTTTCGTGCTGTCGAATGGCCATGGCTCGATGCTGCTGTACTCGCTGCTGCACCTGACCGGCTACGACCTGCCGATGGAAGAGCTGAAGAACTTCCGCCAGCTGCACTCGAAGACGCCGGGGCACCCGGAATACGGCATCACGCCGGGCGTCGAGACGACCACCGGCCCGCTCGGCCAGGGTCTCGCGAACGCGGTCGGCATGGCGCTCGGCGAAGCGCTGCTGGCCGACGAGTTCAACCGCGACGGCGCGAAGATCGTCGATCACCACACGTACGTGTTCCTCGGCGACGGCTGCCTGATGGAAGGCATCTCGCACGAAGCCTGCTCGCTCGCGGGCACGCTGAAGCTGAACAAGCTGATCGCGCTGTACGACGACAACGGCATCTCGATCGACGGCGACGTCGTGAACTGGTTCCACGACGACACGCCGAAGCGCTTCGAGGCGTACGGCTGGAACGTGATCCCGAACGTGAACGGCCATGACGTCGACGCGGTCGACGCGGCGATCGCGAAGGCGAAGCTGTCGGACAAGCCGACGCTGATCTGTTGCAAGACGGTGATCGGCCAGGGCGCGGCGACCAAGGCGGGCGGTCACGACGTGCACGGCGCGGCGCTCGGCGCGGAAGAAATCGCGAAGACGCGCGAAGCGCTCGGCTGGAAGTGGGAGCCGTTCGTGATTCCGCAGGAAGTCTATGTGGCATGGGACGCGAAGGAAGCCGGCAAGCGTGCCGAGACCGAATGGGATGCGACGTTCGCCGCATATCGCGCGAAATTCCCGGCAGAAGCCGCTGAATTCGAGCGCCGGATGGCCAACAAGCTGCCGGCCGACTGGGCCGAGAAGGCCGCGGCGATCATCGCCGGCGCGAACGAGCGCGCCGAGACGGTTGCGACCCGCAAGGCGTCGCAGCAGGCGATCGAAGGGCTGGCCGCCGCACTGCCGGAACTGCTCGGCGGCTCGGCCGACCTGACCGGTTCGAACCTGACCAACTGGAAGGCGTCGAAGGCGGTGCGCGCGAATCCGGAAGGCGCGGGCGTGCTGCTCGGCAATCACATCAACTACGGCGTGCGCGAATTCGGCATGAGCGCCGCGATCAACGGCCTCGCGCTGCACGGCGGCCACAAGCCGTTCGGCGGCACGTTCCTGACGTTCTCCGACTACAGCCGCAACGCGCTGCGCGTCGCGGCGCTGATGAAGGTCCCGTCGATCTTCGTGTTCACGCACGATTCGATCGGCCTCGGCGAAGACGGCCCGACGCACCAGTCGATCGAGCACGTGTCGAGCCTGCGCCTGATCCCGAACCACGACGTGTGGCGTCCGGCCGACACGGTCGAGACGGTCGTCGCATGGACGCACGCGGTTGCCGCCGACCTTCCGTCGAGCCTGATCTTCAGCCGCCAGAACCTCGCGTTCAACCCGCGCACCGATGCGCAGATCGCGAACGTCGCGAAGGGCGGCTACGTGCTGAAGGACTGGGACGAAGAGATCGTCGCGCGCAAGATCATCCTGATCGCGACGGGCTCGGAAGTCGAGCTCGCGATGAAGGCCGTCGCGCCGCTCGCGCAGCAGGGTATCGCGGCCCGCGTCGTGTCGATGCCGTCGACCAACGTGTTCGACCGCCAGGACGCCGAATACCGCGAACGCGTGCTGCCGCACGGCGTGCGCCGCGTCGCGATCGAAGCGGGCGTGACCGCGTTCTGGCACAAGTACGTCGGCCTCGAAGGCGGCGTCGTCGGGATCGACACGTTCGGCGAATCGGCACCGGCCGGCGTGCTGTTCAAGTACTTCGGCTTCACCGTCGAGCACGTCGTCGAGACCGCGAAGGCCGTGCTGGCCTAAAAGCATTCGCGACGCGCGCCATGCCGCGCGCGTCGCACCGTGAAGCTGCACGAAACGAATTTTTTCAGCCATCAGGAGATAGACCATGACGATCCGCGTCGCAATCAACGGCTACGGCCGTATCGGCCGCAACACGCTGCGCGCGTTCTATGAAAACGGCAAGAAGCACGATCTCGAGATCGTCGCGATCAACGACCTGGGCGACGCGAAGACCAACGCGCACCTGACCCAGTACGACACCGCGCACGGCAAGTTCCCGGGCGAAGTGTCGGTCGACGGCGACTACCTCGTCGTGAACGGCGACAAGATCCGCGTGCTGGCCAACCGCAACCCGGCGGAACTGCCGTGGGGCGAGCTCGGCGTCGACGTCGTGATGGAATGCACGGGCTTCTTCACGACGAAGGAAAAGGCGAGCGCGCACCTGAAGGGCGGCGCGAAGAAGGTGATCATCTCGGCGCCGGGCGGCAAGGACGTCGACGCGACGATCGTCTACGGCGTGAACCACGACGTGCTGAAGGCCGAGCACACCGTCATCTCGAACGCATCGTGCACGACGAACTGCCTCGCGCCGCTCGTCAAGCCGCTGAACGACCGGATCGGCCTCGAAACCGGCCTGATGACGACGATCCACGCGTACACGAACGACCAGGTGCTGACGGACGTCTACCACGAAGACCTGCGCCGCGCGCGTTCGGCCACGCACAGCCAGATCCCGACGAAGACGGGCGCTGCATCGGCCGTCGGCCTCGTGCTGCCGGAACTGAACGGCAAGCTCGACGGCTACGCGATCCGCGTCCCGACGATCAACGTGTCGATCGTCGACCTGTCGTTCATCGCGAAGCGCGACACGACGGTCGAGGAAGTCAACGCGATCATGAAGGAAGCATCGGAAGGCGCGCTGAAGGGCATCCTCGGCTACAACGACGCACCGCTGGTGTCGATCGACTTCAACCACAACCCGGCTTCGTCGACGTTCGACGCAACGCTGACCAAGGTGTCGGGCCGCCTCGTCAAGGTGTCGAGCTGGTACGACAACGAGTGGGGTTTCTCGAACCGCATGCTGGATACGGCAGTCGCATTCGCGAACGCGAAGTAATCCCGCACGTCGTGCGGCCGCCGCGAGGCGGCCCGCGCGGCGAACGAGCCCGGCCCGGTTTATTTACCGGCCGGGTTTTTTATTGCCCGGCGTTCGCCGTCACGTGTTCGAGCGCGTCGACGAACGCGCGTTTCAGCGGGCTGTCGAAGTCGGTCCACGCGAGCCCGATGCCGGTGCGGTGGCCGGCCAGGTCGAGCGGCCGCGCGAGCACGTTCGGCGGCAGTGCGCTCGCGGCTTGCGCCGGGATCAGCCCGATGCCCATCCCGGCCGCGACGAGCGCGAGCATCGTCGTGAATTCCCCGAATTCCTGCCCGATCTCGAGCGTCGTGCCCGCACGGCTCAGCGCGAGCAGCATGTCGTCGTGAAAGCCGGGCGCGTAGCGGCGCGCGAGCACGAACGCGGGCTGGCCGCGCAACGCGGCCGGCGCGATCGTGGCGTGCGCGGCGAGGGGATGGTCGAGCGGCAGCGCGACGACGAAGCCTTCCTCGAGCACCACGCGCGTGCCGATGCCCGCATACGCGGCGGGCAGCCGGATCATCCCGAAATCGATGCGCCGGTCGCGCAGTGCGGCGACCTGGTCGGGCGTCGGCAAATCCTTCAGTTCGACCGTGATCAGCGGATAGCGCTCGCGCATCGTGCGCAGCACGGCCGGCAGCAGCGCCGGCAGCACCGACGACACGAACGCGATGCGCAGCGTGCCGATCTCGCCGCGGCTCGACAGCCGCGCCATCTGCTCCGCGCGCGCGGCCTGCTGCAGCGTCGCCCGTGCTTCGGGCAGGAATACGCGCCCCGTGTCGCTGAGTTCGACCTTGTGGCGGTCGCGCTCGAACAGCCGTGCGCCGAGCGCTTCCTCGAGCGCCTTGATCTGCATGCTCAGCGCGGACTGCACGATGAACAGGCGCTGCGCGGCGCGCCCGAAATGCAGCTCTTCCGCGAGTGTGACGAAGGCGCGCAATTGCTTGAGTTCCATGATGGGCGGCCGGCGGCGAACGGTGATCGGATTTCATGATAACCGGATCAAAAAAGACCATTGGCGCGCCCCCGGCCGAGCGCCGAAGATACCCTCGACGCGAGACCGGCCGCGACCGGCGGCCGGCTCGATGGCACGAGGAGACATGCATGAGCAACGCGCTTGACCGGTTCCGCCTGGACGGCCGCCGCGCACTGATCACGGGTTCCGGACGCGGGATCGGGCTGACGCTCGCCCGCGGGCTCGCGCAAGCCGGTGCGGCAATCGTGATCAACGATCGCAATGAGGAGAAGGCCGCGACGCTCGCGCGCCATTTCCGCGAGGAAGGCTTCGCGGCCGACTACGCAGTGTTCGACGTCGCCGAGCACGCGCAGGTGCGCGCGGCGATCGACGATTTCGAGGCGCGCGTCGGCGCGATCGACATCCTCGTGAACAACGCGGGCATCCAGCGCCGCGCGCCGCTCGATGCATTCGATCCGGACGACTGGCACGCGCTGATGCGCGTGAATCTCGACGGTGTGTTCAACGTCGCGCAGGCGGTGGCGCGCCACATGATCACGCGCGGCCGCGGCAAGATCATCAATATCTGCTCGGTGCAGAGCGAACTCGCACGGCCGACGATCGCGCCGTATGCGGCGACGAAGGGCGCGGTGCGGATGCTGACGAAAGGGATGTGCGCCGACTGGGCGCGTCACGGCATCCAGGCGAACGGCCTCGCGCCCGGCTATTTCGAGACCGAACTGAATCGCGCGCTGGTCGACGACGCGGCGTTCTCCGACTGGCTGTGCAAGCGCACGCCGGCCGGACGCTGGGGGCGCGTCGACGAGCTGTGCGGCGCGGCGATCTTCCTCGCGTCGGCCGCATCCGATTTCGTGAACGGCCAGACGCTGTTCGTCGACGGCGGGCTGACCAGCGCCGTCTAGGGAAGGGAGGAACGTCATGCGTATGCGTTGCATGTGTCTCGTGATCCATGGGCCGAACGACTTGCGGCTCGAAGAGCAGGACGCGGGCGAGATCGGCCCGGGACAGGTGCGTGTCGATGTCGCGATGGGCGGCATCTGCGGCTCCGACCTGCATTACTTCCGGCATGGCGGCTTCGGCGCGATCCGGCTGCAGCAGCCGATGGTGCTCGGCCATGAAGTGGCCGGCACGGTCGCGGCGGTCGCGCCGGACGTGACGTCGGTGAAGGTCGGCGATCGCGTCGCGGTGAATCCGAGCCGCCCGTGCGGCGCGTGCCGCTACTGCCTCGAAGGGTTGCCGAACCAGTGTCTCGACATGCGCTTCTACGGCAGCGCGATGCGCATGCCGCACGTGCAGGGCGCGTTTCGCAACGCGCTCGTGTGCGACGCCGCGCAGTGCGTGAAGGTGGCGGACCATGTGCCGCTGTCGCTCGCGGCGCTCGCCGAGCCGTTCGCGGTCGGGCTGCACGCGGTATCGCGCGCGGGCCCGCTGATCGGCCGGCGCGTGCTCGTGTCGGGGTGCGGGCCGATCGGTGTGCTGGCGGTCGCGGCGGCGCGCGTGCACGGCGCGGCGGAGATCGTCGCAACCGACGTGGTCGATGCGCCGCTCGAGGTTGCTCGCGCGCTCGGCGCCGACCGCACGATCAACGCGGCGACCGACGGCGGCTGGGTCGCGCGCCACGGCGCCGACAAGGGCACGTTCGACGTGATGATCGAGTGTTCGGGCAATGCGCGCGCGCTGCGCGACGGCCTCGACGTGATGCGGCCGCGCGGCGTCGTCGTGCAGCTCGGGCTCGGCGGCGACGTCAGCCTGCCGCAGAACGTCGTGGTCGCGAAGGAACTGTCGATCTGCGGCTCGTTCCGCTTCCATGCGGAATTCGCGCTCGCGGTGCAGCTGATCAATGCGGAGCGCGTCGACCTGCGCCCGGCCGTGACGGGCGTGTTTCCGATGCGCGACGCGAACCACGCGTTCGAGCTGGCCGGCGACCGGCAGCGCGCGATGAAGGTGCTGATCGATTTCGCGGACGAGGGCGCATGATTATCCGCTGATGGCGCGCGATTGCGCCGACGCAAAAAAGGCACGCCCGCGGGTTCGCGGAGCGTGCCTTTTCAATTGATGACGCGGGAGCGGCTTATTGCGTGGCTTGCCGCGCGCCCACGCGCTGCGACGCGAGCCACAGCCGACGTCGCCGCGAGCGCGCCGACGGTCTCGAGCGGGCCGATCTGCCCGTCGGAATGGCTGCATGACGCTGCGTCACGCGCCCGGCGTCGGGAAGAAGATGCCCGCGCGCTGCGCGGCGTTCGTGATGTGCGTCTCGATCGCGGTGCCGGCCGCTGCCGCATCGCGGGCGATCAGCGCGTCGACGATCGCGCGGTGCTCGTGCCATGTCGACAGCAGAAGCTCGCGCCGGTAGAACGGCATGCGCTGGCTTTCCTTCATGATGTCCGCGCTGCTGCGCAGCACCGACTCGATCGCCGCGTTGCCCGCGAGATGGATGATCCGCATGTGGAAGTCGAAGTCGAGCCGCGACGCTTCGTCGAGCGCACTTTCGGTCAGCGCGACGTGCAGGCCGGCGAGGTTGTCCTCGAACCACGCGATGTCGTCGTCGGTGACGACGTGCGCGGCCATCCGCGCGGCGAACCCTTCGAGCGCATAGCGCATCTGGTACGTGTCGGGCGGCGACGACTGCTCGGCGAACTGCCACGGATGGGCGGCCGTCGCCTGCGCGCTTTCGACATACACGCCCTTGCCGGCGCGGATGCGCAGCATCCCGAGCGCCTCGAGCGTGGACAGCGCCTCGCGCAGCGACGCGCGGCTGATCTCCAGCTCCTCGGAGAGCTGGCGCTGGGCCGGCAGCAGGCTGCCGACCGGATATACGCCTGCCTCGATCCGGTCGCGGATCGTCGCGATGGCGGCGTCGGTCACGGTGTGCGGAACATTTTTCATGATGTGAACGATGGCCGGTCTGACCGGTATTGTAATCCGCACGCGCGCGGTGCAAGCGCGGCCTACGGGAAAGCCACGATCAGCCCCCGTTTGGTGCATCGCACGCACACGCGACGGGGCGGGAAATCCCTATTTGATCCGTCCTTGACGCGACTATATCGGCTTCCTACTATCCACCATAACATCACTGGTCTTACCAGTATGAACAGACGAAACTGCAACCGTTGGATCGGGAGAGCGCCGTGTCGAAATTCCTCAACTCGCTGTTTGGCCGGGTAGTCGTCGCACTAATCCTGGGGGTCGCGCTCGGCGCGTTCTTTCCGCATTTCGCCGAGTCGCTGCGACCGCTCGGCGACGGCTTCCTGAAGCTCATCAAGATGGTCATCGGCCCGATCGTGTTCTGCGTCGTGGTCAGCGGGATGGCCAATGCGGGCGACCTGAAGAAGGTCGGCCGGGTCGGCCTGAAGGCCGTCATCTACTTCGAGATCATGACGACGCTCGCGCTCGGCATCGGTCTGGTACTCGCGTGGCTCACGCGCCCGGGCGTCGGGATGAACATCGACCTGCGCTCGCTCGACGCGGCCTCGCTCGCGTCGTACGCGAAGAACGCCGAAAGCCTGAAGGACACGGCCGGCTACCTGATGAAGATCATCCCCGACACCGCGATCGACGCGTTCGCGAAGGGCGACATCCTGCAGATCCTTGTGTTCGCGGTGCTGTTCGGCTCCGCGCTGTCGCTGCTCGGCGACAAGGCGCAGCGCGTGAACAGCCTGATCGAGGAACTGTCGCACGTGTTCTTCCGCATCATCGGCTTCATCATCAAGCTTGCACCGCTCGGCGTGCTCGGCGCGATCGCGTTCACGACCGGCAAGTACGGGGTCGCATCGCTCAAGCAGCTCGGCTATCTCGTCGCGGTGTTCTACCTGAGCTGCTTCGTGTTCGTCACGGTCGTGCTGGGCGCGGTGATGCGCATGGCGGGCTTCTCGGTGTTCAAGCTGATCCGCTACCTGCGCGAGGAACTGTCGATCGTGCTCGGCACGGCATCGTCGGACGCGGTGCTGCCGCAGGTGATGAGCAAGCTCGAATACATGGGCATCAAGGATTCGACGGTCGGCCTCGTGATTCCGACCGGCTATTCGTTCAACCTCGACGGCTTCTCGATCTACCTGACGCTCGCCGTGCTGTTCATCGCGCAGGCCACCAACACGCCGCTGTCCACGCATGACCTGATCGTCGTGCTGCTCGTGTCGCTCGTCACGTCGAAGGGCGCGCACGGAATTCCGGGCTCGGCGATCGTGATCCTCGCGGCGACGCTGTCGGCGATTCCCGCGATTCCGGTGCTGGGCCTCGTGCTGATCCTGCCGGTCGACTGGTTCGTCGGGATCGCCCGCGCGCTGACCAACCTGATCGGCAACTGCGTTGCAACGGTGGTCGTCGCGGTGTGGGAAAACGACATCGATCGGGCCCGCGCGAAGCGCGTGCTGAACCGCGAACTGCGCTACGTGGCCGACGCGCAGGGCAGCGACGCACCGGTCGCCGGCGACCAGGCGCACGCGCTCTGAGCGCACCCCCGCGCGAAGCGGCTTCCCCGACCGCGTCGCGCGATCGACTTCCCGCGGCCGGCGCGACGACGCGCCGGCCCCTCTAAAGATCAATGGAGACGACATGGCAGCCCCCATCCTCGACCCGAACGCGCCGGCCTTCACGCGACGCTACATGAACCTCGCCGACCCGCGCCTGGGCGCGCAGGCGCTGTTCGCCAGCGACGAATTCTTCGCACCGAAGGAGCGCATGCTGAATCCCGAGCCGGCGGTCTTCATTCCCGGCAAGTACGACGACCACGGCAAGTGGATGGACGGCTGGGAGACACGCCGCAAGCGCACCACCGGCCATGACTTCTGCGTGGTCCGGCTGGCGCGGCCGGGCGTGATTTACGGCGTCGATCTCGATACGAGCCACTTCACCGGCAACTTCCCGCCGGCCGCGTCGATCGAGGCCTGCGCGGTGGACGGCGACACGCCGCCGGACGACGCCGAATGGCGCACGATCGTTCCCGCGACGACGCTGCAGGGCAATTCGCATCACTACGTGAGCGTCGACGATGCGCGGCCGGTCACGCACCTGCGCGTGAACCTGTATCCGGACGGCGGGCTCGCGCGGCTGCGCGTGTACGGCCAGCCGCAGCGCGACTGGCGCCACGTGCCGGCGGGCGAGCTCGTCGATCTCGCGGCGATCGAGAACGGCGGCTACCTGGTGGCCGCGAACAACCAGCACTTCGGCCCGGCCTCGCAGATGCTGATGCCGGGGCGCGGCGCGAACATGGGCGACGGCTGGGAAACGCGGCGCCGCCGCGAGCCCGGCAACGACTGGGCGATCGTCGCGCTGGCGCGGCCGGGCATCATCCGGCGCGTGGAGGTCGATACGGCGTTCTTCAAGGGCAACTTCCCCGACCGCTGTTCGCTGCAGGCCGCGCGGGTCACGGGCGGCACCGACGATTCGCTCGTCACGCAGGCGATGTTCTGGGCCGAACTGCTCGGCGAGCAGAAGCTGCAGATGGACCACGTGCATACGTTCGACCAGCTCGCGGCACTCGGCCCCGTCACGCACGTGCGCTTCAACATCTTCCCGGACGGCGGCGTGTCGCGCCTGCGTCTGTGGGGCGATCCGGCTTGAAGGAGGGCAAGGGCATGAGCGCACCCCGCATCCTGCGCGTCGAGCGCCTGACCCGCGAGGCGTTCGCGCCGTTCGGCGACGTGATCGCGCTCGAAGGCGCGCGGCACTTTCCGATCAACGGCGGCACGACCGAGCGCTTCCACGATCTCGCGACGATCGACGTCTGCGCGGACGGCGGCCGGCCGCTCGTCAGCGTGTTTCGCGCGCAGCCGCGCGCGCTGCCGGTCGCGATCACGCTGATGGAGCGGCATCCGCACGGCAGCCAGGCATTCATCCCGCTGGCGGCCGTGTCGCGCTACGCGATCGTCGTCGCGCCGGCCGGCGAGTTCCGGCCCGACGCGATGCGCGCGTTCCTGGCCGAAGGCTGGCAGGGCGTGAATTACGCGAAGGGTGTCTGGCACCATCCGCTGCTCGCGCTCGACGCGGTCAGCGACTTCGTGATCGTCGACCGCGGCGGCCCGCAGCCGAACTGCGACGAGATTCCGCTCGACGACGCGTGGGCGCTCGAGTTCGAGCCGGCGCGCGCGAGCGCGGCCTGACGCGCGCGAAGGCGGGATCACGCATCAGGCTCAGGCGTCGATCATCGAGCATCGACGATCGCGCGGCGGCGGCACGGCTCGCCGCCGCACGATCGATTGAAAACGTTCCGGCCCGGCCCGCACGCGACGCGCGGGCCGCTTTCATTCCTGTCCCGAAAAGAACACGGCCCGGGCGGCGAGATGCCGGCCGGGCCGTCGCGCATGCGCGCAGGATGCGGATCAGTGCTTGCGGTGCGGGCAGTTCTCGGTCGTGCAGGAACCGTACATCGCGAGCGAGTGTTCCTGGAGCCGGAAGCCGCGTTCCTTCGCGATCGCCTGCTGGCGGCCTTCGATCTCGGCATCGAAGAATTCCTCGACACGGCCGCAATCGAGGCAGACGAGGTGATCGTGGTGCGAACCTTCATTCAGTTCGAACACGGCCTTGCCGGATTCGAAGTTGCTGCGCGTGAGCAGGCCGGCTTGCTCGAACTGCGTGAGCACGCGGTAAACGGTGGCAAGCCCGATGTCGAGCTGCTCGTTGAGCAGGTTGCGGTAGACGTCTTCGGCCGTCAGGTGACGCACGGGGCTCTGCTGGAAGATCTCGAGAATCTTGAGGCGCGGTAGGGTGGCCTTTAGCCCGATATTCTTGAGATCCGTCGGATTGGTCATGGCTAGGCATCCCTAGAGTACAATGCAGGGCTTCAATGTTACCGGCTTTTCGCCGTTCCAGAAACACGCGCGACCCGCGACGCGGGCCAGCACGGTGACGGAAATGTTCCCGGAATCTCTTTCGCACTTTCAGAGGAGTCGCATGCGGAGTGCCATCATCGCTGCCGCCGCCGTTGCCGCGCTGGCTGGTTGTTCGTCGTACGACAGCGTGACGCAGCGCATCGCGCAGAGCATCACGCCCTATCGGATCACTGTCGTGCAGGGCAACTTCGTGTCGCAGGAGAAGGCCGCGCAGCTGCAGGCCGGGATGACGCGCGAGCAGGTCCGCGCGTTGCTCGGCACGCCGCTGCTGTCGGACATGTTCCATGCCGACCGCTGGGATTACCTCTTTTACTTCAAGCGCGGCTCGACGTCCGTCGTCCAGCAGCGCGACCTCGTGCTGACGTTCTCGGGCGATCGCCTCGCGAGCTGGTCGGGCGCCGAGAACCTGCCGTCCGAACTCGACCTGCTGGCCGATATCGACGGCGACCGCGGCGGCAAGAAGGCGAAGGCCGCCGCCGCGGCGAAGAAGGCGGCCGAAGCCGCTGCCGCTGCGAGCGCCGCGCAGGCTGCCGCTGCCGCGAGCCCGTCCGCCGGGGCGGCATCCGGCGCGGCGGTCGACCAGGATGCGAATGCCCAGGCGGCGCGCGCGGCGAACCGCGCGACCAACCAGGTGTCGGGCCAGGGCGCGACCGCCCGCCGCTTCACGCCGTCCGCGCAGGCCTCGGCCGGCGCGCCGGTGCCGGGCGGCCAGCCGCCGGGCGCCGCGCCGGCGATCCAGCCGCAGTTCCAGTTCCATCGGCCGCCGCAGCCGAACGTGCCGAGCGAGGCGTCGCCGCCCGTCGGCCCGCAAGGCTCCGACAACCTGCAGAACCAGCCGCTCACCGCGCCGGCCCAGTCGCAGTAAGCGGCCGGCGTGCGGAAACAGGGCGGCATGCGCCGCCCGCCTTTAGACCTGTCGTGTAGAAAGCCATGAAGATTGCGATTGCCGGTGCATCGGGCCGTATGGGCCGGATGCTGATCGAAGCCGTTCTCAACGATTCCGACGCGCAGCTCGTCGGCGCGCTCGACCGCGCCGATTCGCCGTTCCTCGGCCAGGACGCAGGTGCGTTCCTGGGCAAGGAAACCGGGATCAAGCTGACCGACGACCTCGATGCCGTGTTCGCGCAGGCCGACTACCTGATCGACTTCACGCGGCCGGAAGGCACGATCGCGCACGTCGCGGCCGCGCTGCGCCACGACGTGAAGCTCGTGATCGGCACGACCGGCTTCACCGCCGAGCAGAAGGCCGAGCTGCAGGCCGCGGCAGGCAGGATCGGCATCGTGTTCGCGGCGAACATGAGCGTCGGCGTGAACGTCACGCTGAAGCTGCTCGAATTCGCGGCGAAGCATTTCTCGCACGGTTACGACATCGAGATCATCGAGGCGCACCACCGTCACAAGGTCGACGCGCCGTCGGGTACCGCGCTGATGATGGGCGAGGCCGTGGCCGGCGCGCTCGGGCGCTCGCTCGACGACTGCGCGGTGTACGGCCGCCAGGGCGTGACGGGCGAACGCGATCCGTCGACGATCGGCTTCGCGGCCGTGCGCGGCGGCGACATCGTCGGCGATCACACGGTGCTGTTCGCCGGGATCGGCGAACGGATCGAGATCACGCACAAGTCGTCGAGCCGCGTGTCGTACGCGCAGGGCGCGCTGCGTGCGGTCCGCTTCCTGTCGGCGCGCGGCGCCGGCCTGTTCGACATGCAGGACGTGCTCGGCCTGCGCTGACCCACACGGGGAAACTCCGATGGCGATTCCCACCGGCGTTGTCCACTACCTCGAAAGCGGCGATGCGATCACGCACGCCGTCGCCTATGTGCTGCTGGCGATGTCCGTCGCCAGCTGGTGCTTCCTCGTCATGAAAGCCTGGCTGCTGGTCCGCGCGAAGCGGCAGGGGCCGCGCGCGCTCGCCGCGTTCTGGCGCGCGGCGTCGCTCGACGCGGGCATCGCCGCGCTCGCCGGCACCGATCGCGAGCGCGTGTTCGTGCCGCTCGCCGAAGCCGCGCGCGATGCGGCCGACGAACACGATCCGGCCGCGCTGGCCGCGCGTGTCGAGCGCAGCGAACGCGTGCTGCGCGCGCTGCGTCACGCGATGCTGCGCTCGCAGCGGCGCCTCGAGTTCGGCCAGGTGCTGCTCGCGTCGATCGGCAGCACCGCGCCGTTCGTCGGGCTGCTCGGCACCGTGTGGGGCATCTACCACGCGCTCGGCAGCATCGCCGCGAGCGGGCAGGCGCAGATCGAGAACGTCGCGGGGCCGGTCGGCGAGGCGCTGATCATGACCGCGTTCGGGCTCGTCGTCGCGATCCCCGCGGTGCTCGCCTACAACATCCTCGGGCGGCTCGTGCGCCAGCTCGCCGAGGAGCTCGACGGCTTCGCGCGCGACCTGCACGTATTCGTGTGCGCGCAAGGCGCCTGACGCGCGGCCGGGAGGAACGACCATGGCATTCGGCGGACTGGAGCACCACAAGACGTCCGCGCCGATGGCGGAGATCAACATGACGCCGCTGATCGACGTGATGCTCGTGCTGCTCGTCATCTTCATCATCACCGCGCCGCTGATGACGCACGCGATCCGGCTCGACCTGCCGAAGGTCGCGGCCAGCGTCGCGCGCGACACGCCGCAAGCGGTCACGCTGTCGATCGATGACGCCGGCAAGCTGTACTGGGACGACACACCCGTCGCACTCGACGCGCTGCCGGCGCGCTTGCGGGCCGCCGCCGCGAGCGCCGCACCGCCCGAGCTGCGGCTGCGCGCGTCGCGCGCGACCCGCTACGACGTGATCGCGCAGGTGATGGGCGCCGCGCAGGCCGCGGGCCTCGTGCGGATCGGCTTCGTCACCGACGTGCCGCCGGCGGGCGCCGCGCCGGCTGCCGCGCCGGCTGCCGCGGGCGCGAAACCCTGACCTGTCGGCTGCCTGCGAGCCCCGTGCAGGCAAGAATGCGTCCCGTCCCGCGAGACCGGCCGTACCGCCCGCCACGGACGGTATAATCGTCGTTTTCGCCCGGTTGGCAGGGTTTCGCCGGGTAACCTGGAGAATCTCCGGGTTACCCGGCGAATATCCGGAAACCATGATGCAGGCCCGAGAACCGTGAGCCTGCTCCCGCCGCCGGGCCGCCCGATTTCGTCCACTTCCGCGTGCCCGCCTCGTGGCGCGCCGCTTAAAGCCTAGTCCGAACCACACCATGCACGAGAGATACGTACCCGCCGACGTCGAAGCCGCCGCCCAGGGCGACTGGCGCGCAGCCGATGCCTACAAGACGAAGGAAGATTCGCAGAAGCCGAAGTTCTACTGCGTGTCGATGCTGCCGTACCCGTCCGGCAAGCTGCATATGGGTCACGTGCGCAACTACACGATCAACGACGTGATGTACCGCTATCTGCGGATGAACGGCTACAACACGCTGATGCCGATGGGCTGGGACGCGTTCGGGATGCCGGCCGAGAACGCCGCGATGGCGAACGGCGTGCCGCCCGCGAAGTGGACCTACGACAACATCGACTACATGAAGGGCCAGATGCAGTCGATGGGCCTCGCGATCGACTGGTCGCGCGAGATCGCGACGTGCAAGCCCGACTACTACAAGTGGAACCAGTGGCTGTTCCTGAAGATGCTCGAGAAGGGCATCGCGTACAAGAAGACGGGCACCGTGAACTGGGACCCGGTCGACCAGACCGTGCTCGCGAACGAGCAGGTGATCGACGGTCGCGGCTGGCGCTCGGGCGCGCTCGTCGAGAAGCGCGAGATCCCGATGTACTACCTGCGCATCACGCAGTACGCGGATGAGCTGCTGAACGATCTCGACGGCCTCGGCTGGCCCGAGCGCGTGAAGATCATGCAGCAGAACTGGATCGGCAAGAGCTTCGGCGTGAACTTCGGCTTCCCGTACGAACTCGACGGCGAGAAGGCGCTCTTGCGCGTGTTCACGACGCGCGCCGACACGATCATGGGCGTCACGTTCTGCGCGATCGCGGCCGAGCACCCGCTCGCTACGCGCCTCGCGCAGGGCAAGCCGGAACTGCAGGCGTTCATCGACGAATGCAAGCGCGGCGGCGTCGCCGAGGCCGATGTCGCGACGATGGAGAAGAAGGGCGTCGCGACGGGCTTCTCGGTGTCGCACCCGCTGACGGGCGAGCCGGTCGAGGTCTGGATCGGCAACTACGTGCTGATGAGCTATGGCGAAGGCGCGGTGATGGGCGTGCCCGCGCACGACGAGCGCGACTTCGCGTTCGCGAAGAAATACGACCTGCCGATCAAGCAGGTGATCGCGGCCGAAGGGCAGACGTACTCGCTCGACGCGTGGCAGGAGTGGTACGGCGACAAGGACGTCGCGGCCTGCGTCAACAGCGGCAAGTACGACGGCCTCGCGTACGGCGCGGCGGTCGACGCGATCGCGGCCGACCTGAAGGCCGGCGGCTTCGGTGACAAGCAGGTCACGTGGCGCCTGCGCGACTGGGGCGTGTCGCGCCAGCGCTACTGGGGCACGCCGATCCCGATCATTCACTGCCCGTCGTGCGGCGACGTGCCGGTGCCGGAGCAGGACCTGCCGGTCGTGCTGCCGGAAGACCTCGTGCCGGACGGCTCGGGCAACCCGCTCGCGAAGTCGGAAGCGTTCCTGCACTGCTCGTGCCCGAAGTGCGGCGCGGCCGCGAAGCGCGAGACCGACACGATGGACACCTTCGTCGATTCGTCGTGGTACTTCTCGCGCTACACGGCGCCGGACGCCGAGACGATGGTCGACGCGCGCACCGATTACTGGATGCCGATGGACCAGTACATCGGCGGCATCGAGCACGCGATCCTGCACCTGCTGTACTCGCGTTTCTGGACCAAGGTGATGCGCGACCTCGGCCTCGTGAAGTTCGGCGAGCCGGCCAAGAACCTGCTGACGCAGGGCATGGTGCTGAACGAGACGTTCTACCGCGAGGACGCGTCGGGCAAGAAGACCTGGTACAACCCGGCCGACGTGACCGTCACGTTCGACGAAAAGGGCCGCCCGGTCGGCGCGACGCTGAACGCCGACGGCCAGCCGGTCGTGCTCGGCGGCATCGAGAAGATGTCGAAGTCGAAGAACAACGGCGTCGATCCGCAGGTGCTGATCGACCAGTACGGCGCGGACACCGCGCGCCTGTTCACGATGTTCGCCGCGCCGCCGGAGCAGCAGCTCGAGTGGTCGGGCGCGGGTGTCGAGGGTGCGAGCCGCTTCCTGCGCCGCGTGTGGAGCTTCGGTGCGACGAATCGCGAAGCGCTCGCCGTGCGTGCGGGCTTCGACGCGGCCGCGCTCGGCGACGCCGACAAGGCGCTGCGCCGCGAGATCTACAGCGTGCTGAAGCAGGCCGATTTCGACTACCAGCGTCTGCAGTACAACACCGTCGTGTCGGCCGCGATGAAGATGCTGAACGCGATCGACGGCGCGAAGGGCGCGACGCCCGGCGTGCTGCGCGAGACGTACGGCGTGCTGCTGCGCGTGCTGTACCCTGTCGTGCCGCACGTCACGTTCGAGCTGTGGAAGGCGCTCGGCTACGCGGACGAATTCGGCCCGCTGCTCGACGCGCCCTGGCCGAAGGTCGACGAGGCCGCGCTCGAGCAGGCCGAGATCGAGCTCGTGCTGCAGGTGAACGGCAAGGTGCGCGGCGCGCTGAAGGTCGCGAAGGACGCGAGCCGCGAGGTGATCGAAGCCGCGGCGGTGGCCGACGAGGCGTTCGCGAAGTTCAGCGACGGCAAGCCGGCGAAGAAGATCGTCGTCGTGCCCGGCCGCCTCGTGAACATCGTCGTCTGACGGCCGTTGGCCGTCGGGCGCACACAGAAGGAGCGAAGGTGATCCGCAGATCGTTTTTGGTGCTCGTCGGCAGCGCGGTCGCGCTGTCGGCATGCGGTTTCCAGTTGCGCGGCCAGCAGGACTACGCGTTCAAGCACTTGCTGGTGGCTGGCGCGCCGGCGCCCGTCGAGGCGCGCCTGGTGCGTCTCGTCGAGGCCGGCAGCGACACGAAGATCGTCAAGTCGGCGGACGACGCCGACGCCGTGCTGCGCATGTGGGAGTCGCGCGGCCAGAACACGCTGACGCTCAACAAGTACGGCTCCGCGCAGGAATACGCGCTGTTCTACACGTTGAACTACACGCTGACGAGCAAGGACGGCACCGTGCTGATCCCGCCGAGCGCGATCGCGCTGAACCGTGCGATGACGTACAGCGACCAGTACACGAACGCGAAGGCGCAGGAAGCCGACATCCTGTACGGCGACATGCAGAACGATGCGGTCGACCAGTTGATGCGGCGTCTCGCGATCGTCCACTCGCTGACGCCGGCGCCGGAAGACGTGGTGCCGGGCGTCGCGCCGCGCGCGCCGTTGCCGCCGCCGCCGCTCTGATCGACGGCGCACGTATCGATGCAACTGCGACTTGATGCGCTGGAGCCGCACCTCGCGAAGGGGTTGGCCGGGCTCTATACCGTCTTCGGCGACGAGCCGCTGCTCGCGCAGGAAGCGTGCGACCGCATTCGTGCGGCCGCGCGCGCGGCCGGCTTCACCGAGCGTTCGGTGCATACGGTCGAGCGCGGCTTCGACTGGAGCGTGCTGCTCGGCGCGACCCAGGCGATGTCCCTGTTCGGCGAACGCCAGCTGATCGAGCTGCGCATTCCGTCGGGCAAGCCCGGCAAGGAAGGCGCCGACGCGCTGAAGACGCTCGCGGCGACGCCGAACCCCGACGCGCTGATGCTCGTCACGTTGCCGCGCCTCGACGCGGCAACGCAGAAATCCGCATGGTTTACCGCGTTGCAGAACGGCGGCGTCGCGCTGAAGATCGATCCGGTCGACCGCGCGCAGCTGCCGAACTGGATCGGCCAGCGTCTGTCGATGCAGGGCCAGCGCGTCGCGCCCGGCGACGACGGCCGGCGCGCGCTGCAGTTCATCGCGGAGCGCGTCGAGGGCAACCTGCTCGCCGCGCACCAGGAAATCCAGAAGCTCGGGCTGCTCTATCCGCAGGGCGTGCTGTCGTTCGAGCAGGTGCACGACGCGGTGCTGAACGTCGCGCGCTACGACGTCTTCAAGCTGAACGAGGCGATGCTCGCGGGCGACGCCGCTCGGCTCGCGCGGATGATCGACGGGCTGAAGGGCGAGGGCGAGGCGATCGTGCTCGTGATGTGGGCCGTCGTCGAGGAATTGCGCACGCTGCTGCGGATCAAGCGCGGCGCGACGGCCGGCAAGCCGCTGGCCACGCTGCTGCGCGAAAACCGCGTGTGGGGCCCGCGCGAGCGGCTGATCGGCCCCGCGCTGAACCGCGTATCGGAAACCGGGCTCGAGAAGGCGCTCGCGTTCGCCGCGAAGCTCGACCGGCAGGTGAAGGGGCTGTCGGCCGTCACGCCGGGCCGCCGCACGCAGGACGATCCGCCGCCCGATCCGTGGGACGGCCTGTTCCAGCTCGCGATGACGGTCGCGGGCGCCCACGGTGAGCGACCGCCGACCGCGGGTCGCGTGCGGCGTTAAGTCCGGGCCTTCAGCGCACGCATCGCAACCCGCTTACAATATTTCAATGGATGGCGCGGCCCGCTTGCCGCCGCGCGCCACGCTTCCCCACGCATTCACGCCGCGCCAAGCGGCTCGCTTCTCGAGTCACACGATGGATATCGACCAGTACATGACGGATCTGGGCCGCCGTGCCCGGCACGCTTCCCGCGCGATGGCGCGCGCCAGCACGGCCGCGAAGAACGCGGCGCTCGACGCCGTGGCCCGCGCGATCGAGCGCGATGCGCAGGCGCTGAAGGATGCGAACGCACGCGACGTCGCCCGCGCCCGCGAAAAGGGGCTCGATGCGGCGTTCATCGACCGCCTGACGCTGTCGGACAACGCGCTGAAGACGATGGTCGAAGGCCTGCGCCAGGTCGCGTCGCTGGCCGATCCGATCGGCGAGATCGGCAATCTCAAGTACCGCCCGAGCGGGATCCAGGTCGGCCAGATGCGCGTGCCGCTCGGCGTGATCGGTATCATCTACGAGTCGCGCCCGAACGTGACGATCGACGCGGCCGCGTTGTGCCTGAAGTCGGGCAACGCGACGATCCTGCGCGGCGGCTCCGAGGCACTCGAATCGAACGCGGCGCTCGCGAAGCTGATCGGCGAAGGGCTCGAGGCGGCCGGCCTGCCGCAGGATGCCGTGCAGGTCGTCGCGACCGCCGATCGCGCGGCGGTCGGCAAGCTGATCACGATGACCGACTACGTCGACGTGATCGTGCCGCGCGGCGGCAAGAGCCTGATCGAGCGCCTGATCAACGAGGCACGCGTGCCGATGATCAAGCACCTCGACGGCATCTGCCACGTCTATGTCGACGATCGCGCCGATCTCGCGAAGGCGCTGACGGTGTGCGACAACGCGAAGACGCACCGCTACGGCACCTGCAACACGATGGAGACGCTGCTCGTCGCGAGCGGCGTCGCGGCGACGCTGCTGCCGCCGCTCGGCAAGCTGTATCGCGACAAGCAGGTCGAGCTGCGCGTCGATGCGGCCGCGCGCGCGGTGCTCGCCGAGGCGGGCGTCGGCCCGCTCGTCGATGCAACCGAGGAAGACTGGCACACCGAATATCTCGCGCCGGTGCTCGCGATCAAGGTCGTCGACGGCCTCGACGCCGCGATGGAGCACATCAACCACTACGGCTCGCACCACACCGATGCGATCGTCACCGAGGATCACGACCGCGCGATGCGCTTCCTGCGCGAAGTCGATTCGGCGAGCGTGATGGTCAACGCGTCGACCCGCTTCGCGGACGGCTTCGAATTCGGCCTCGGCGCGGAAATCGGCATCTCGAACGACAAGCTGCACGCACGCGGCCCTGTCGGCCTGGAAGGGCTCACGTCGCTGAAGTACGTCGTGCTCGGGCACGGCGAAGGCCGACAGTAACGCGAGGCGCGCAACCGATGGCAATGCTCTGGGTCAAGACGTTCCATATCGTGCTGATCGCCGCGTGGTTCGCGGGGCTGTTCTACCTGCCGCGCATCTATGTGAACCTGGCCATGGAGACCGATCCGGCCGCGGTGCGGCGCCTGTTGCTGATGGCGCGCAAGCTGTTCCGCTTCATGACGATGATCGCGGTGCCGGCCTTGGCATGCGGGCTGTGGCTCTGGCTCGTGATCGGCATCGGCCAGGGGCAGGGCTGGATCCACGCGAAGGTGACGGTGGTGCTGCTGCTCGTGATCTACCATGCGTACTGCGGGCACCTGCTGCGCGTGTTCGAGCGCGGCGAGAACCGCCGCACCGACAAGTGGTATCGCGTGTTCAATGAACTGCCGGTACTCGGCATGCTGGCGGCGGTCGCGCTGGTCGTGATCAAGCCGTTCTGAGCGGCATGGCCGGCGAGGGTGCCGGTGCCGCCTGATGCGCAACGGCGCCCCGCGGGGCGCCGTTATTCGTTTACGCGCGGTCGGCGCGGTGCCTGCTCAATCCTTCGCGCCGTCGTCGATCCGGCGGCGCGTGATCGCTTCCTTCGCACGGCCGACCCGTTCCATCAGCGCGGGCCCGCGCGACAGCGCGACGCCGACCGCGAGGATGTCGCCGATCGCGAGATGCGACATCCGCGACGTCATCGGCGAGAACACGTCGGTTTCCTCGGCGACGTTCGACGCGAGGCTCACTGTCGCGAGTTTCGCGAGCGGCGAATGGCTCTGCGTGATCGCGACGACCTTCGCGCCGCACGCGAGCGCGGAGCGCGCGGCATCGACGATGTCGCGCGTGCGGCCGGTGTTCGAGATCGCGACGACGACATCGTGCGGCCCGAGCAGCGCCGACGACATCGAGAACGTGTGCGGATCCGAATAGGCGACGCTCGGCACGCCGAGCCGGAAGAACTTGTGCTGGATGTCCTGCGCGGCGATGCCCGAGCCGCCGGCGCCGTAGAACTCGATGCGCGACGCGTTCGACAGCAGCGCGATCGCGTCGGCGACGCTGCCGGCCGACAGGCTGTTGCGCACCTCGATCAGCGCGCCGATCGTGCGGTCGAACACCTTGCCGATGATGCCCGGCGCCGGCTCGTCGGGCTCGACGTCGCGATACACCGACGACACACCGGGTGCGACGCTCTGCGCGAGCCGGATCTTGAATTCGCGAAAGCCGCTGCAGCCGAGCGCCTGGCAGAAGCGCGCGATGGTCGGCTGGCTGACGCCCGCGCGGGTCGACAGCTCGGTCATCGCGAGGTCGAGCACCTCGCGCGGCGCGGCGAGGATGTAGTCGGCGAGCTTGCGCTCGGACGGGCGCAACTCGGCGCGGATCGCTTCAATGCGAGGCAGCATGGGACGGCGGATGAAAATCGGGTTCGGATGAGCGAGTGTATCGCAATCGAATTGTAGAAAATCTACATAAAAATACTAGCTTCATCGTCGGCGGCTCATGGGGTGGGTAATGCGGTTGATTAGGGTTTTCACCAGGTAAAGCCTTGCTGGTGGCGGGAATGTGGGTTGCGCGTATGCTGATCCGCATTGCGTGCTTGTAGTTTTTCTACTAGACTGCCTTCGTTCGTTCGATGCACTCGACCGTCCCCACGATTCCAACCGCCGGTGTCGCCGGCATACAGGAGCGCCCAGCATGACGTCGCTGCACCCCACTCTGGCGAAAGTCACCGAACGCGTGATCGCCCGCAGCCAATCGACCCGTTCCGCCTATCTGCAGCGCATCGACGGCGCGCAGGGCAAGTTCCCGGCGCGCGGCGCGCTGTCGTGCGCGAACCTCGCGCACGGCTTCGCGGGTCTCGAAGGCAGCGACAAGTTCCAGATCAAGGCGATCCGCGAGCCGAACATCGGCATCGTGTCCTCGTACAACGAGATGCTGTCCGCGCACGCGCCGTACAAGGATTTCCCCGACATCATCAAGGCCGCCGCGCGCGAGAACGGCGGCGTCGCGCAGTTCGCGGGCGGCGTGCCGGCGATGTGCGACGGCGTCACGCAGGGCAACCCGGGGATGGAGTTGTCGCTGTTCTCGCGCGAGGCGATCGCGATGGGTACGGCGATCGCACTCACGCACAACATGTTCGACGCGGCGCTCTGCCTCGGCATCTGCGACAAGATCGTGCCGGGCCTCCTGATCGGCGCGCTGCAGTTCGGCCACCTGCCGACCATCTTCGTGCCGGCCGGCCCGATGACGAGCGGCCTGTCGAACGACGACAAGGCGAAGATCCGCCAGCAGTTCGCGACCGGCCAGGTCGGCCGCGACGCGCTGCTCGAAGCCGAATCGGCCGCGTATCACGGCCACGGCACCTGCACGTTCTACGGCACCGCGAACAGCAACCAGATGCTGATGGAGCTGATGGGCCTGCACCTGCCGGGTTCGGCGTTCGTCCATCCGCACACGCCGCTGCGCGACGCGCTGACCGCCGCAGCCGCGCGCCGCGTGCTCGACCTGACGGTCGAGCGTGGCCAGTACACGCCGATCGGCCATGTGATCGACGAGAAGGCGATCGTCAACGGGATCGTCGCGCTGCTCGCGACGGGCGGCTCGACCAACCACACGCTGCACCTCGTCGCGATCGCGCGCGCGGCCGGCATCCTGATCGACTGGAACGATTTCGACGAACTGTCGGCCGCCGTGCCGCTGCTCGCGAAGATCTACCCGAACGGCAAGGCCGACGTGAACCATTTTCACGCGGCGGGCGGCGTCGCGTTCCTGGTGCGCAACCTGCTCGAAGGCGGGCTGCTGCACGAAGACGTGACGACCGTCGCGGGCAAGGGCCTGTCGCACTACACGAAGGAGCCGAAGCTGATCGACGGCAAGCTGACGTGGGTCGACGGCACGGCCGAGAGCCACGACACGAAGGTGCTGCGCGGCATTCGCGACCCGTTCCAGCCGGACGGCGGCCTGCGCCTGATGCAGGGCCGGCTCGGCCGCGGCGTGATCAAGATTTCGGCGGTCGCGCCCGAGCACCGCAAGGTGACGGCCCCCGCGATCGTGTTCGATTCGCAGGAAGCCGTGCAGGCGGCATTCGATCGCGGCGAGCTGAAGCGCGACTTCGTCGCGGTCGTGCGCTTCCAGGGCGCGCGGGCGAACGGGATGCCCGAGCTGCACCGTTTGACGCCGCTGCTCGGCGTGCTGCAGGATCAGGGCTTCCACGTCGCGCTCGTTACCGACGGCCGCATGTCCGGCGCGTCGGGCAAGGTGCCGGCCGTGATCCACGTGTCGCCGGAAGCGCTGCTGGCCGGCCCGCTCGGCAAGGTGAAGACGGGCGACACGCTCGTGATCGACGCGGAAGCCGGCGTCCTCGACATCGAGGTCGACGAAGCCGAATGGCAGGCGCGCCCGGTCGCGCAGCCGCTGCACCAGGCCGACAACGAAACGGGTTTCGGGCGCGAACTGTTCGGCGTGTTCCGCGCGGCCGCCGCGCCGGCCGAGCAGGGCGCATCGGTTTTCGGGGCGCTGGCCGGCGAAACGGCCGTTGGTGTCGCCGCATGAATTGCATGAATTTCAAGGAGTTTCATCAATGAAGACGATTGCTGAAATCGTGAAGCTGGGCCCGGTCATTCCGGTGCTCGCATTCGACTCGGTAGAGCAGGGCGAACACGTGTCGCGCGCGTTGCACGCGGGCGGCGTCAAGGTGCTCGAGATCACGCTGCGCACGCCGGCGGGCCTCGAGGCGATCCAGCGCGCGAGCCAGCTCGCGGACGACATCGTCGTCGGCGTCGGCACGATCACGAAGCCGGAGCACTGCGAGCAGGCGAAGCGCGCGGGTGCGAAGTTCGGCGTGTCGCCGGGCCTGACGAAGGACCTGCACCTCGCGTCGCTCGATGCGGGCCTGCCGCTGCTGCCGGGCGTGATGACGCCGAGCGACATCATCCAGGCGCTCGAATTCGGCTACGAGATCGTCAAGTTCTTCCCCGCGCAGCAGGCCGGCGGCGTGCCGATGCTGCAGGCGTTCCACGGCCCGTTCCCGGCGCTGAAGTTCTGCCCGACGGGCGGCATCACGGTCGAGACCGCGCCGAGTTTCCTGAAGCTGCCGAACGTCGTGTGCGTCGGTGGTTCGTGGCTCACGCCGAAGTCCGCGCTCGCCGCGCAGGACTGGGCCGAAGTCACGCGCCTCGCGCAAGCCGCGAGCCAGCTCCATCGTTAATACTTGTACGGAATGACGGTTTGATCCTCGGTAATCAAGCGCTTAGTGCTTGTTTTACCGAGGGTTTTTGCTGATGGAACCGGTTCTATCCGCAGGCCGCAAAGATAAGTAAAATTCAGCGTCCTCACGGGGTGGGTACCCCCCGTGTTTCGGAGACCTGCATAGCCGGGCATACTCGCGTCAATCCGCCCGGTTCGAATAATCCCAAGGAGGAGTCACATGGGAGCTGTCCAAGGCAGCATGCTGCTCATTTACACCGTGATCGCGATCGTCGCGTTGATCGTGATGATCGCGCGGTTCAAGATCTACCCGTTCCTGGTGCTCATCATCGTGTCGCTCGGCCTCGGCCTCGTGGTCGGGATGCCGATGGACAAGATCGTCAAGTCGTTCGAAACGGGCAACGGCAACACGCTCGGCCATATCGCGGTCGTCGTCGGCCTCGGCACGATGCTCGGCAAGATGATGGCCGAATCGGGCGGAGCGGAGCGGATCGCGACCACGCTGATCGACTGGTTCGGTGAAAAGAACATTCACTGGGCGATGATGTTCGTCGCGATCATCGTCGGCCTGCCGGTGTTCTTCGAGGTCGGCTTCGTGCTGCTGATCCCGATCGCGTTCAACGTCGCGAAGCGTACCGGCAAGTCGCTGCTCGTCGTCGGCCTGCCGATGGTCGCGGGCCTGTCCGTCGTGCACGGCCTGATCCCGCCGCACCCGGCCGCGCTGCTCGCCGTGCAGCAGTACGGCGCCGACATCGGCAAGACGATCGCGTTCGGCCTGATCGTCGGCGTGCCGACCGCGATCGTCGCCGGCCCGCTGTTCGCGCTGATGATCTCGAAGTTCGTGAAGCTGCCGGAGAACAATCCGCTGGCGGCGCAGTTCGTCGAATCGCATGCGGAAGGCAAGAAGCGCGAACTGCCGGGTTTCGGCATCACGCTGTTCACCATCATGCTGCCGGTGATCCTGATGCTGGTCGGCAGCTGGGCCGATCTGGTCTTCGCGCCGAAGTCGCTGCCGAACAGCCTGCTGCGCTTTGCCGGCAACTCCGACGTCGCGCTGCTGATCGCCGTGCTGGTGAGCTTCTTCACGTTCGGCAAGCTGCAGGGCTTCAACCGCGACCAGATCCAGAAGTTCTGCGGCGAGTGCCTGGCGCCGATCGCCGGTATCACGCTGATCGTCGGCGCGGGCGGCGGCTTCGGCGGCGTCCTGCGCGACAGCGGGATCTCGCAGCAGATCGTCGAGACCGCGAAGCACGCGCACCTGTCGCCGCTGCTGCTCGGCTGGTTCGTGGCGGCGCTGATGCGCCTCGCGACGGGTTCGGCGACGGTCGCGATGACGACCGCCTGCGGCATCGTCGCGCCGATCGCGGCGGCGTCGGGCGCGGCGGTTCGCCCGGAGCTGCTGGTGCTCGCGACGGGGTCCGGTTCGCTGATCTTCTCGCACGTGAACGACGGCGGCTTCTGGCTGATCAAGGAATACTTCGGGATGACGGTCGGTCAGACGTTCAAGACCTGGTCGCTGCTTGAAACCATCATCTCGGTGCTCGGTCTGAGCTTTACGCTGCTGCTGAGCGTGGTTCTGTAACAAGGGGTAGTCAATGATTCTGATCGCAATGGGCGTGTCGGGCGCGGGCAAGTCGCGAATCGGCGAAATGCTGGCGGAGCGCCTGTCGTGCACCTTTACCGATGGCGACGCGTTTCACAGCGCGGCGAACAAGGAGAAGATGCACCACGGCATTCCGCTGACCGACGACGACCGCTGGCCGTGGCTGCGCTCGATCCGTGAGGCCATCGAGGAAAAGCAGCGCGCGGGCGAGACGGCCGTGTTCACGTGCTCGTCGCTGAAGCGGTCGTACCGCGACGTGCTGCGCGGCACCGACACCGACGTGCGGTTCGTGTATCTGAAGGGTTCGTTCGAGGTATTGCGCGAGCGCCTGAAGACCCGCACCGGCCATTTCTTCGATCCGTCGCTGCTGACGAGTCAGCTCGAGACGCTCGAGGAGCCGGGCCCGGACGAAGCGATCGTGGTCGGCATCGAACTGACGCCCGAACAGATCGTCGAGGAAGTGATGGTGAAGATCGGCCTCGCGCAGCAGCACTGAGCGCGGTTCGCGGCAATCGTCATGCAGCAGTGAAACAGGCGCCCCCGGGCGCCTGTTTCATTTGCGGCGCGCAAGCGGCCGGTCAGGCCGCGCGCGCGTACCGAGCGATGCCGTCGAGCAGCACGTCAAGCATCGTGTCGTGCACGGCGGCCGGGTCGAGCCGCGCATAGAGCGGGGCGGCCGACTTGACGAGCGGGTGCTCGGCATCGGACAGCGCATGCATTTCCGCGAGCTCGACGTCGTTCGCGGGCCGTGTGAGGCCGCCGGCCTCGGCCGCGGCGAGCCCGATCACGCTCGCGTACCAGCCGACGCAGACCGACGGCAGCGCCGCGCGCGCAATGCCCGCATCGGCCAGCGCGCGATGCACGGCCTCGATGTGCGCGAGATCGGCGGGGCCCGTGCTCATGTGGCGCTGCAGCAGCGCGAACGCGGCAGGGTAGCGCCGCGCGAGCGCGCGGTACTGGCGCGCGAGATCGCGCAGCCGGTCGCGCCACGGCAGTGACGGGTCGACCGGCACGAGCGAGCGCGACAGCGCGTTCGCGATCGCCCGGCTCAGGCCCTCTTTCGACTTGAAGTGATACAGCACGCTCATCGGGTCGCAGCCGATCGACTGCGCGAGCTTGCGCACGCTGAACGCGGCTTCGCCGACCTCTTCGAGCAGCGCGAGCGCGGCCGCGACGATCGCGTCCTTGTCGAGGCCGCGCGGGCCTTGGGCGGGTTTGTCTTTCATTGGGCGGTGGGGCGGCGGGCTGTCATCTTGACGAAAGCATATTCTACGCTGTAGAATTATTTCTGCGGTGTAGAAATTGGGTGTCCCGGCACCTTTCAATGCGTGCTTTGCACGGTCCGGGATCCAGGCAGACACGAGCGTGCCTGCCGTCAACACGGGCCATCGCGCCCTTTATCTCGTTGACACCCAAGTGGAACCGGCTGCCCCACCCGCGAAGCCTCACGGCTCTTCGACAGGCGGCCCAAGACCATGCAAGTGCAATCATGACTTCCAGCCACAAACCCCTGATCCAGGGAGAATCGCGTTTCGACCCGACGCAACTGAACATCGAAAAGGACAACTGGAACTGGTGCGAGCCGTCCCGCTACGACGGCGAGCGTCCGGCCAACTGGTACGAGGCGTCGTTGTCGCGCCATGAAAACAGCGCGCCGCTCGCGCACGACGCCGTATGCGACGTGCTGGTGATCGGCGCCGGGCTGCTCGGCGCATCGGCCGCGCTGCATCTCGCGGAAGCGGGCGTCGACACGATCCTCGTCGACAAGCATCACGTCGGCTCCGCGGCGTCGGGCCGCAACGGCGGCCAGCTCACGCCGGGCCTCGCGCGCTGGGAAGCGGCCGACATGATCGACCACCTGTCGCACGACGACGCGAAGCGGCTGTGGCGCTTCGCGTCGGCCGAATCGATGGACCTGATCGATGCAATCGGCGCGCGTTACGCGCTCGACCTCGACCGCAAGCGCGGCCACGTGACGGCGGCGGTCCACCCGGGCCACATGAGCGCGCTGCTCGACGGCGGGGACGCACGCCGCCATCTCGGCGACGCCGGCGTGACGCTCGTGGGCCGCCATCAGCTGCACGACGAATACGTGCGTTCGGGGCTGTATCACGGCGCGGCGATCGATGCGCTCGGCGGGCAGCTTCATCCGCTCGCGCTGGTGCGCGGCCTCGTGCACGGCTTCCGGCTCAACGGCGGCGCGCTGTACGAGGGCACCGAGGTGCTGGCGCTCGACGAAACGCCGGCGGGCGTCGTCGCGACGACGCCGGGCGGCACGATCACCGCGCGCCGCGGCGTCGTGCTCGCGCTGCACAACACGACATTCCGGCTGCTGGATGACGGCGCCACAACCACCGTGCCGTTCTTCACTTACGTGAGCGTGACGGCACCGCTAGACGTCGACGTCGCGACGCTGATGCCGGCCGGCATGCCGGTGTACGATACGCAGTTCCAGATCGACTACTACCGGCCGGTGCGCGGCAACCGCCTGCTGTTCGGCGGGCAGGGCACCGGCACGTGCTGGGCGCAGCAGGACGTCAACGCGTATCTGCTGACGCGGCTGAACACGGTGTTTCCGCAGCATGACGGCCGCTTCGCGCTCGACTACTGCTGGAGCGGCGTCAGCGACTTCACGCTGAACGGCGCGACCGACAGCCGCAAGACCGACGGCCGCGTGCCGATGTACATGGTGCAGGGCTGGAGCGGGCATGGCGTCGCGCAGACGGTGCGGATCGGCAAGGCGATCTGCGACGATTGCGTCGGACGCAACGACGATTTCTCGATGCTGACCGGCATCGACCATCGCGAGATTCCGCTCGGCCGGCAGCTGTCGCCGATCGCGATTCCCGCCGCGAAGGCGGCGATGAGCGTGATGAGCGCGCTGAATCCGGGGCGGATGATCTCGTTCTGATCGGCCGAAAAGCAAAAAGCCCGATGCGACATTGCTCGCATCGGGCTTTTTTTCCGTCCGGCGACGGCGGCGCTTACGCGATCCGCTTCGCGAGCTCGACGGCCTTGCCGATGTACGACGCAGGCGTCATCGCGAGCAGGCGGTCCTTCGCGTCCTGCGGGATCGCCAGCGTGCCGACGAATTCCTGCAGCGCTTCGCGCGTGATGCCCTTGCCGCGCGTCAGTTCCTTCAACTGCTCGTACGGGTTCTCGATGCCGTAGCGGCGCATCACCGTCTGCACCGGCTCCGCGAGCACTTCCCAGCAGTTGTCGAGATCGTCGTTCAGGCGCTGCGGGTTCACTTCGAGCTTGTCGAGGCCGCGGATCAGCGAGTCGTACGCGAGCAGCGAGTAGCCGAGCGCGACGCCCATGTTGCGCAGCACCGTCGAGTCGGTCAGGTCGCGCTGCCAGCGCGACACCGGCAGCTTGTCGGCGAGGTGGCGCAGCGTCGCGTTCGCGAGGCCGAGGTTGCCTTCCGAGTTCTCGAAATCGATCGGGTTGACCTTGTGCGGCATCGTCGACGAGCCGATTTCGCCGGCCTTCGTCTTCTGCTTGAAGTAGCCGACCGAGATGTAGCCCCACACGTCGCGGTCGAGGTCGAGCAGGATCGTGTTCGCGCGTGCGACCGCGTCGAACAGCTCGGCCATGTAGTCGTGCGGCTCGATCTGGATCGTGTACGGGTTGAACGTCAGCTTCAGGCGGTTCTCGATCACGTCGCGCGAGAACGCTTCCCAGTCGAATTCCGGATACGCGGACAGGTGCGCGTTGAAGTTGCCGACCGCGCCGTTCATCTTGCCGAGGATCTCGACCTTCTCGATGCGCGTGATCGCGCGCGCGAGGCGCGCGGCGACGTTCGCGAGTTCCTTGCCGAGCGTCGTCGGGCTGGCCGGCTGGCCGTGCGTGCGCGACAGCATCGGCTGCTCCGCGAGCGCGTGCGACAGCGCGACGAGGCGCTGGTGGACCGTGCGCAGCGCCGGCACGATCACGTGCTCGCGCGCGCCGGCGAGCATCATCCCGTGCGACGTGTTGTTGATGTCTTCGGACGTGCACGCGAAGTGGATGAACTCGCTGGCCTTCTCGAGTTCGGCCTGGCCCTTCACCGATTCCTTCAGCCAGTATTCGACGGCCTTCACGTCGTGGTTCGTCACGCGCTCGATTTCCTTGATGCGCGCGGCGTCGTGCGCGGTGAAGCGCTCGGCGAGCTGCAGCAGGAATTGTTCGGACGCGTCGGAGAAGCGCGGGACTTCCGCGAAGCCGGCGCGCGACAGCGCGATCAGCCAGTGCACCTCGACGGTGACGCGGTGGCGCATGAAGGCGGCTTCGGAGAGCCAGTCGCGCAGCGCTTCGGTCTTGCTGGCGTAGCGGCCGTCGATGGGCGAGAGCGCGGTGAGGGCGAAAAGCGTATCGGGACGAGTGTCGGACATGATCGGGCGTGGCCTTTGGGGCCGGTGCGAACGAGGGGGAGGAGAATCCGGCATTTTACCATTGGCGCGGAGCGATCCCGGCCGAACCGGTCCGGCCGCGGCCACCGCGGGCGATCGGCACGCACCCGGTGCCCGGGCGGCGCGCGATTGGCCTGCCGGCAGGCGCCCGCGCCGGCTCGCCGGGCTGCCCGCCACGCCGCCGGGCGGGCCCGCCCGCCGGTAGAATGCAGGCTTCTTCCCGACCGCCGCCCGCCGCGCCCGCCTGCATGGAACTGAAATGGCTCGAAGACTTCGTCTCGCTCGCGGAAACGCGCAGCTTTAGCCGGTCCGCCGAACTGCGGCACGTGTCGCAGCCCGCGTTCTCGCGGCGCATCCAGGCGCTCGAGGCCTGGCTCGCGACCGAACTGATCGATCGTTCGGTCTATCCGACGCGGCTCACGCAGGCCGGCCAGATCTTCTACGAGCAGGCGCTGACGATGCTGTCGCAGGCACACGAGGCGCGCACGCTGCTGCGCGGCCACGTCGGCGCGCCGGTGCCGACCATCGAGTTCGCGGTGCCGCACACGCTGTCGCTCACGTACTTTCCGCGCTGGCTGCAGCGGATCGAGGCGAAGATGGGGCAGGTCCACACGCGGCTGCGCGCGCTGAACGTGCACGACGCCGTGCTGTCGCTCGTCGAGGGCGGCTGCGACCTCGTGATGGGCTACCACCACCCGAGCCACCCGGTCGCGCTCGACCCGGCCCGCTACGACATGCTGGTCCTCGGCAGCGAGCCGATCAGCGCGTTCTCGGCGCCGGGCCGCGCGGGCCGGCCGCGCTACACGCTGCCGGGCACGGCCGAGGCGCGCGTGCCGTACCTGTCGTATACGCCGAACGCGTATCTCGGCCGGATGACCGAAGTCATCGTTGCGAACGCACCGACCCCCCTGTTTCTCGATCGCGTGTACGAAACCGACATGGCCGAAGGGCTGAAGGCGATGGCGCTCGCGGGCCACGGCGTCGCGTTCCTGCCGCACAGCGCGGTCGAGGACGCGGTGGCGAGCGGCCGCCTGATCCGGCTCGACCGTTCCGCGCGCGGCGGCACGCATCCGTTCACGCTGACGATGGAGATCCGCCTGTACTGCGACAAGCTCGCGCTGCAGGGCGACGATCCGCGCCAGAAGCTCGTGCGCGCGCTGTGGGACGTCGTGCGCGACGAATTGCGCGAAGCGGCCGGTTAACCGTGGGCGGTTAACCGGGCCGGTCAGGCGCGCGGCTGACGACCGGCTTGCGGCGCCTGCCAGACGCCTGTCCGGCGGGCGTCCGGCGGCTTCCCCGACGATTTTTCGCCGACGCGATGCACGACCGATCGCGGGCGTTCTTGCGCAAATCGACCGCGGATTTGCGAAAAATCCCGATCATGCAAGAAACGCATAATCGAATAAGCAAACGGCATTGGATAAAAAAAACGGGTTTTTCGACAATGTGCGCACTTCGTTGAACGTTGGAGCATCCATGTCTTCGCAACTGCAGTCCATCCCGTCCTACCTGCACGCCGACGATCTCGGCCCGTGGGGCAACTACCTTCAGCAGGTCGATCGCGTCGCACCGTACCTCGGTTCGCTGTCGCGCTGGCTTGAAACGCTGAAGCGTCCGAAGCGCATCCTGATCGTCGACGTACCCATCGAACTCGACAACGGCACCGTCGCGCACTTCGAAGGCTATCGCGTGCAGCACAACGTGTCGCGCGGTCCGGGCAAGGGCGGCGTGCGTTACCACCAGGACGTGACGCTGTCGGAAGTGATGGCACTGTCCGCATGGATGTCGGTGAAGAACGCGGCCGTGAACGTGCCGTACGGCGGTGCGAAGGGCGGCATCCGCGTCGATCCGCGCAAGCTGTCGCGCGGTGAGCTCGAGCGCGTGACGCGTCGCTACACCAGCGAAATCGGCATCATCATCGGGCCGAACACCGACATTCCGGCGCCGGACGTCAACACCAACGAACAGGTGATGGCGTGGATGATGGACACGTTCTCGATGAACCAGGGCCAGACGTCGACGGGCGTCGTGACCGGCAAGCCGATCTCGCTCGGCGGTTCGCTCGGCCGCAAGGAAGCGACGGGCCGCGGCGTGTTCGTCGTCGGCTGCGAAGCGGCGAAGAAGAAGGGCCTGGAAATCGAAGGCGCGCGCATCGCGGTGCAGGGCTTCGGCAACGTCGGCGGCATCGCGGCGAAGCTGTTCCAGGAAGCGGGTGCGAAGGTGATCGCGGTGCAGGATCACACGGGCACGATCTACCGGCCGGCCGGCCTCGATTCCAACAAGTTGCTCGACCACGTCGCGCGCACGGGCGGCGTCGCGGGCTTCGAAGGCGCCGAGCCGATGCCGAACGACGAGTTCTGGACGGTCGAGACCGACATCCTGATCCCGGCGGCACTGGAAAACCAGATCACCGAGAAGAACGCAGCGAAGATCCGCACGAAGATCATCGTCGAAGGCGCGAACGGCCCGACGACGACGGCGGCCGACGATATCCTGAGCGCGAACGGCGTGCTCGTGATTCCGGACGTGATCGCGAACGCGGGCGGCGTGACCGTGTCGTACTTCGAGTGGGTGCAGGACTTCTCGAGCTTCTTCTGGACGGAAGACGAGATCAACCACCGTCTCGAGCGCGTGATGCGCGAAGCGTTCGCCGGCGTGTGGGCGGTCGCGGAAGAGCACAAGGTGTCGGTGCGTACGGCGGCGTTCATCGTCGCGTGCAAGCGCATCCTGATGGCGCGCGAAATGCGCGGCCTGTACCCCTGATCGGTGACTACGATCAAGGCATGACGCAATCCATCCGATTGCGCGCATGAACCCTCGCGGGCGGTGCCGAATCCGGCACCGCCCGCGCGCGCATTCAGGCGCCGCAAGCGCGCCCGAAGCCGGGAGGACGGCTTCGCACGGGACGATTCGTAGTTCGGTTAACAACCAGTACTTTCAAAAATATTACTTTGATACACTGGCGCGGGTTTTAGCCAAGGAGATGACCAAAATGAAATACCACAAGGCTGTCCTGATGGTCGCGGCGCTGTGCGCGTTCGCGAGCGGCGCGCATGCGCAGGAGACCGGCACGCTGAAGAAGATCAAGGACACGGGCGTGATCGCGCTGGGGCACCGCGAATCGTCGATCCCGTTCTCCTACTATGACCAGAACCAGCAGGTCGTCGGCTATTCGCGCGAATTCCAGCTGAAGGTCGTGGACGCGGTGAAGAAGAAGCTGAACCTGCCGAACCTGCAGGTCAAGAACATCCCGGTCACGTCGCAGAACCGCATCCCGCTCGTGCAGAACGGCACGGTCGACATCGAGTGCGGCTCGACGACCAACAACGTCGAGCGTCAGCAGCAAGCGGCGTTCTCCGACACGATCTTCGTGATCGGCACGCGCCTGATGACGAAGAAGGATTCGGGCGTGAAGGAGTTCGCCGACCTGAAGGGCAAGACGGTCGTGACCACCGCCGGCACGACGTCCGAGCGCCTGCTGCGCAAGATGAACAACGACAAGCAGCTGGGCATGAACATCATCAGCGCGAAGGACCACGGCGACTCGTTCAACACGCTCGAGTCGGGCCGCGCGGTCGCGTTCATGATGGACGACGCGCTGCTCGCGGGCGAGCGCGCGAAGGCGAAGCAGCCGGGCGAGTGGGCGATCGTCGGCACGCCGCAATCGGAAGAGGCCTACGGCTGCATGATGCGCAAGGGCGATGCGGACTTCAAGAAGGTCGTCGACGACGCGATCTCGCAAGTCGAGAAGTCGGGCGAAGCCGCGAAGATCTACGCGAAGTGGTTCGAGAGCCCGATTCCGCCGAAGGGGCTGAACCTGAACTTCCCGCTGTCCGATTCGATGAAGAAGCTGTACGCGAACCCGAACGACAAGGCGCTCGACTGACCACGCGGCCGTTGATGCAGAAATGACGCTACTGAAACGGAAGAGGCCACGCTTCTTCCGTTTCTTTTTGCTGGAGTCTTGCCCATGTCTTACCACTGGAACTGGGGCATCTTCCTGAGCCCCGTCTCGACCGGCGAGCCGACGACTTATTTCGGCTGGTTGATGTCCGGCTTCTGGGTGACGATCGAAGTGTCGCTCGTCGCCTGGGTCATCGCGCTGATCGTCGGTTCGCTGTTCGGCGTGCTGCGCACGGTGCCGAACAAATGGCTGTCCGCGATCGGCACCGTGTACGTGTCGATCTTCCGGAACATTCCGCTGATCGTGCAGTTCTTCGTCTGGTATCTCGTGATACCCGAGCTGCTGCCCGCGTCGATCGGCACCTGGATCAAGCAACTGCCGCCGACCACGCAGTTCTTCACCGCGTCGATCATCTGTCTCGGGCTGTTCACCGGCGCGCGCGTGTGCGAACAGGTGCGCTCGGGGATCAACGCGCTGCCGAAGGGCCAGCGCGCGGCCGGCCTCGCGATGGGCTTCACGCAATGGCAGACGTACCGCTACGTGCTGCTGCCGGTCGCGTACCGGATCATCGTGCCGCCGCTCACGTCCGAGTTCCTGAACATCTTCAAGAACTCGGCGGTCGCGTCGACGATCGGCCTGCTTGACCTGTCCGCGCAGGCGCGCCAGCTCGTCGACTACACCGCGCAGACCTACGAGTCGTTCATCGCGGTGACGCTCGCGTACGTGGTCATCAACCTCGTCGTGATGGCGTTCATGCGCTGGATCGAAGGCCGCACGCGGCTGTCCGGCTACATCGGAGGCAAGTGATGCATCAGTTCGACTGGAGTAGTATCCCCGGCGCGATTCCGACGCTGTGGTCCGGCGCGATCATCACGTTCAAGATCACGCTGATCGCGATCGTCGTCGGCATCGTGTGGGGCACGCTGCTGGCGCTGCTCCGGCTGTCCGGCGTGAAGCCGCTCGCGTGGTTCGCGAAAGCGTACGTGACGGTGTTCCGCTCGATCCCGCTCGTGATGGTGCTGTTGTGGTTCTTCCTGATCGTGCCGCAGGTGCTGCAGGGCGTGCTCGGGCTGTCGCCGACGATCGACATCCGGCTTGCGTCGGCGATGGTCGCATTCTCGCTGTTCGAAGCCGCGTATTATTCCGAGATCATCCGTGCCGGCATCCAGGCGGTGCCGCGCGGGCAGGTGAACGCCGCGTTCGCGCTCGGCATGAACTACGCGCAGGCCATGCGCCTCGTGATCCTGCCGCAGGCGTTCCGCGCGATGGTGCCGCTGCTGCTCACGCAGGCGATCGTCCTGTTCCAGGATACGTCGCTCGTGTACGTGATCAGTCTCGCGGACTTCTTCCGCACGGCCGCCAACATCGGCGATCGCGACGGCACGACCGTCGAGATGGTCCTGTTCGCGGGTGCATGCTATTTCGTGATTTGCTCGGTGGCGTCTGCCCTGGTCAAAGGTCTCCAGAAAAAGGTCACAAGATGATTTCCATCAAGAACGTTTCGAAGTGGTATGGCCAGTTTCAGGTCCTCGCCGATTGCACGACCGAGGTCAAGAAAGGCGAGGTGGTCGTCGTGTGCGGTCCGTCGGGTTCGGGCAAGTCGACGCTGATCAAGACCGTGAACGGCCTCGAGCCGTTCCAGCAGGGCGAGATCCTCGT